>JAFGLU010000044.1 GCA_016927865.1 Anaerolineaceae bacterium
AGGCCCGAATTTGAGGTGTGTGTGGGGTGCGAAGCACCCCACACACACCTCAAATTCGGGAACTTTCCTCACCATCTGAGCAGTTACCATTTGAAAGCATTATAGCAGATGCTCGGTACCTACCACGCCAACTCCTAGAGAGCCCTCACCGAGATTAGGAGAAGCTCCTGTGGGGAGTTAGGATGCTCGAGTACAACCATCTTGGAGAAAATTGCTCAGAATTTCTTAAGCAGATCAACTATCAGTCCCCCTAGAATGCAATATATAATTAGTTAAGATGAACCGTTCTTTAGGAATTAGCGTGGTTCTGCCACGGCAACCTCCTAAAGGCCCGGAATAACTGCTCTAGGCATATTGCTATCAACTGGACCGAAAAAGGATGCGCATGAGCATAGGAGGGTTTGCCAGGCAGAAAACCATAGGCTTGCTGGGCACTGGCCTTGCCACTTTTATGCAGAACCAGTTGTGGCAGGGGGCTATGAAAGCAGCCCAGGAAAATGCAACACGCCTGGTCTATTATCCAACCATCAACCTCGGTTCCATTCCACCTTTTGACCCTCAATCTAAAGTATTGTTCGATTTGATTGACGCCCGGTATGTAGATGGGCTGCTGGTCTGGTACGCCGGAATTGCGGAGGGTGCGGGCATTGACCGGGGTGCATCCATTTTTGAGCGATACAAGAATTTACCCATCGTGACCGTTGGGGGAAGATTTAAGGAATACCCTGACCTGTCGATTGATAACTATCGAGGGGTGTACTCAACCGTTGAGCATCTCATTACGGTCCATCATTGTCGAAACATCGCCATTGTTCGCGGACCTGTCGGTCATCCCGACGCTGATGAACGTTATCGGGGTTACGTGGATGTACTGAGCGCTTATGACCTGCCCATCCACCCAGAATATGAAGCGCACTCGTTGTTCGAACTGGCAACCGCCAGAGAAATGACCGATGCGCTGGTTGCTGAATGGTTGCAAAAACCGTCCCTAAAAATCGACGCGATCGTCGCCGCGTCAGATTATATGGCGTTGGGCGTGATCAAAGCCCTTGAGGCGCGAGGGCTGCGCGTGCCTGAAGATATTGCCGTAGTGGGATTTGATGGCGTGGATGACTCTCAGGCAAACATTCCAGCCGTCACAACGGTCTACCAGTCCTTTTATGAGTTAGGGCGGCAGGGGACGGAAATGCTCCTGGCTTTGATCAATGGACAGAGCTTACCTGTGCAATCGACCATGCCCGCCCCATTGGTTGTCCGAGAGTCGTGCGGCTGTCTTGCCAGATCCATTTCATTGTCAAATACTGTCCTGAGGGGTGACGTAGAGCCGGGTTTGAGTCCGCTGCCCATCCCCGAAATGGGCTCCCCAGCAGATTTGGTCACTGTTGCGCAAGACTTGAATATACCGCTGGAGCAATTGGAGAACCTGGCGAGGCTTTTCCAGAGTGACCTTAAAACCACAAACACACCTCAATTTCTCTCTGCCCTGCGCCAATCTCTGGTGCAGGCGCAGAAAACACACTTCAACGCAATTGCATGGCAAAATGCAATTTCGGTGCTCCGGCAGCAGGAGCTGTTGACTTCCAACGGCGGTATTGGATGGCAGGGAGAAACTTTGTTTAACCAGGCGCGCGTGCTGATCACAGAGGTGCACCAGCGCGTTTATATTCGTGAGAAGATCGAGATCGAACAGCAAATTGAAAAAATTATGCGCACATCGGAGACCTTGATCACATCGTTTGGCGAGCAATTGTTCATCGATACTCTCTATAAACGGCTGCCAGAGCTTGGCTTCCCGAGTTTTTACCTTTTATTATATGAAGATCCCACCCAACCAGCCCTGTGGTCGCGCGTTCTTATTGCCAATGACAATGGTCAGCGCATAGAATTGCCGCCAGGTGAACAGCGAGTTCCAACCGGCCAACTGATTCCCAAGCTTGTCCATTCTATACATCCTATCGCGCCCCTTGTGGTGGAACCACTCTACTTTCAGGGCGAACCTCTAGGACTTTTGGTTCTCGAGGTTGGCCCAATGGAAGGTTTGATCTACGAAAACTTGCGCGCGCAAATCAGCAGTGCGCTGCAAGGTTCGCGGCTCACCGAACAGGTGCTCACCCGCACTCATCAATTGGAGGCGGCAAACAGCGAACTTGAGTCTTTTTCCTATTCTATTTCACATGATCTGCGCGCACCGCTGCGCGCAATTGATTCCTTCTCGGGTTTGCTGATCGACGAGTATGCGGCGGATTTGTCAGAAGAAGCCCACCATTTTCTGAACCGAATCCAACATAATACCAGGCGGATGGGTGATCTGATTAATGATTTATTGGACTTTTCCCGCATTGGGCGAAAAACATTGCAAGTTGAAGATGTTGATATGGATCAGCTTGTGCATGAAATTCTGGGTGACTTACGGGCCGATCATGCGGTGACCCAGGCGGAAATCATTGTCGAGCCGCTGCCACCGTGCAAGGCGGATCGATCCCTGATCAAACAGGTATGGATTAATCTGATTCTGAATGCCATTAAGTATTCAAGTAAGCGCGAGAAGCCGCGCATCGAAATTGGCCATGTTGCCCGCCCTCATAGCAGCGCATATATGATAAAAGATAATGGAGTGGGGTTTGATATGCGCTACGCGGATAAGCTGTTTGGCGTTTTTCAGCGATTGCATAAAGATGAAGAATATGAGGGGACCGGAATTGGGCTTGCTATGGTGCGCCGGATCATAGGGCGGCATGGAGGATCTGTCTGGGTCGAGGCGGAATTGGAAAAGGGCGCTACCTTTTATTTTTCACTTTGATCGCCAGGTAGATTGCCCAGAGATTTGTCAAAACAGGATGTTTTCGTGGGTCAAACCCACGAAAACATCCTGTTTCAACGTCATTTTATCTTACCAGCAATTGTTTGGCGTAGCGTCCGTGGACAGCGCCGATGGCGCGCACCAGGTGCATGGAAAGAGTCAATATCGCCAACCCGCCAAACATGCACAGGACTAACAACCAGGGGGGCAGCAGAATGCCGCCGTTTCCAAGGTAGATAATCGGAATCTTGGTGATCATTTGGAACACCGGAGCCACCAGCAGCGCCAGCCCAAGCGAGTTTAGGGTTACGGCCAGGATAAAATAAAAGGTGCCGATGGGAAGCTGTAAGAACATATACAGCATGGAAAGCCAGGTTTGTTGGTCGCCGAGCAAAGATTTGAAGCGCTGCATGAAGCCCAGACCCGGCTGTGAAAACAGCGGGCGACGAGGCATGCGTTCGCCCAGCAGCGCTTCTACCAGGCGGCCTTCCAGCAAGGCCACACCCTTCACCGACAGTAAAAACACCAGGGCAATTGGGATGCCGATGATCAGGATCATCAGCCCCACCGATAAGCTCAGGCCGGTTACAACCCAGGTGAAATAAAGGATGCCGGTCACGAAAGCAATGAACATATACAGGAGCGAGCCCCAGGTGCGCGGGTCGGTATAAACCCCGAAGAGGCGCTTCCAAAAGGATTGCTCGGCTTTTTTCTGAACGGGCGGAGGTGAGAGACGTCGTTCAATGGTTTTGTAAGCCAAGGCGGTTTCTTCCGGTGTGCCGTATTCTTCGATGATGATTTGTAACGCCGCAGAGTCGCTGCTGAAGTTGGGGGCCTGGCGGGCAGCTTCTAGGGCCATGACCAGGTGCTCTCTAGCGTCTGCCAGAGCATCTTGGATCAGTGCGGCGTCGCTGCCTTGCATTTCCCGTTTTAATGCTTCAAGGTATTCTTCGATAGTTGTCATCATTTCACTGCCCTCTCAAATTCAAATCTACATATTTCTTTGTTTGCTGCCATATCTCTACCCATTCTGTAAGCGCCACGCGCCCATCATCGGTGATCTGGTAATACCTGCGCGGCGGCCCTGACACGGACGGCTCGACGATGCTCGCTAGCAGCCCGTTTTCTTCCAGCGACCGCAGCACCGGGTACAGCGTACCCTGCTTCATCATGGGAATGTCCGGACCACTCTCTTCCAGCATTTTTGCAATCTGATAACCGTACATTGGCGCATTGCTTCGGTTAAGAACGCTCAGTAAAATGAGTGACGAGATGCCCGAATTTAATTCTTTCTGGAATTTCTTGGTGTGTTGGGATAAGTCCACCATTCCGGCTCCTTTCAAAGATTTCGTTTCCATCTACTATTAAGTTTATTATAGTAATTAGTTTTTAATATGTCAAGATTGATAATGCTATTGATTTGATGATTGTAGAGGTTAAAACAAAAATCCCGGAGAAATTCTCCGAGATTTCAAGTGCCCCCAAGGGGACTCGAACCCCTGTTTGAGCCTTGAGAGGGCTCCGTCCTGGGCCGCTAGACGATGGGGGCCTAGGGCGGACAAGATTTTATCATAGGGGGAGAAAACTGTCAACGAGCGGATGGAGATTTTTGACCTGCGGATTGATTGACGAACCTCCCCTCCCATGCTATCATCCTTATACAGGTGGACTTATCCTCTTCCTGCACGTTAACAATTTACGAAAGGTGACCGTCCAGACCCCTCTTTCATCCGGGCGGCATCTTGCTGGAGGAACATCGAATGAGTGCTGATTTTATTGCGCGCCTGGTTGGCATGATCGCATTCTCCGTCCTCGGCGTGTATTGGGGTTCGTACCTTGGCCAAATGGCCACCAAGAGTCCCAGTATGGTGTCTTTTACCGTGGAGCAGTATGCGTTTACGATCGGCATGGTGGGTGCGCTGGCCGGCCTCATCTTAACCCCGCTCATCACCACCCGTCCTATTAAGGCACTGCGCGCAAAGATGGCGCGCGTGTCGGCGAAATCATTGTTTTCTTCTCTGCTTGGTTTGACGGTGGGTTTGGGTGTTGCTGCGCTGTTGGCTTTTCCGCTCTCGCTGTTGCCTACCCCGCTAGGACAAATTCTGCCCTTCCTTGGCGTGATTCTCATGGGTTACCTGGGGGTCGCCGTTTTTGTGATGCGTCAGGATGATTTGTTTGCCATTTTCCAAAGTTTTGGCCGGGGCGGGGGACAACCCGCGGAATCTTCGCAGCCTAGCGGGGCCAATTGGGCCGAATCGCGGACCATTTTGCTGGATACAAGCGTGATCATTGACGGGCGGATTGCGGATGTTGCCCGGACAGGTTTTCTGCCGGGTTCATTATTGATTCCGCGCTTTGTGCTGAATGAATTGCAGTACATTGCCGATTCGCCCGACAGCCTGCGCCGTCAGCGTGGACGGCGAGGCATGGAGGTTTTGGCGGCGCTGCAAAAAGAGCCTGCTATCCCTGTGCGCATCACCGACATTGACGTGGAAGGGGTGCGCGAGGTGGACGATAAGCTGGTCATTCTGGCTCGTCAGATGCGCTGTCCGATATTGACTAACGACTTCAATCTCAACCGGATTGCTGAACTGCAGGGTGTGTCGATTTTGAACATCAACGAACTGGCCAATGCGGTCAAATCGGTGCTGCTGCCCGGAGAAATGTTATGTGTGCGCGTCATCCAGGAAGGCAAGGAGTCTGGACAGGGGGTCGGCTATCTGGATGACGGGACGATGGTGGTGATTGAAAACGGTCGAGAGTACATTGATCAGGAGACGAACGTCCTGGTGACCAAAGTGCTGCAAACCGCAGCGGGGCGGATGATCTTTGCCCGCCCAGATAGAGACTATTAGAAGGGAATGGGATGTATGGCAATTAAGTTATATTCCACTTTGAGCCGCAAGAAGGAATTGTTTGAGACGATTGAACCGGGCAAAGTGCGCATGTACGTGTGCGGTGTGACGGTCTATAACAAGGCCCACATTGGCCACGCCATGTTCGCGCTGGTGTTTGATATCTTGCGCCGCTACCTGACCTATCGCGGGTATGAGGTGCGGCAGGTGATCAATTTTACCGACGTGGATGACAAAATTATCAACCGGGCCAACCAGATGGGCATGGACCCCTTTGTGCTGGCGCAGAACTATATCACCGAGTTTCAAGCGCAGATTGCGGCTCTGAATATCCTGCCTGCCACGGTCAACCCGCGCGCCACGCAAGAGATGCCGCAGATTATTCGCATGATCGAAGGGTTGATTGAGAAGGGTTATGCTTACCCGGCTTCCAACGGAGACGTGTACTTCCGTGTGAACAAGGACGAGGATTACGGTCGCCTATCGGGGCGTAAACTGGAAGATATGCAGTCGGGCTCGCGCATAGAAATTGAAGAGGCCAAAGAAAGCCCGTTGGATTTTGCCTTGTGGAAAGCGGCCAAAGCGGGCGAGCCGTTCTGGGAGAGCCCGTGGAGTCAGGGGCGTCCCGGCTGGCACATCGAGTGCTCGGCTATGAACCTTTCGCACCTGGGCGAGCAAATTGATATTCATGGCGGCGGCAATGATTTGATCTTCCCGCACCACGAAAACGAAATTGCTCAATCCGAGAGCTACACAGGAAAATCCTTTGCGCGCTATTGGGTGCACAACGGCATGCTGCAGTTTGGCGGCGAGAAGATGTCCAAGTCATTGGGCAATCTGGTCACCATTGAGGAGTTCCTCACTAAGCATGACGGCGACGTGCTGCGCATGATGGTGCTCAACTCGGGGTATCGCAACCCGCTGACCTACACCGACGAGGTGGTGGAGCAAACAGAGCGCGCCTTGGACCGGCTCAAGTCTGCCCTGCGCCCGGCCCTGCCCGGGGCCAAGGGGTTGGGCGAAGAAGGCCGGCAGGCTCTGGCCAGGCAAGGCGAGGCCAGCAAAGCATCCTTCATCGAAGCGATGGACGATGACTTGAATACATCCGGTGGGTTGGCGGCGCTGTTTGAATTGGTGCGTGCCATCAACCAGGCCCGCGCCGATGGCGCCACGGAGGCTGAACTGGCCGCGGGGCAGGCGCTGCTGCGCGAGCTGGGCGCCGTGTTTGGGCTGCGTTTGATCACCGACGAAGGCAAACCGCAGGCCGCCGCGCCGTTCATTGAACTGCTGATTGAAATTCGCGCCGAGATGCGCAAGCAGAAGCTGTGGGCCATGTCGGATCTGATCCGCAACCGCTTGACCGAATTGGGCGTGACCCTGGAGGACAGCAAAGAGGGCACCGGCTGGCGTTACCAGGAATGAAAGAGTGGATTTCCGGGCGCAACCCGGTATATGAAGTTCTGCGTACCCGCCGGAGGGACCTCTTCCGCCTGATGATTGCTCAGGGGGTGGAGGAGAAAGGCCGCCTGGCCGAAATTCTCCAACTGGCGGAGGCACGCAAGGTAACGGTATCGAGAGTTCACCGGCAGCAGTTGGATTCGTTGGGTGAAGGCCATCAGGGCGTGGCCCTGGAGACCAGCGGTTACCCCTACAGCGGCCTGCCTGACATCATTGATTTGGCCCAAAAACGGGGCGAGCCTTTGTTTGTGCTGGTCCTGGACATGATCCAGAACCCGCAAAACCTGGGTACGCTGCTGCGCACTGCCGAAGCGGTGGGTGTGCATGGCGTGGTCATGCCGTTGGCCCGCACCGCGGGGGTGACCCCGGCGGTGGTGCATGCATCCGTGGGCGCCAGCGAGCATTTGCTGGTGGCCCAGGTTAACCTGGTCCAGGCCATTGATACCCTCAAAGAGGCCGGAGCCTGGGTGGCCGGTCTGGAAGGCTCTGCCGACGCGGAGCCTTATGACCGTGCCCGTTTGGACGGCGCCCTGGCGCTGGTGGTGGGCAACGAGGGTGAAGGAATGCGCCCCTTGGTGCGCAAATCCTGCGATTTGCTGGTAGGGCTGCCCATGCGCGGACAGGTTGAATCGCTGAATGCGGCAGTCGCGGGGTCGATTGTGTTATACCGCGCCCTGGCAGCGCGGCGACAGTAAAAAGGGGAGTGGGAGGCGCTGACATGGACCTTTCCCAATTAGCTCCTGGAGCGCGGAAGGTGTTTGTGGAGGCTGTGTGGGAAATTGCCCGCCAGATTCCGGCAGGCAAGGTGGGCACCTACGGGCAGATCGCGGCGTACATTCCGCCGCCGCCCGGATTGGCCGAAGAGACTTACCGGGCGTTTCGCCCACGCTGGGCAGGCGCAGCGATGGCCTCCTGTCCAGGGGATGTGCCCTGGCAGCGGGTGATCAATGCGCAGGGCAAGATCAGCCCGCGACACGGCGCCGAAATGCAGCGCAGCCTGTTGGAGACAGAGGGTGTGTGCTTTGACGCCAAAGATCGGGTAAACTTGAAGGTGTATGGATGGCCGGGGCCGCCAGCCGAGTGGCTGAGGGCGCATCATTTAACGGTCATAGAGGTGTAAGAAGCATGGCTAAAGTGGATTTGCACGTACATTGCAGCGAACGTTCCGGTTGCGCGGTGACCCCTGAAGAAGAGCAAGTGAAGGCGGCTGTGGCGGCCGGTTTGGATGGGATTGTTTTTACTGATCATTACAAATTGCCGGATCCCCAGCGGTTGGCGGCGCTGAATCGAAAGTATGCCCCGTTTAAAATATATGCGGGCATCGAGATCACCGCCGACGATGAAGATTGGCTGGTGATTGGGGTGCCGGATCCCGGTCTGGAACGAATGGACTGGAAATACCCGGAATTGTATGCGTATGTGCGGGCGCGGGGTGGTTTCCTGGTACTGGCGCATCCTTTCCGCTATCGCCCCAAGATCCGCGCCGACATTGACCGTTTTCCGCCGGACGCTATCGAAGTGCACTCTCACAACACCCCGCCCGCCTTTGAGGCCGAGATCCGGGCCATTGCCGCGCGGCTGGGATTGGCCTTGCTGACCAATTCGGATGCGCATGCGGCCAAGAGTTTGGGGGTGTATTTTAACGAGATCCCTGGCGTGCTGGATGGGGAAGCCGGGTTTGTGGAGCGTTTGTTTTTATTGAAGGATCGGCCTTATGGTAAATAAACGATACACCGAGGATTATGAGAATATAGATGAAGTGGATGAGACCGGGCGCGAAAGCCGGAAAACGGTCTATCGTGGGAAATATTACGAGGTCGAGTTAGGTGAAGAGAAATTGATTCTCTTGAAAAAATTCTCCAGCGCAATTTTGGCCCTTCTTTGGTTGAACCACGTGGCCGGCGGATTTGTGGCTAATAGAGGCATGTATCAGTTTTATATTGCGCTGCCCTACGTGTTAGCGTTCTTGCCTCTTTTTTATATGGGGTTGGGTATTCTGCGTTTGCCAACCGAAAAACGCCTATACCGGCGAGATGAGATTGGGCTTTCGTTTGAACGGGCTAGAAAATCGGGCACTGCAGCGTTCATCTTATTTGTTCTGGGCGTTGTTGGTGAAGTTATTTTTATGGTCTTTTTTGTAGATAGAGCCGCTTTACCTTTGGAATTCCTGTACCTGGCAACCGCCTCCGTCTCAGCAATTGGGGGTTTCTTCTTTGTTCGCCGATACAAAGCCGTCCAAATCAACGAACAAGAGGCGTAATTTCCAGTGGTTTGTCACATTTTCTGGTAATAAATCCCGCTATTTGTACCGAGACAGGCTTGTCAACTTGCGTGATTAGTGGAAAGCGGTTAAAATTGTGGAACAGTGTGGGATACCGTGTCCCCATAAATCCTAAAGGAGGATTGTAATGTCCAAGTATATGTCCAAAGTGTTTTCGGTGCTTCTGGTCGCCGTGTTTGTGCTCAGCGCATGCACAGCCCCGGTAGTAGAAACACCCGCGCCTGAAGCACCCGCTGCAACGGATGCTCCGGCGCCTACTAAGGCCCCCGAGGCTACTAAAGCCCCGGAGCCCACTGCGGTCCCGACGGAAGTCCCCTTCCCGGAACAGCCGTTTGGCGAGAATCTGCCAACCGCGCCTACGATTGACACGCCGCTCGTAGTTGCGTACCAGGATTTCTCGCAGAAGTTCAGCCCGTTCTTCGCTGATACGGGTTATGACAATGATGTTGCCGGCATGACGCAGATTTCTCTGCTGACGACCGACCGCGTTGGCGGTATCATCTTCAATGCAATCGAAGGTGAAACCGTTGAGTACAATGGCACCCCGTATCTGTACAAGGGCGCCGCGGACACCAAGGTCGAGTATGACGAAGCTTCAGACACCACCAAGTATACTGCCCGCCTCCGCGTTGGCATGAAGTTCTCGGATGGCACGCCTGTGACCGCTGATGACGTCATCTTCACCTATTACACCTTCCTCGATCCTTCCTACGTTGGTTCAACCTCGTTGGGTTCCTATGACATCGTCGGTTTGAAAGACTACCAGACGCAGACCACCAGCGATGTGTACACCAAGTACAGCGATATGGCCGCCGCGATCCTCGCAGCCGGTGCCGACCACGAGTGGGCCGAAGGCGACGCCTGGACCAAGGAACAGCAGGATGACTTCTGGACCCGCCTCAAGGACGAATGGATGCGGGACGTTCAGGGCATTGTTGACTACGTCAACGCCAATTATCTCGATGCTTATGGCGAAGAGATCATGGGCGTTCCCCCTGCCGACATTTCCGCAAACGAAGGCCTGCAGATTGCCTTTGGTATGGCTCTGTGGGGATTTGGCGAAGTGGTGGACGGTAAGTTCGTGACTTCCGTTTCTGAGACCACCTACGACCTGGTCACTGAATTCCCCACCGTCGAAGACTACTACATGGAAACCTACACCGCCTACGCTGGCGACCCCGTGGAATATGCCTCGGTTGAGTCCGCTAACGGCACCGACGTGTTGGGCAACGTGAACTCCGCGTTCATTGGCTACTGGGGTCCCCTGGATGAGTCGATGGGCGGCGAAGGCGTTCCGAACATCGCCGGCATCAAGAAGCTGGATGATTACACCGTGGAAGTGACCGTGAACGGTTTCTCGGCACCCGCTGTGTATTCGATCCTCGGCATCAATGTCACCCCGCTGCACTACTACGGCGACGTGGCCAAATACGACTACGAGAACAACATGTTCGGCTTTGACTTTGGCGACCTGTCCAAGCAGCAAAGCCTGACCGCCACCCCCATGGGCGCTGGCGCGTACAAGTTTATCAAGTATGACAACCGTGTTGTTTACTTCGAAGCCAACGAGTTCTACTATCGTGGCTGCCCGAAGATTGCGGAAATCCAGTTCAAGGAAACCGCTGCCGCCGAGGTTGCCTCTGCGGTTCAGACCGGCACCGCCGATGGCGGCGAAATGACCGGTTCGCGCACTCGCTTCGAAGAGGTTGCTTCCTACAACTCCAATGGCGAGATCACCGGCGATAAGATCACCACGAGCAAAGTCGACAACCTCGGCTACGGCTACGCTGGTATCAATGCCGACACCGTGAACGTTGCTGGCGATCCTGGCTCCGATGCTTCCAAGAACCTGCGCAAGGGTCTCGGCACCATCCTGGCTGTGTACCGCGACGTGGCTATCGATAGCTACTACGGCGAAGCCGCTTCGGTTATCAACTACCCAATCTCCAACACCTCTTGGGCTGCTCCTCAGCCGACCGACGAGGACTACAAAGTCGCTTTCTCGACGGATGTTGCCGGTACCCCGATCTACACCGCCGAAATGACCCCCGAAGAGAAGTACGCCGCTGCTGAGCAGGCCGCTTTGGGCTTCTTCGAGGCCGCTGGCTTCACCGTTGAAGGTGGCAAGCTGACCGCTGCCCCTGAAGGCGCCAAGCTGAGCTACGAAGTGATCGTTCCTGGTGGCGGTACGGGTGACCACCCGGCGTTCGCCATCCTGACCGGTGCGCAGGGTTCCCTGGCCAACATCGGCATGGAACTCAAGATCAACGACCCGGCGGATGCCAACATCCTGTGGGACGCTTTGGATGCCGGTACGCAGGAATTGTGGACTGCTGCTTGGGGCGCCACCATCGATCCTGACATGTACCAGGTCTATCACAGCTCCGGCGTTGTGGGTGAGGGTGGCTCTGACTCGAACCACTATCACATTCGCGATGCCGCGCTTGATCAGTTGATCCTCGACGCCCGCAAGAGCGACGACCAGAACTACCGCAAGGCGATCTACAAGCAGGCCCTGGACATCATCATTGACTGGGCGGTTGAAATTCCGACCTATCAGCGCCAGAACTCTGTGATCTTCAGCACCGAGCGCATGAATATCGACACCATCACCCCCGATATCACGACCTTCTGGGGTTGGATGAACGATATTGAACTGATTGAGATGCGGTAATTGATCCGGATCAGTATCGAGTAAGTAATAAAAATTGTGAGCCCACCTGCGGGTGGGCTCACAATTTCAGACTAACTTCGTCGAATCTTTAAAAGACAGCGCTAGATGGAATCTCTGAGGGGCATAGCGACGCTTTACCGGTGTTTTCGTTGTGTTGTCCCCTTAGCGGGTATCATCCTTACTGAAGCAAAGTTCATTGTCTCCCTGAATTGAGTTTGCATCTTGCGCCATAAGGCCAGTACCGGTTGTCAACGGTTAGGCCGTCCAATGCTCAGGTTTGTTATCCGATCCTTGTGACAGAAGAGGAAAAAGGATTGATATGCGTAATTTTATTCTAAGGAGACTTTTTCTCGGTATATTCATCACGTTCTTTGGAGCGATGGTGGTATATACTGTTATTCGAAGTCTGCCCACCTCGTATGTTGAGGCGGTTGCGCGACAGAGAGCCAGCAACCCCTTGAGTACCAAAACTTATCAAGAATGGCTGGATCAACTGAATGAGGTGTATAAGCTCGACGTTGGCATTATCCCCGGCTTTTTTGGTTGGATGGGGAATGCTGTTCAGGGAGATTTTGGTGAATCCTGGCACTTTGGCATCCCGGTTACTGAAAAATTCAGCCAGGTAATTTGGTACTCGATCATTATCAATGTCATCACCTTCTTTGTGCAAATATTCATTTCCATACCATTAGGAAATCTTGCGGCACAAAAGCAATACAGTAAAACAGATTACGCCATCACAGTGTTTGCTTTGATGGGCATTTCATTGCCGACGTTCTTTCTGGCAACGATCTTGAAATATGTGTTCTCCATCAAACTGGGCTGGTTTGATCTTTATGGGCTGACTGGCAGGTTCCATACCTCCATGACCCCCATCCAACAAACGTTTGACATCGCATATCACATGGTGCTGCCGATTGTCACCTTGACCATGTTGTCTATCGGCGGGCTCATGCGCTATACCCGCACGAACATGCTTGAGGTGTTGAACTCAGATTACATCCGTACCGCTCGGGCAAAAGGGTTGTCGGAGCGAGTGGTCATTAATAAGCACGCATTCCGGAACACGATGATCCCCCTGGTTTCATACATGAGCTACCTTATACCATCGATGTTTGGCGGATCGCTCATCACCGAAACGTTGTTTCAGATTCCCGGCATTGGCTATATTTCTTATCAGGCCATTCTACGTGGCGATATTCCCTTTGCCATGTTCTATACAACCTTCCTGATTCTTCTAACACAAATCAGTCTCATTATTGCAGACATCATGTATGCAGTGGTAGACCCGCGTGTTCGAGCTAATTAATGGAGTTGTAAATGACTGACCTGGAAAAAATGAATCAGAAGTTTGAAGAGGAAGTTGCGCCTGGCGGAAATGGCGAAGAAATGAAGCTTGACGACACCCGACGCGTCAAGGTCCTTTCTCCAGGCATGATGGTGTTCAAGCGTTTTATCCGCAACGATCTTGCGGTGGTCGGTTTTGGCATCTTGCTGTTCATGTTCATCTTTGCTTTCTTAGGCCCTGTGTTTTCGCCTCACGAACAAACCCAGGTGTTCAAAGGAATTGGCAGCATGACGAAAGATTATGCGGGCGCTACCTACAACACGGAACTACGCTATACAATTGCCGAAGGCCAAAGTTTTGACAGTGCGGCGCGGGCCCAGTTCTTGCTGGCTTTGGGCAAGGAACAAGAAACCTTCACCGTTGGCGACAAAGTATTTTATTATGTCAGTGAAGGCGAGGGGACCTACCGCATCCTGAAACTCGACACTGTGGGAACTGTGCTGGTAGGTGTTTTCAAGACCTCGCCTGGTGTTACTGCGCCTGACGGCTTGGTTGAAGCGTATGAAGCTGCGGCGGACAATAAAGAGACCAGTTTCACCCTGGATGGGGTGGTTTATCGCATTACCAAGAGCGGAAAAGCTGCGCAAATTTCGACAGAGCAGGATGTTGCTTTAGCATCTCTCAATGTATACGATGCTTACACCCAGACCAATGAGAGTGTGGTTGCCTCCTATGATTTCCGCCTGGCCAGCGCACTCGCGCTGAAAGATGAAATAGAATCGTTCGATTTGAACGGTCAAACCTTTTCAATTCACATGGATGAGGGCAAGGCTACTGTTCAGGATAGCTCGGGCGCTGAATATGCGGAAATTTCGTCGATTATCGTAAATCCGTTGGACCAATCGATTTTCCTCTCGATGGATTTTAAGTCACAGGTTCGCGAAGCGATCGATAATGGAATCCAACGCTTTTCGTTCATGGAAGATAACGGCGAAGAGGTTGAGTACATCATCAACCGTGTCAACACCACTTTTAATATTAAACGCGAAACCCCCACTGAGTTGATTCGCGCCTATGAGAGTCCCTCTGCCAGCCATTGGTTAGGCTTAGATAGCAACGGCATGGACGTGATGACCCGCTTGATGCACGGCGGGCAGGTCTCCTTGCTGGTTGGCTTCGTGGTGATTTTCATCGAGGTGTTCATCGGCATTATTGTTGGCGGCATCTCGGGCTATTTTGGCGGCGGGATCGACACAGCTTTAATGCGTTTTGTGGATCTTTTCAACAGTATCCCCTTCCTCCCAATGGTATTGATCTTTGGCTCGGTGATGGATACCCTGGAGGTTGACCCGATGGCCAGAATTTTCTTGTTGATGATTGTGTTGGGGCTTCTGGGTTGGACGGGTGTCGCCCGTGTGGTGCGCGGACAAATTCTCTCCCTCCGCGAGCAGGATTTCATGGTGGCCACCGAGGCAACGGGCATTCGCACCAGCCGGAGAATCTTCAAGCACCTGGTGCCCAATGTGATGCCGATCTTGATTGTGCAGGCGACGGCGGGTTTGGGCGGAATTATCATCACCGAGGCTACGCTGGGCTTCTTGGGACTGGGTGTCAAATACCCGTTGGCTTCCTGGGGCAGCATTATCAATGCCGCTTCTGAAGCCCACGTGATGACCAACTACTGGTTTATGTGGATACCCGCTGGCCTGTTGATCCTCTTGACTGTGCTGGGTTTCAACTTTGTTGGTGACGGACTTCGGGACGCATACGATCCGAAGATGAAACGGTAGAGGATGATTATGAATACAGATAAGCGAACAATCATCGATAGGATCAATTCCAAGAACAAACCGAAGGACGTGAATCATATTTCTGCGCGGGAACTGGCGAAAATCACGCGCGAGAACCGTCGGATTGTGGATGCGCTTGAAAAGGATCGCACCCGAAGGAATGTGCCTGAAGCAGAATATCTGACCACCATGAAGGACAAAGACAATGTGGTGGAGTTTGATAATTTGCACACCTATTTCTTTACCGACATTGGCACGGTGAAAGCCGTCGACGGTGTGTCTTTTGAAATTCCCAAGGGAAAAACGGTTGGCGTGGTGGGAGAATCGGGCTGTGGCAAGTCGGTGACTTCTTTGTCGCTGATGCAGCTTTTGCAACGACCGCAAGGTCAAATTGTTGAAGGCGCCATTCGCTTTGACTCTGGCGAGAAGGTCTATGACATTTCCAAAACGCCAATGCAGGTGATGGAGACCATTAGGGGCAGCAAGATCTCCATGATTTTTCAGGAGCCGATGACGAGCCTCAATCCGGTTTTTCGCATTGGGGACCAAATTGACGAGGTGGTCAAGCTGCACATTCCCTACCTGAACGAAGCGCAGGTCAAAGATGTGTCGCTGAAAATGATTGACCTGGTGGGCATTGCCAACGGCACCGGCGTTTATAGCATGTACCCTCACCAGCTTTCGGGTGGAATGCGCCAGCGCATCATGATTGCGATGGCACTGGCTTGTAACCCGAAATTGATCATTGCCGATGAGCCTACTACAGCCCTGGACGTGACAATCCAAGCCCAAATTCTCGATCTTTTACGCAACTTGAAGAACGAGATTAATTCGAGCATCATGCTCATCACCCATGATCTGGGTGTGATCGCAGAGATGGCTGATTTTGTCGTAGTGATGTATGCCGGGCGCATTGTGGAAAAGGGTACGGCGTTGGAAGTGTTCCACAACCCGCTCCATCCTTACACTTTAGGCCTGATGCGTTCCAAGCCGGCGATCAATCGGGCTGTTGACCGCCTGTATAGTATTCCCGGCACCGTGCCGAATCCCATTAACATGCCTAATTATTGTTATTTTAGGGATCGTTGCGAATTCCGCATGCCGGTATGTGATGGCGAATATCCCAAGGAAGTATATGTGAGCAAAACTCACATGGTTACTTGCTATCGCAGCATTCCTGAACATTTAGAGGAATAAGACATGGAACAGAGAATCCATGAGGCGAAAAATAATGATTTGGTCCTTGAGATCAAGGACCTGAAGCAATATTTCCCCATCAAGGCTGGTTTGATGCAGCGGGTGGTTGGGCATGTCAAAGCAGTGGACGGCGTCAGCTTTGAAATTTACCGCGGCAAGACGATGGGGCTGGTGGGAGAATCGGGTTGTGGAAAAACAACCATCGGAAAAACGATCTTGCGTTTGAACGAAAAAACGAGCGGCGACGTTCTGTTTTTAGGGCAAGACGTATATTCGCTTTCCAAGAAGCAACTGCGCGCGGTTCGCCCGAAAATGCAGATCATTTTTCAGGATCCATATTCGAGCCTTTCACCCCGGTTGCCGGTGAGCGAAATCATTGGCGAGGCGGTCAAAGAGCACAACATTGTGCCGTCGAGAGAATTTGACGATCATATCGATTCGGTGATGAAGGCTTGCGGCCTTCAGCCGTATCACAAGGACCGTTATCCGCACGAGTTTTCGGGTGGACAGCGTCAAAGAATTTGCATTGCCAGGGCGCTGGCGCTCAATCCCTCGTTTGTGGTGTGCGACGAGCCGGTTTCGGCGTTGGATGTGTCGATCCAGGCGCAGATCATCAACCTGCTGAAAGATTTGCAGGAGCAGTTCCAGCTTACTTATCTGTTCATTTCCCATGACCTATCTGTGGTCGAGCATATTTCGGACCATGTTGGCGTGATGTATCTGGGCACTCTGGTGGAATATGGCACTAAAGAGCTTATCTTCAAGAATCCGCTGCATCCCTACACCCAGGCTTTATTGAGCGCTGCGCCGGTTCCCGATCCGGCGTATAAG
The DNA here is from genome assembly GCA_016927865.1 of Anaerolineaceae bacterium. Classification (GTDB taxonomy): domain Bacteria; phylum Chloroflexota; class Anaerolineae; order Anaerolineales; family Anaerolineaceae; genus Anaerolinea. Next base: position 17,175 of record JAFGLU010000044.1, read on the forward strand.
ATGAACCGGATCATTCTGGAAGGCAGCATCCCCTCTCCGGCCAACCCGCCCTCAGGCTGCAAATTCCACACCCGTTGCAGAGAACGCATGGAGATTTGCAAGACCGTTGTGCCCCAGCCCAAGGAAGTGGAACCGGGGCACCGGGTGGTTTGTCACCTGTTTAATTAGGAAGGGTGTTAGTCATATGGCGAAACAACCGAAACAATACGACGATGATGATGGTCGCGTGATCTGCAACATGGATGTACCGGGGACGCCCTGGTATAACAAACGTGTTGCGCGCGAACAGAAGGCTGCGAGCCGGGTAAATTATGCCCCCTCTATCACCCAATCTGAAGCACGGCGATATACATTTCATTCTGTGCTGGCTGGGTTGACGGTTGCGGGGGTGTTTTCGCTCACCTGGGTGCTTTTTGTTTTGTTTTGTACGCTAATCTGGTTCCGGTAAAAGTTAAACAGGGGGCGTAAGGCCCAATGAGAATTTGCGGATTAACAGCAAATGCGGCGCAGATACGCCGCATTTGCTGTTAGTAGGTGGAGAATTCCTATTAGGTTTGCAGGATGGCCCAGATGACCCAAAGGCCGATCATGAGTAGTCCCAGCGCTGCCCTGGCAACAGCAGACCAGCCGCAGCCTGAAGCCATGCCTTTGACCGAATCAAGTGCTTTACGCCAGTCGCGCAGGCGGTAAAACTCGTAGACAAATAGCCCCAGCAAGGCGGCGATGAGCCCGCCAAAGGGTGGAAAAGCCAGGCTTCCTGCCACGGCCAGAACCAGGGCGATGGCGATGGCGATCCAGGAAGCGCCTTGCTGGCGGGCGCTGGCGCCCATGATGAAGTTGTCTAGCACGTTGCCGACCAGCATAAAAACGGTCATCACACCAAACAGGACCCCCGAAACCCAGGTGAACCCGGTGACAACGCCGTAAACCAGGGCTGCCATCCAGATGATGGTCAGGCCGGGGAGGATGGGGAAGATCAGACCGAGAAGACCCACGAGCATGACGCTCAGGACGACAACTTGCAGGGTGAGAAGGCCGATTTCAGCAGGTTCCATGATCGTTATTCGGGGCGGATCACATCGATGCCGCCCATCCAGGGGCGCAGCACAGGGGGAACGACGACCGAACCGTCGGGCTGTTGGTAGTTTTCCAGCACGGCAATCATGGTACGAGGCAGGGCCAACCCCGACCCGTTGAGTGTGTGGAGCAGGCGAGCCTTGCCACCATCGGCGGGGCGGTATTTGATGTTGGCGCGCCGCGATTGGAAGTCGGTGACATTGGAAACCGATGATACTTCCAACCATTCGTCGCAGCCTGGGGCCCACACTTCCAGGTCATAGGTGATACTGGCGCCAAAGCCCAGGTCGCCAGTGCACAGCGCCACCACGCGGTAGGTGAGATCGAGGCCCTGGCAAACCGCTTCGGCGTCGGCAAGCATTTTGTTAAGTTCGTTCATTGAGTCTTCAGGGCGGCAATAGGTGTACATTTCGACTTTGTCGAACTGGTGCCCGCGTTTGATTCCGCGCACGTCGCGTCCGGCGCTCATCTTTTCGCGGCGGAAGCAGGGGGTATAGGCCATATAACGCAGGGGCAGGGCGGCTTCTTCGAGGATGTCGCCCATGTGCAAGCCGGTGAGGGGTACTTCGGCGGTGGGCACGTTCCAGTAATCTTCTTCCACATCGTGGTAGAGGTTGTCGCGGAACTTGGGTAACTGCCCCGCGCCAAACAGCACTTCCTGCTTGACCATGAAGGGCAGGTACTGCTCACGGTAGCCCTGGCGAGCGTGCAGATCGAGCATCCAGGCGATGAGGGCGCGCTGCAGGCGAGCGCCGGCGCCGCTGAGGACGTAGAAGCGCGTCCCCGACAGTTTGACACCCTGCTCAAAGTTGAGGATGCCCAGCTTGACGCCCAGGTCCCAATGGGGTTGAGCAGGGAAGTCCAGGTTCTTATATTTGCCTTCCATCACGCGCACGACGGGGTTTTCGTGCTCGTCTTTGCCGATGGGCACAATTTCCTGGGGGATGTTGGGAATGACTGCCAGCTCGGCTTCCAGGGTTTCGTCTACCTGTCGGACTTGCTCGTCCAGGGCGCTGATTTCATCACCGACCTTGCGCATGGCTTCGATCTTGGTCTGACGTTCGGCAGCGTCTTTGCTTTTGCCAATTTCACGCGAGACGTTGTTGCGCTCGGCTTTCAACGTTTCAACGCGACCCAACAGGTCGCGGCGGTCGGCGTCCAAAGCCAGAACGCGATCAACGACCGCAGGGTCCATCTGGCGGTTTTTTAGAGCCGTCCGGATTACATCGGGGTTTTGGCGAAAAAGATTGATATCTATCACGGCACACACTCCTTCAGAAAAATAGAAAGCCCCGCTCGTCTGTGCAGGACGAGGGGGCGCTCGTGGTGCCACCTGCATTTGCCGCCCCGTTGGGCGACCTCATTTTGGTGATAACGCTGCCCAGCGGTCCTCTTACGATGGTTTGAATCATCCCTGCGAGGACGAACCCGCTCCTGGAGGAGCGACCGGGTTGGATTTCACCGCTGCCTGTCCTGCCGGCTCGCACCTGCCGCCGGCTCTCTGAAAGGGGCGCGGTTACTTGGCCCCGGGTAAGTTCTCTATGAAGACGATTATAACGGTGAAAAGATTAGAGGTCAATCACCTGGCTGGCAGGTGGTGTCAAATATTTCAATTATGTCGTCGCTGCGCAGCGCGAGCCAGCGGCTGTCGGGGGACCATTTGGATTCGCGTGGGTAAGTAACCGGAACGGTAAGGATGTATTGGACGGCTTCGTCCGTGAGCAGAACCCACACTCGATCGACGGAGTCGAAATACACCACTTGTGTGCCATCAGGCGACCAGTTGGGCAGCAGCATGGAAGGATAGGTATCTTCATCAAATGATTGGATGCGGCGACCAGCTTCAAGGCGGTCAGGGCGTTCGCGGCCCAACTCGCCCGATGAGACGATTCCGCCAGACGGGCTGAGGACGAGGGATTGGTCGCAATCTGGGCCGCAAGACGTGAGTGCATAGATGAAGTTGCCCTGCCAGCTTTCAATGGCTTTGGAGGACCTGCCTGGGCTGGTGACGGCAGCCTCTTCGGGAAGCAGGTCGACTGGTCTGCCACCGGAGGTGGAGACAGTCATGATGGTGTAGGTGTCGGGGGTGCGCCAGGCGACGAAGGCCAGCGCGTTACCCTGGGGTGACCAGGTGACATCTCCCCAGACGGCGATGTCGGGAGCCAGGTTGGCGCCAGGAGAAAAATCGGGGGCAGATGCGGTATATAAGCGGCCGGTGTACCATATGGAGTTGGCAGCCGGTCCGATGAAGGCCAGCGTGGAGCCGTTAGGGGACCAGGCCATCAGATCACCCTGGGGGAGATCGGTGCGCAGGGATTCGAGTTCGGCGACCTTGCAGGCCCGCAGGGGGACAACCGGGAAGGCAGGCGCGACGGAGGTGGGCAGCGGGGTTGGGGTGGGGCCGCTGTCGACTACGGGGGTTTCGTAGAACGTGCGAATGCCCGGCACCGTGCGCAACTGCCCGCAACCGGTGAGGAGCAGCAGGGAGAGGAGGAAGACTGGCAAGGGGAACAGCAGGCGGGAAATCTTCTTCATGGCATTCTGTTTCGATTTTACCACTTCTGGTCTTTAGCCCGTGAAAGCGTGATCGTTCCAAAGCTGGTAAAAAGGTGGATAAAATGGATGTGGGGCAGTTAGCAGACCACCCCACATCCCACGAACAAAGAGGCACACCTGCAATGCGCCTGAACCTCATTTTACCAAAAGTTGAACCGGGACACTTTGAATATCCGAAGAAGTGTGGAAGGAAAGGATGTCAAGGGGTGCGGTTCGTTCCGCGACAGGAAGTGGACAAAAAGATAGTGGATGCGGAGCATCCGCAAGTGACTGCTTGGCGGTATGAGTGCAAGAGTTGTGGGTATGTTTTCCGGGTATACCCCAAGGGAGTGAACCACAAGCAGATCTCAAAGCGCGTGAATGGGATGGCGGTCATGATGTACTTGTTGGGGCTGAGCTACGGGGCGGTGGAACTAGTGCTAAGCAGTCTTGGGATGGGGATAGGCAAAACAAGTGTCTATCGGGCAGTCCAGGAAGTAGCCAAGCGGGTACCAGGTATGAAGCAAGAGAAGCTGCTGGATGGGTACAGGACAAAAGCGGTTGGGGCAGATGTGACCAGCGTGCGATGTAATGGGCAGTGGGTAACGGTTGGTATCGCCGTCGATGCAATCAACGGAATGGTATTGAGTATCGATGAACTTCCAGGTGAGGATGCTGAACAACTGAAGGCATGGCTAGAACCGATTCTGAACGCGGTAGATGCGGAAGTGCTTGTAAGCGATGACGCAGATGCATTCAAGAAGGTGAGTGATGAGACCGGACGCTCACATCAAGTGTGCAAGAGCCACGTTGGGAGAAACACAGATGCCCTGGTAGAAGAACTCTCAGCCATTATCGGAACAGGACAGGATCGTTCGCTGGAAGCCATTCCAGTGACACCCGAACAAGCGTTAGCGGATCTGGCTTGTCTCAAAGAGATGATCCATTCCCGACATCCAGAGGATCAGCCACGCCTGGAGGGAATCTATCTACGCTATGCCAATGCTCGTAAACCAGGAAGGGGAAAGAAACATGATGTGGCCTATCGGATACGCAATCTGTTTATGGATCGCTGGAACCTCTGGCCACGCCTGGTCTTCTATCGAACCTGGAAGGAGGAGAATGACGATGAGATTTTAGACGGCACCAACAACCATTGCGAGCGCGCCATTGGATGGTGGATCAAAGAGCGTTACCGCTCAATGCGCGGCTACAAGCAGGAGCATTCCGCTCTTGGTATTAGTCGCTTGATCGCCTTTGCTGGCAACAATCTGTCTCGTGGTTTGCGCTTAGCTGACTTGTTGGCATAACCCCTGAAAAATTGACAGGAGTTATGCTACCCATCCTGTTTATTCACAGGTCTTTTACCAATTTTGGAACGGTCACGTGAAAGCCCGCCCTTTCAATGGCGGTGGATGAAACGTTTGATGCTTTAGCTATCTTTTTCGGGATATTGCAAAACGCGCAAACGCGTAGTACAATAGTTCTACGAGGGAACCTTGCAAATGTGTTCCGGTTGTAGAGAGATTGGTCCTATAGATTTGCACATCCAAGAGCATCAGTGTCGTAATTGCAGCCTGGAACTCGGCCGCAGCTAAAACGCGGCATTGACCATTCTAGCTCGTGGACTAACGAGCTTCCGGCTCGACCGGTAGAAGCTGCGGGACTTTTAGCCCCAGCAGAGTAGTCACCATCTATAATTAGTTCATGAACTCGTTTACGGATGGATTGCACGTCCGGACAACGCCGGGCGCGAAGGTGGAGCAGGGGCCAGGTGGCTGGGCTCGGCTCACCATTCCGCTTGGACCGGCGGGCGGCTACCGTTGGGCGCAGTTGGACGATTACCTGCACCGCCCTCGGCGGGAGTTTCACTGGACGGCGCCGTTTGAATTGCGATTGCGCGCGCGGGTTTCGGCGGCCAATCTGCCCGGCACGTGGGGATTTGGCTTGTGGAACGACCCTTTTAATGCCAGCATAGGGATTGGCGGCACGGCCCGGCGTCTGCCGGCACTGCCCAACACGGTCTGGTTCTTTTTTGCTTCGCCGCCAAACCACCTGACCTTTCAGGATACCCACCCGGCCCAGGGGCTGCTGGCAGCAACCTTCCGATCGCCGTTGTGGCCGGCCTGGTTGATGGCGCCGGGGGCGCTGGCCCTGCCGCTGGCTGTTTGGCCGCCAACGGCCCGGCTGTTACGCCGGGCCGCGGGAAAGTTGATTCAGGAAGATGCCGCGCTGGTGGAGGGAGACCCGACCGTGTGGCATTCCTACGGGTTGCGCTGGGAAGACAACAGGGTGCGCTTTACTGTGGATGGCGTGGAGGTGTTCGAGACTCCCATCAGCCCGCGGGGCAGGCTGGGCCTGGTACTCTGGATCGATAATCAATACGCGGCTTTCCCTCCAAACGGGCGACTGCGTTTTGGCACACTGGCTTGCGCCGAGGAAGCCTGGCTAGAATGCCAGTTTGACGATCACTTCCAGGATCAAGCCTAGCAGGAAAAGCATGCCGTAAGCCCGGTTGTGGACGAAGGCGGAAGCCACAAACCACATGGGCCAGATATCTTTGTGGCTGGCAGGCGGCTCGGTGGGACGAGGCGTGCCGAACAACTTCCAGGGGTGGCGGGCGTACCAAAGTGCGCCTAACACGACAAGCATGAGCGGGCTAAAATAACCGCTGATGACCAGCCCAATGACCAGCAGGTACATCAGGGCGATCATGACGCGCACGCTAAAGCGAGCTGCTTTATCGCCGATGATGACCGGCAGGGTTCGGATGCCCTTGGCCTTGTCGGCGTCCAGTTTGTCAATGTGCTTGCCGTAAATGACGGTGGTGGTGCCCAGGGCGTAGGGCAGGCCAGCCAGGACCACATTCCAATCCCATTGGCCGGTGATGACGAAATATCCCCCGCCGATCATTAGCGGGCCCCAGACAATGATCACGGCGATTTCGCCCAGGCCAATGTATTTGAGCGGCCAGGTGTAAAACAGCACAAAGACCGCGCCTGCCAGGAGCAGGTAGAGGGCGGGCAAGCCGCGGCTGAGCACGAGCGGCAGCCCGGCTGCCAAAGCAATCAAGCCGGTAACCCCGGCATAGATAAGCATTTCGCGCTTGGTCATCAACCCTTGCTGGATGGCGTGCGGGCCATATTGGGCGCGGAAGTAGTTGTCTTGATCGACGCCGCGCTCATAATCGGTCAGGTCGTTGAGCAGGTTGTTGGTGGCATGGGCGAAGACCAGTCCCAGGACAAGCAGCAACCAGGAGCCCAGGTTGAACTGCCCGGCACGTGCCGCCAGCAGTCCGGCAATGGCCGCGGAGATGAAGGTCATAATCAATACGGCGGCGCGAGTCGAGATCAACCAGCGCGAGATGATATCCAGTTTCAGCCATTCTTCTTTGCTGATTCTGGGAATAATTCTTAAGGCTTTAGCCCACATGGCGACATTCATGTTTGGAACTCCCATTCGCGATTTGGTTTGCGCGGAAATTCTAACATAATTGGATAGCCATTGTCAAAATATTTGTAACAACTCAGATGGCAGAGAAAGTTCGAGTCTCTTCCACCTCTGGCTGAGTAATTACAAAATGGGGTTTCAATCCTGGCGGGGAGAGGGCAGGATGACGCCGCCGGGGTTGGGGGCGGCTTCGCCGGCCTGGGCAGATTGCCAGGCGCAGAATGCTGCCAGCCAGGCTTCCAGCTCACCCTGCGGCAACACGTAATTCATGGGGAGCTGGCTGCGCAAGATTTTGAAGCGGGTGACCTCTTCAAAGAAAAGCATTCCATTGGGAACATCCAGCTTGAGATCTTCTAGGACAAACTGGCGCTGGATGCGGCCTTCAAGCGTGTCAGCGGGCAGGGGCTCGTGCCCGAGCAGAGCAGTGAAACCTGCTTCAGATTGGGTCTCGAACCATTGGCGCGAGGAGGTTTCGTCGGGGAAGGGGCGGTAGCCCATGCCGGTCAATTGGCTGACCAGGCTGAAGCAGTGGCGCAGCGCTGCCGGAGAACCGGAGGGAGGCGCTGGATGGGTTTCGCCGCTCAAATCAAGGGGCAGTTGCGTGTGCGCGGTGAGCACCGCGGCGGCTGCTTTGTTCCGCGCGGGGGCGCTGATGGCCAGGATGGCAGCACTTTGGCCGGCGGCAAAGGATAGCACATCCACAACGCTGCCGTCGCCGACTGCCAGCAAGCGGCAGTCGCTGTCAAGGGCCAAATAGGTGAGGTTCATGCGGTTGACGGCAGCGGAAACACCCACGAAGGTCGAAAAGGACATCATGTCTTGAGTGTAGCGCAAAATGGTAGGACACGCAACAAATCAAGGGCTGCGAGGATGGGATTTCACGCAAATTGATCGAAATACTTGGATATTGACATTTTCTTTATATTTACATAATTGACAAAGAATGGTATGATAAGCGCGTGACCCAGATGTTGCAGAGAGCTGTTGGGGGCCTGAGTTTTAACAAGTCGGTAGGCTATGGGCGAGCCCTAAGACCCTGTGTGATTCCCACGCGATGTATGTCAATAAAAATGACCGTCGGCATGGTGTTCAACACGGAACTCGGATGCCGGAAACATGCCTTAATCTGTACGATGGGGTAGATTTGAATTCGGTTTTTTTGTTTGGAAAGGATCTGTCTGTATGAACATCTATGTTGGGAATCTGCCGTTCACTACCGGTGAAGAAGAGCTTCGCGAGACTTTCGGAGCTTACGGCGATGTCGAGTCTGTGTCTGTGATCAAAGATCAATTCACTGGTCAGTCACGCGGGTTCGGTTTCGTAGTCATGCCCAATGACGCGGAAGGTAATGCTGCTATCAATGCTTTGAACGGGAAAGAAATCAAAGGTCGCCCGCTGAAGGTCAACGAAGCTCGCCCTCGCGAAAGCGGTGGTGGTGGTCGCGGTCCTGGTGGTGGCATGGGCGGCGGCCAGGGCGGCTTCCGCCGTGGTCCTGGTGGCGGTGGTGGTGATCGCCGCGGTGGTTCCGGTGGCGATCGTCGCAACAACTGGTAAACACCCCTCTTGTCTAACAAAACAACCCTCTCGCCCAGAGGGTTGTTTTCTTGTAACTGAGGGGTAACTATCAGGCCTTGGTAGAAAAGTTCCGAATTTGTGGTGTTGGGCGGGGCGAAGCCCCGCCCAACACCACAAATTCGGCCTCCTCCCCCAAAGGGCTGAGTAGTAGTAACACGCGGGTAGAGAACGTGCTTAAATTTCAAGTGCCTGTAGGGTACTATGCGCCCTACAGGCACTTGAAATTTAAGCGATCTTCCCTCTCTGGCTAATTATTCAGGTGACTACTTCCGTAACCTGAGCCTGGGTTTCAACCTTTCCAATACTCACGTTCCTTTTGGAAGATCCTGCGCAGAATGGCCAGAGCTGTGGCGTAGGTGGAATCCATGCCGAAGTAGCTGAGCGTGCCTGCGCCCAGGTTCTTGCCCTTGCCCAGCGGGGTATCGGAGGCGTAGTGTAGGAAACCCAGATCGAAAGGCAGATGGTAAAGATGGACGATTTCGTCCAGGGGGTGGCGCTTGGGGCGAGACATTTCAAAGACGGCGGATAGATAAGGTCCGGCTTCCATCTCGATGTCGGCGTAGCCTTCGGTGTAGAACACGTCCATGACGTGCACATTTTGCAGGAAGGTGCCCAACACGCTGAGCGCTTTCTGGTTGTCCAGCACGGTGCCATAGGTCAGGTAGGGGGTGACGTCGTTGGCGCTAAAGCAGTTGTCGAAGAGGTAAGTGTTGTGCGAGTGTTCGTCCTGCACAACGGTGGGAATCATCACGTCACCGCGAATGGCGTTGAGGGTGGCGGCTTTGCCCATCACGTAGACCCCCAGGACGTTGAAGACCTGCTCGGCGACCTTGGAGAGAATATTGTAGGCAGCCAGGCCCAGCGGGTAGTCGATGTTGAGGATGAGGGCGTCGGTTTTCTTGAGAAAATCGAAACCGCCATCCAACAGGCGCGGGTCCAGGCGCTGGGAATTGAGGCGCTCCAGGTCAATCACCTGGGCTTCCACGTCAAAGGCGTGCTCGCTGGGCACGCGGACAATACCGGCTTCTTCTTCGGCGATGCGCTGTGCCTGGATGAGGGCGTGGCCGGCAGGTGTTTGCTGGTATTTCTTTAGGACGTAATACAGGAAGTTCTCTTTGCTGGAAGGCACCTGTCCGCTCTGGATGTGTGCCCATTCGGTCTGAAGTTCGCTGCCGCCTTCGCGCTGAACGTAATCGATGATTTCATCAGCGTGGCGCAGAGCAAAGCCGGTGAGCAGGTTGGGTAGAACGTGGGTGTTGCTGGAGACAAAATATACCGGGCGCGAGCGCAGTGCGGGAGCTTGCCCGGCGACTGGCTCCCACCAGGCATGGGTGGCGCGTTGATATGAGCTGAGCGAACCGGCCAGCAGGCGCACGCCCAAGGAAAAGCGCCGTGAGCGGATGAGCTCGAGGTTGGCAGCGAAGGCATCGCCCCACACCGTGTGTAAACGCTCTAAATCTTCGATGGGCAGTTGGAGGGTAGCAGCCAGGCTTGCAAAAGCTTGCGGGTCGGCGGTGGCAGAGGCGAGCGGGATTTCTGCGGGCCAGCTGGCGTGGAGCAGATAGTGCATCTTGTTCCATTCCATCTGGTAGGCGGTGAGGGTGGGGATGATGTCTTCGATGTCGGATCGTGAGGCAATGTAGCAGGCCAGAATGGTTTGACCGTCAAAGAAGCAGCGGCGGCGGCGGGCGCGGGCCGGGGCGGGTTGCCAGGATTCTACTTGCGCATAGCCGTGATGAACGAAGACTTCGTCGCTTTGTCCGAGCACCACCGATCGCACCTGGGGCATGCAATCGGGCAGGCGCAACAGGCTGTAGATGAAGGCTGAGATATCGGGTTCGCTCTGGCGGGCATTGGGATGCAGCAACGAGTTCATCCCGGCGTGGATTTCTTCGAGGGTGCGGATTTGCACCTCGGTGGAAGAGCGCAGCAGCGAGTAGATGGTGCTGCGATACAGGCGAATTTCTTCGGACGTGGCACTGGGAACGGTTCTTTGCATAACCTGATTGTATCAAACTATGGGGGAGAAGATACCCAAAAACAGATGATGGCCGCGGAAACCCGCGGCCATCATCTGTTTTTGGGTTAACCTACGATTGTGTTTACTCGTAGCGCAGGGCTTCGATGATATCCAGGCGGGCGGCCTGGCGGGCAGGAATGATGGAGGCCAGCGCGCCGAAGATCAAACCGACGGCGATGGCTGCCAGCAGTCCGCTCCAAGGGAAGTAATACTCCACCGGGAAGCCTACGGTTCCCAGCGAATTGGTAGTGACGTAGCCCAGGTACAAGCCGCCCAGCAGGCCAAAGGCAACCCCCACCGCCGCCAGGAGCAGGGCTTCCACCAAAACGATCTTACGGATTTGTTTTTGCGTGGCGCCCACCGCGCGGATCATGCCGATTTCGCGAGTGCGCTCAATAACGCCGATAGCCAGGGTGTTGATCATAGCGATCAGCGATGGAATGGCCAGGAACAAGAATACGAAGTACATTGAAGAGAAGGCCATTCTCATTAAACCGCTCATTTGCTCGTAATAGGCTTTGCCATTGATCATGTTGAACTGCGGGTAGTTCTGCCGCACTTGTTTGATGGCCGTTTCCACGGTTGGTTGGTCGGCGCCAGGAGCCAGGTTGAGTTGCAAGAACACGTCTTCAGTCTTGCCAAAATCTTTCTCCATGTTGGCATGAGAGATGTACGCCGTGATGAGCTTGATGTTGAGGAAATCGCCCGCAGCCGCAACGACCCTATAGTTGACTGTCCCATTCGGAGTGATGAGCGGCACGGTGTCGCCGACTTTCAAGCCGGTGGAGCTCATGAAAACACCGTTGCCGATCAGCGTGCGTTCGTCGTTGAGGGCCGCATAGGCGACTTCAGGATCGCCCTGTGTGAATTCCAACCCACCTACCTCTGGGAAGCTGTGTGGGTCAATTCCCATCATGGAAACGGCCACGCCATCGGTTGAGGCAGATTGGCCCTTGGTAAACTGGGGCAGTACATCGGCGACGGCGCTGCTGAAGCGCATGGAGGTCACAGCTCCCACGCCGTCAATGGCGCGCAGTTCGTCGGCAAAGGAAGCATCTGCACCGATATTGTTGGCCCAAATGCCGACGGAGGGCGGAATGAACAGGTAATCGGAGCCCAGGCTTTCGCGGAGAACTCTCATGAAGGTTTCTTCGATGGTCGTGGCCATGCCGGCAACCACGACGATGATGGCCAGGGCGATCATGGAGGTGCTGGCGGTTACGGCCACGCGTTCGGGTTGGCGGGTGAGGTTGCCTTGGGCAACAAAGCCGGTGCCTTCACGCGCCAGCAGGCGCGAAAACAGCGCCCCAAAACCCAGGGCTATGGGCCGCACCAGCGCTGGGGCAATCAAGATCAGCCCGGCGATGAAGATCAATGCGCCAGGGGTCGCCAGGGCAGGTTGGCCGCTGAACAAGGCCGCCAGCGACAAGGCAATTAAGATGATGCCGGTGATGGCGCTCGCGCCGAACATTCTTCGGGCCAGCTTGCCGTTGGTGGATGGGCGCAGCGCTTCCAGCGGTGTGACGCGACCAGCACTGAAAGCAGGCAGTAGGCCGGCCAGCAGCGTTACGCCAATGCCCAAAGCGGAGGAGATGAGCACGATGGAGAGGGTGACCACGGGCTTCTGAAGCTGAACGTTCATGAAGTTTCCCAGCAGCGGGGTGGCGATGCCCATTAATAGTTCAACTAGCAGGTACCCCAAAACCATACCGGTCAGGGTGCCCACGATGCCCTGGATAAGACCTTCGGTAAGGATGATCCCTGTGATCATGCGCCTCGAGGCGCCTACCGCTCGCAACATACCAATATCGCGACGGCGCTCGGCGATGAGGGTGCGGAAGGTGTTGAAGATGATGAATGCGCCCATGAAGAGGGCCAGCGCGCCGATCACATTGAAGGCGTTCTGGGCAATTTGCAGCGTGCCAAAGATCTCAGATGCGCTGCTCAACGCGCCCAGTTGATATTCGCTGCCCAGGCGGCTGGATACGGCCTGTTCGATAGCGGCGCGCTCATCCTCAGCGGTGGTATTGAAGTTGGCTTCCACAGAACTGAACTTGCCCTCCATCTCCAGCAGATACTGCGCGTCGGAGACGGGTACCAGCACTTCTTCATTCCCAGGGGCCATGCGCGGGGGCAGAATGCCCACAATTTCAAGGTTGGTCAAGCCCTGGGCGGTGGGCAGTTGCAGCGTGTCACCGAGTTGCAGGCCTAAAGTATCGGCCATGGTGACGGAAATAAGGCAGACGCCGGTGTCGCCTTCTTGTAGGAAGCGGCCTTGATCCATCAGATAGGCGCGCATTTGTGAAGCTAGCGCGGGGTCCAGCCCGACCATTGTGAGGACGCTGATCCTATCCTGCTGGGTGGGGTCCTGGTCGAAGAAGTCGGCGGGTAGGTTGAGCGGCCTTGAGACCAGTCCTTGCGCAACGCGGACGCCTTCCACGGCACGCACCTCGTCCAGCACAGAGTTGTTAAAGGGCGTGCCGGCGCGGTGAGATACGGTTAGATCGACTTCATTGGAAGCCGCCAGCATGGTGGCCTGGAAGGTTTTCAATAAGGTAGGCAGCATGATGTTCATGCCAAAGATAACCAGCACGCCGAACACGACGGCTAAGGTGGTTAAGAACGTGCGTAATTTGCGCCCGTTGAGATAGCGAAGAGCGAGAATCCATTGAATGTTCATTGACAGACTCCTTTACGGTCCCCGTGGGGCCGCAAATCGGAACGATAAATCAAGCCGTGACGGGTTATTGAGCGGGCAGCGCGCCAGCTTCTAGGCGGGTCTCGTTGACCATGACGCCATCTTTGAGGAAGATGATCCGGTCGGCATAGGCAGCAATGCGCGGGTCGTGGGTGACCATGACCACGGCGCGACCCCACTGGCTGCTCACCTGGCGAAGCAGGCCAACGATTTCATCGGCGGCGTGGGTGTCGAGGTTGCCGGTGGGCTCGTCGGCCAGGATGATGGCCGGCTCGCTTACCAGGGCGCGGGCGATGGCCACGCGCTGCTGCTGCCCGCCAGAGAGCTGGCTGGGGCGGTGGGTGTGGCGGTCGCTCAAGCCAACCCGGTCCAGCCATTCCGCAGCTTTTTTCTGCGCGGCTTTCAACGGGACTCCGTCCAGAAGCAGCGGAAGGGCCGCATTTTCGAGGGCGTTGAGAACGGGGATCAAATTAAAGAATTGGAACACAAAGCCGATTTTGCGGCGGCGCAGCTCGGCCAAGCGGGTGTCGTTGAGGTCGCTCAAATTGTGACCTTCGATCATGACGCCGCCCGAGGTAGCGCGGTCGAGGCCGCCGACCAGATGCAGCAGGGTAGATTTGCCGCAGCCACTGGGGCCCATGATGGCGACAAATTCGCCGGCCTGGATGTGGATGGAAACATGGTTCAGAGCGGTCAACGCAGTATCACCACTACCATATACTTTGGTTAGCTCTTTGGTCTCTACGATAGACATTGTAAACTCCTTCATAATACAAAAAGAAGACAACAGGGATGGATTCCCGGTTGGATTGAACGGAAAGTGGATGTGGATTTGCCGGGAGGCTTTTATCAGGATTTTTTGGGGCGCCCTCGCGGGCGCGTTTCGGGTTCAGGCGGGGGATGCGAGCGGATTTCATCCAGGCGGCCTTCCACCATGTCCAACCAGCGTAGATCGGCCTCCAGATGCATCACAGCTTTGTCCAGCAACAAGATTTGGGCCAAGTTTTCCATGCCGTTCAAGGCTTGCCGCTGAGTGGTCAAGCCGTGCAGGTCGCGGAACAAACTGGAGCGCTGCACGTGGATGACCGCATATGGGTCGGCGAACTCGTCGTTGATACTGAGCATCAGCTTTAGATAGAACTCGTCGCGTTGATGAACTTCCTCTACCGCTCCCTCAAACCAATCGCCAAGTTCTTCGCGCCCGGCGGGGGTGATGTCAAAAATGTGTTTTTCGGGCCCGCCGTCTTGCTCAATGGCCGCTTCTGCCACCAGCCCGCTTTCTTCCAGGCGCGAAAGGGTGGTATAGATTTGGGCGGGCTTGACTTCCCAATTCTGTTCACCGCCGATTAACGCCTCAAAAGCGCTGCGGAGTTCGTAACCGTGGCGGGGCTTTTGGGCTAGCAGACCGAGAATGGCGTGGCGGACAGACATCGGAATAAATACTCCACAAGATACTAGTTTATAAAATAATATATAACGAGTTAGTAGTTTTGTCAATAGGGTCTTTGTCAAGAATTGGTCAAGGCAAGAGGCTTCTATTTTGAGCTTGGGGGCGACTTCGCCACCCTCAAGCCCAAAATTGCGAAACCTACTATGACGACTCCCTTCGAACCTTCAAAGGTCGGCGTGCAAGGAGGTTCTTTTTTGGTAGAATGATAAGAAGGTTACTCCATGCGATACACTCGATCGATTGTTCCTGCACTCATTCTGGCCGGACTGCTGACGGGATGCGGCTTGCCCGTGCAACCATCAACGGCGGCTGTTGGCACGCCCTCGCAGCCTGCTTACCAAACGGTGGCGGTGATGCTCAGCGAGACGGCCCAGATGGGTGTCACGCCGCAAAACACCGCTTCGCTGGAACCAACACAAGAGATGGCAACGCCCCAGCCTTCCAGCACCAGCACCGTGACCCCGGTCAGCGCCAGCGTTACGCCGCTGCCTAACACCAGCGAAACACCTGAGACGCTTTGCAACCTGGCACAGGCAGGCATTCCTATTGATGTGACTATTCCAGATGACACGACCATGCAGCCGGGCCAGCAGTTCACCAAAACATGGCGGCTGGTCAATTCGGGCAGTTGTGCCTGGACGCAGGAGTATGCGCTGGTGTGGTTTTCGGGGGATGACCTGGGCAGCCGGCGGGAGGAATTCCTGCGGGCTGCGGTGCAGCCAGGAGAAACGGTTGAACTTTCGGTAGATATGACTGCGCCAGAGCAGGGCGGGGTGTATCAAAGTAATTGGAAGCTGCGCAACCCGGCCGGCGGCCTGTTTGGCATTGGCCCAGGCGGCGGTGCGCCTTTCTGGGTGAGGATCCAGGTGATTGTGCCTGCGACGATCACCCCTACGCCTACTGCTACAAGTGAGGCTGCCCCGACCGAGACCGTGGAGGTCATCAACGATGGCTTTGTAACCCTGATGGCGCCCCAGGCCTTCGATCTGGAAAGCGCATTGACAGATACCGAGTTCGAAGATGATTTGTCTCTGAAACTTGTGGATGGCAACCTGATTCTTGAGCCGGTGAACGGCGCGGAAATGGCCGATTTTGGCACAAATATCCCCAGTTTCAGTGCTTGCCAGGCAGCTCAGACAAGCGCCAGTGCGCTGCAATTAGGATCGGGATTAACGGGCCGTTACCTGTGCGTGCGCACCAACCTGGGCCTGACGGCGTACGTGCAGTTGACACGTATCGATACCGTGGGCAGCGAGGTAGATATGAATTTTGTGACCTGGGCGGAGTAAACTGGGTGGGCATCCTGTACCTTGTCGCCACGCCCATCGGCAACCTGGAGGACATCAGCCTGCGGGCTGTGCGTGTATTGCGCGAAGCTGGCATGGTGGCCGCTGAGGATACGCGCCAAACCCACAAGCTTCTGGACCGTCATGAGATACGCCCGCCTCGCCTGATTAGCTATCACGAACACAACAAGATTGGCCGCCTGGACGAGGTGCTGGGCGCGCTGGCCGAGGGTGACGTGGCGCTGGTTTCGGACGCAGGCACCCCTGGGTTGAATGATCCCGGCTATGAGTTGGTGCGGGCGGCGTTGCAGGCGGGTTTTGAGGTGAGCCCCATTCCGGGCCCTTCGGCGCCGCTGGCGGCGCTGGTGGCTTCTGGGCTGCCCACCGATGCCTTTGTTTACCTGGGCTACCTTCCGCGGCGCGGCGTTGAACGCCGGGCGCGGCTGGCAGAAGCAGCCCATTATCCCTATACGCTGATCTTCTTGGAGACCCCCCACCGCCTGACAGAAGCGCTGGCGGATATCGAGGCGGTGTTAGGCGACCGCCCGCTGGTAGCGGCGCGCGAGCTGACCAAGCTGCACGAGGAGTTGCTGCGCGGAACCGTTTCGAGTGCGCGGGCCCATTTTGTGCAGGTAGAGCCGCGCGGTGAATTTACCCTGGTGGTGGGCGGAGCGGCCCCCACGGATGATACCTGGGATGCTGACCGGCTGGACGAGGCCTTGCGGTCAGGTCTGGCGGCGGGCGAGCCCACCGGCGACCTGGCCGAGCGAGTGGCTGCCCAGGCAGGCTGGAAGAAGAAGGTGGTTTACCAGCGGATTCTGGCGATCAAGCGAGGCGGAAAATGAACCTGGATGATGTGGCAGCTTTCCGCGAGCTGGATCCTCAGCGCATGATCGCCCAAATTGACGGCCTGCCCAGCCAATTGGAGCGAGCTTACCAGTTAGGCAAGTGTCTGGAACTGCCAGAGATGCCTGGCTTGAAAGCCGTGTACCTGGCCGGGGTGGGCGGCTCGGCCATTGGGGCCGACCTGGCGGCGGCTTGCCTTTCACCCGCTTGCCCGATTCCTCTGGTGGTAGGCCGGGGATATGACTTGCCGGGCTGGGCCTGCGGGAAAGAGATCCTGGTGATCCTCAACTCTCACTCGGGCAACACTGAGGAGACTCTGGCTTGCCTGGAAGCAGCCGTGGCCAACGGCTGTCGCATTTTAGCCATCACGACCGGCGGCTCACTGGCGTTGGCGGCAGAGCGGGTGGGCGCAGCGGTGTGGCAATTTGCGCACGGGCATGCCCCGCGCTCTGCGGTGGGTTTTTCGTATGGCTTGATTCACAGTGCCCTGTTCCGTTTGGGGTTGGTCAACGACCCCAGTAAAATGGTTCAGGATGCGCTGCATGATTTGCGTGACTTTCAATCGCACTTAATGGCGGGCGTGCCCGTGGCGTTGAACCCAGCTAAGCGCATGGCCGGGCAGATGGTGGGGCGGAATGTGGTTGTGTTTGGCGCCGACATTCTGGCGCCGGTGGCGCGGCGTTGGAAAGGGCAGATCAACGAAATGGCCAAGGCCTGGGCACAAAGCGAGGAGCTACCCGAGGCCGATCATAACCTTTTGGCGGGATTGGAAAACCCCGAAGCCGGCCTGACGCGCCTGGCAGTTGTCTTTCTGCGCGCGGCGGGGAACCATCCGCGCAACCGCTTGCGCCTGGATCTAACCCGGGAAATTTTCATGGAGCAGGGGATCAATACCGATAAATTCACGGCGCGGGGAGACCATCCGTTCACCCAGCAGTGGACGGCCTTGCTTTTTGGAGACTATACCGCGTATTATTTGGCTATGGCATACGGCGTCGATCCGACCCCGGTGCCTGCGCTGGAATACTTAAAAACTGCATTATCCGAAGCCTGATTGAAAGAGGGAAAAATTGTGAAGCACACCACAGGGTCCATTGAAGTTGTCACCGGTTCCATGTTCAGTGGTAAAACCGACGAGCTTATTCGCCGCTTGCGGCGGGCCAGGATTGCCCGGCAAAAAGTGCAAGTCTTCAAGCCCATCATCGACAACCGCTACAGTGTGGAAAAAGTGACTTCCCACGCCGGGAACGAGTTCGAAGCCCTACCGATCGAGTCGTCGAGCCAGGTCTTCGCCAATTTGAGCAGCGACACATCGGTGGTGGGAATCGACGAAGCACAGTTTTTTGATGAGGGCATTGTGGAGGTAGCTGGCCAACTGGCCGAACGAGGCATCCGGGTGATTGTGGCCGGCCTGGACACAGATTTTCGCGGCGAGCCCTTTGGGGTGATGCCGGTGTTTATGGCGATTGCCGAGCGGGTGGACAAGCTGCAAGCCATTTGCATGGTGTGCGGCGATAGTGCCAGCCGAACCCAGCGCCTGGTGAATGGGAAGCCTGCCCGTTACAGCGACCCGGTGGTTATTGTTGGCGCGTCGGAAATGTACGAAGCGCGCTGCCGTCAGCATCACGAAGTGCCGCGATAGTGAAGGAGGGAAGCATGTGGGATTACCGCGATTTCCTGGGCGAGGTGCTCATTGACGAGCCGGCCTTGCGTGCTCGCATCCGTGAGCTGGGTCAGCAAATATCGCAGGATTACCAGGGGGGGAACCTCCTGCTGGTGTGCATCCTGCGCGGCGGGGTGATGTTCCTCACCGATTTGATGCGCTCAATTGACATTCCACACGCAATCGAATTTATGGCGGTTTCGTCCTATGGGGTGGGGGGGCGCGAGTCGACCGGGCAGGTGCGCATTACCCTGGATTTGAACATCGATATCACCGATTGGGACGTGCTGCTCGTGGAAGATATTATTGACAGCGGTTTAACTCTGTCATCGGTGCTGGACTTGCTGGCGGTGCGCAAGCCGCGCAGCCTGCGCGTTTGCACCCTGCTGGATAAGTTCGAGCGCCGCGAGGTGGATATCCCTGTGGAATATGTGGGCTTCCGCATCCCAAATAAGTTTGTTTTTGGTTACGGCCTGGATATCGACGATTTTTACCGCGGCCTGCCGTTTGTGGGCGTGGTGGATTTGGAGAAATACCAAAAGCTGACCGGCGGGGGAAAGGAATGAGGGCCGCCGCATGAAGTGGGCGGTGGATGAACTCCTGGCTGCCGTGGCAAAGAGGACGGCGGCGACGAGGCAGCCCGTCTACCTGGTGGGCGGGGCTGTTCGCGACCGTGTGCTGGGGAAACCTATCCATGACCTGGATTTTGTGATGACCTCGCCAACGCGCCCGTTGGCCAAACGCCTGGCAGATGAACTGGGGGGCGGGCTGTATGTAATGGACGTCGAGCGGGATATTACCCGCGTGGTGTTGATGGATGGCGATGAACGCCTGGTGTTGGATTTTTCGGCTTTGCGAGCGCCCGACCTGGAAGCCGATTTGCGTGCGCGAGATTACACTGTTAATGCCATGGCGATGGATGTTCGACCACCGCAAACGGTGATTGACCCGTGCGGCGGGTTGGAGGACCTGCGCGAGAAACGCTTACGGGCTTGTGGACCGACCAGCCTGAGCGATGACCCGGCGCGTGTGTTGCGCGGGGTACGGCTGGCGTTGAGCCTTTCGGCGCGGATTGAGCCGCAAACGCAGGCCTGGATGCGCGCCGCAGCGCCGCTGCTGTCGCGAGTCTCGATGGAGCGCCAGCGGGATGAATTGTTCAAGATGCTGGAAGGCCCGCACCCGGCTACCGCAATGGAGGTGGCCGACCAGATGGGGATTTTGCGCCAAGTGCTGCCCGAACTGGAAGCAATGAAGGGGGTAACCCAGTCGGCGCCGCATGTGCATGACGTTTGGATGCACACGCTGGAGGTGATGAAGCGCCTGGAGCAGTTGTGGGGCGTGCTGGTGGGTGACTTCCGCGAGGGCAGCGCCGAAGGCTTGGTACTGGCAACGGCGGTGACCTGGTTGGGTCGCTTCCGCGAGCAGTTCGCCGCCCATTTTAGCGCCGCTCTGGCCACCGACCGTTCCATCCGTGGGCTGATGATGCTGGCAGCGTTATACCACGATGTGTCCAAGCCGGTGTCACGCAGCGTGGAAGAAAGCGGCCGAATCCGCTTCTTTGAACACGATGACCGTGGGGCCGAGGTTGCTGCCCAGCGCGCGCGCGCACTGGCTCTGAGTGGAGATGAAGTGTCTCGGCTGCAAACTTTGATCGCCGGGCATATGCGTGTGCACCATCTGGCCGACCAGCCCGAGCCGCCCACCCGGAGGGCGATCTACCGTTACTTTAAGGCGCTGGGCGCGGCGGGCATTGACCTGTGCTTGTTTTCTCTGGCCGATACATGGGCTACCTATAGCCACACGCTGCCGCAGGAGCAGTGGTTGGCTGAGTTGCGCGTTTGCCGGGCATTGTTGGAGGCGCGCTGGGAACAGACCGAAGCCGTGGTGCAGCCGCCGCGTTTGGTGAGCGGGGGTGAGGTGATGCGCGAGTTGAAGTTGAAGGCCGGCCCTGCGGTTGGGCGCGCGCTGGAAGCTGTGCGCGAGGCCCAGGCGGAAGGGCTTGTGACCACGCTAGAGGAAGCGCTGGTCTTTCTGCGCGGCTGGCGTGATGATGAGACAGAAGGATAGGTGAACGGATGGACACAACTGTAGAACTTTATTGCGAGGAGCGCGGAAAGGGGCCGCTTCCGTTGATGCTGGTACATGGCTTTCCCTTTGATCACAGCTTGTGGAACGAGGTGGCAGCGCATTTGGAGAGCGAGACGCGGCTGCTGCTGCCCGATTTGCGCGGCTACGGCCTGTCGCCTGTCCCTGATGGGATTTACACAATGGAGTCGATGGCCGCGGACCTAAAGGCTCTGCTGGACCGCCTGGGAGTTCAGCGCGTGGCATTGGCCGGCCATTCGATGGGCGGGTATGTTGCGCTGGCCTTTGCCGAAGCCTACCCGGAGCGGCTGGCTGGGCTGGCGATGGTGACAAGCGCGGCGGCGGCGGATGCTCCCGAACGCAAGACGGCTCGCTACCAGCAGGCCGAGGAGATTGCCCGCCAGGGGGTGGGCATTTTGGAGGGCAGCCTGGAGCGCTACTCACCGATGGCAGAGGCCCGCGAGCGCGTGCGCGGCTGGATGCGGCGGGCGCGCCCGGCGGCGGTGCAGAGCACGCTGATGGGCATGGCCGAGCGCCACGACCGCCTGGAAGTGCTGGCTGGGCTGCGTGTTCCGGTTGAAATTATCTCAGGTGATTTAGATACCTTGATCCCGATGGAGCGCTCGCGCGAGATGGCTGAAAAGTTGTGGGACGGGAACCTGACGATTCTACCCGGCGCGGGGCACATGTCCATGTTGGAAATGCCAGCGTCCACTGCGGCGGCGCTGCGAGCGTTCATGGCACGCTGCGTGAACGCAGGAATGTAGTTTGAAAACCGGTCAATCAACGATCTTCTGAAAAGGAGCTGATGCGATGTATATGATATTGTTCATTCTAGATGATCCGGCCCTGCTGGATGAGGTGCTAGAAGCCTGGTACAACCTGGGAATAGGCGGCGCGACGATCTTTGAGAGCACCGGCATTCACCGCCGCCGCGCCAAGCGGTTGAGCATCCCCATGCGCTATCTGCTGCCCGATGTGAGCGATTCGCTGGAAGGGAATCGCACTGCGTTGGCCATTGTGCCCGATGAGGAGACGGTGAACAAGTGCATGGCAGCTACCGAAAAAATTGTCGGTGATTTGAGCCAGCCGTATACAGGAATTTTCGCCTCCTGGCCTTTGGGCGTTGTAAAGGGCATTCCGAAAGCTACTTCATGGGGAAAGGCGGAGTAGGATGATCTGGTTTCAGTTCATAATCAGCTCGGCCATTTTAGTGGTGGTGGGGCTCAAGTTGGCAGAATTTGCCGATGTGATTGCCATTCGCACTGGGATGGGTGGGTTGTTCGTGGGAGCGATTCTACTGGCTGCTTCCACTTCGCTTCCCGAGCTGTTGACCACCCTCAATTCCTTTCAGTTGGGGGAATTCAACCTTGCTGCGGGAAACTTGTTTGGCAGTAATATGTTCAACATGTTTATGTTGGGGGTGCTAGATGTCCTTTTTTGGCGGCAAAGCGTGCTGCGGCGTATCCGCTTGCGACACGCCATGTCGGGGACTGTCGCCAGCCTGTTGATTGCCTTGGTGCTGTTTTTCTTGCTAGCCGATATCAATATTATGATTGGCTGGGTGGGGTTGGACAGCCTCGTGATCATTCTGGCTTATATCGGGCTGGTCTACTCGCTGCAAAACAGTGGAGATCATCAAGTGGTGGTTGGCGAGGTGGAAATTGACCCCAAGATGATGTCCCTGGCGGCCGCCATCGTCGGCTTTGTACTGGCGGCAGGAATCCTGGTGGTGGTGACTCCCTGGCTGGTGGAGAGCAGCGTTGCTATTGCTGAGATTACGGGCCTGGGCACCGGTTTTGTGGGCATTGCGCTGGTGGGCCTGGTGACCTCGCTGCCCGAATTGGTGACCACCATTGGGGCGGTGCGTTTGAAGGCCTTTGACATGGCTGTGGGCAACCTGTTTGGCAGTAACATGTTTAATATGTTCGCCTTGGGCCTGGGGGATGTGTTCTTGATCAACGGCCGGTTCTTGGACCTGATTGACCCGACCTTTGCCCTGACCGGAATGGTGGGCCTGGTGCTGACCTTGCTGGCTGTGGTAGGCAACGTGGGCAAGTTTGAGCGGAAAATATGGATCTTTGAGATCGATGCAGCCTTGCTCATTTTAGGGTACATCGGCGGTCTGTATTTCCTGTACCTGCGGGGGCTATAAGCTGTCTGAAGGGAGATCATAAAACCAGGTCAACGCGCAGCGTTGACCTGGTTTTATGATCTGGTTTTTGCGTCTTGGGTGGGGAATTATGGATAAATTTCATCCAGCACAGGCTGGTAAAAGCAGTGGCAGCCGTCGGGATTGGAGCAGCCTTCTACCGGCAACGTGGGAACTTGGTCTTTAGGATAGGTGCCTTGAACAGCCTGACAGGCGGTGCAGGCGTCTTCGGCGACGACGAGATTCACCATAAGCACACGCGGGTTTTCTTGAAATTTCTTCAGGGCAACAGCGGTGGTAGAAAAGACACGCAGGTCAGCCTGGCAATTGGGGCAAATAAGGGTGGTATCTGAGACATTTGTGTTACAGCGGGAACAAGTTTGCATATGGTTCTCCGTTTTCTATTATTTTTATGATTTTACTACGAATCACGCCACAGCCTGAGTAATTGCTCAGCGGGTGAGGAAAGTTCCCGAATTTGAGATGTGTGTGGGGGGTGCGAAGCACCCCCCACACACATCTCAAATTCGGGTCTCTTGGAAATTGGCGTGGTGAGGATCGGCATTTTGCCGTTAAACGATCCCTTCCCCGTCTGGCTCGGGGAAGGGAAAGGGAGGAAAACAGATACCGGTAAAGAGGAGGGAGGATTAAGATGGTTCAGGCGCCGCTATTGTTTTTTTTAACAAAGTTGGACGCCGAACTAGCTTGTTCAGGTGAGCAATGAGGGTGCCGCTAGAGATGGGCTTGGTCAGAAAATCATCTGCGCCGTTATCCAACGCTTCAGCGATCATGCCCGGGCTGTCGATTGCTGAGAGAATTAAGATGGGAACGTCGCTGAATTCGCGAATCGACTTGCAGACACTCCATCCATCCATCTCCGGCAGCATCAGATCCAGGATGACGACGTCGGGGCTGTGCTGGCGAGTCATCTCAATGCCTTGTGCTGACGAATTTGCAGCCAATACGTCAGAGCTTGCCGGCGTGAGCAAAATCGTCAGCAGGTCTGTCATCCCCAAATCATCGTCAATTACCAATACTTTCATCAAAACCTTCCTAGCGACAGCGTGGTTATTTTTCAGTAACCTTTTGAATTACAATCCTATTATCATTCAATCCCCCGGCTTTTTACCTTGCAAACGGTTTACAATCAAATTCGCGCATTTTGGAACCGCCGGTGGGTACCTGCCACGGCAACTCCCGTAGAGCCTGGGCGGGAGCACTCAAAGGTTGTTAGACAGCAAGGGGCAAAACAGCGCGGCGGGCGGCCAAGGAATCCCACTGGTTACTGAGCCAGGCAG
>JAFGLU010000045.1 GCA_016927865.1 Anaerolineaceae bacterium
ACGACCGCCAGCTCGGCCTCGTAGTCGTACTTCCTGGCCGCCCGCGGCAGCGGGACCGGTTCGCCGGGCGCGGCTATCGCATTCTGGAACTTGGCAAACAGCACCGGGACAGGTGGGAACGGCATGTTTGACTCGCGCGCGTGGTTGCGGTAGTTCAGCCCGATGCAGATGATCTTGCCCGGCTGGGGCAGGCACGGCCCGAGGGTCAGCTTTCCCTCGTCCAGCAGCCAGGCGGCCCGGCCTTCTTCGCATAGGGCCTGGTCGACAAATTTCTCCAGCGCAGGCAAAGCCGCCAGACCGGCCGCGTAAAAAGCGGCCGGCGTGTCGGTGAGGCCAGAGACCTGGAGGGCCTGGTTGGCGGCCGCCAGGTCGAGGATGCCCTGGGTGGTTTTCACCCCCAGGCGGTACGCTTCGTTGTGTTGAAAGGTTAGCAGGATCATTTTGGCAGAAAATCCTCACGGATGGGGGTAAAGACGTCCACCAGGCGGGCGTGCCCAGTCAGGGCCTGGATCGAGTGGGGGACGTTGGAGGGGATGCGCACCACCGAGCCGGGTCCCAGGCGGGTCGGGCTGCCTTCCAGGAAGAACAGGACCTCCCCTTCGGCCACGTAGGTGACCTGCTCGTGCGGGTGGGAATGGGGCGGGTCAGGCTGCGCGTGAGGGCCGTCGTTGAAGTCCACCGCCACCAGCATCAGGTGGTCGGTGTAGGTAATGTAGCGGGCGCGGCCCGGGGCGATCGTTTCGGGAACGACATTTTCAAAGGGAGTGGCGTACATGATCGGTTTCTCCTAACGGGCCAGCCAGCCGCCGTCGACGGGCAGGACCGCGCCCTGCACGTAATCGGACGCCGCGGAGGCCAGGAACACCACCACACCCTTCAGGTCGTCCGGGACGCCCCAGCGGCCGGCCGGGATGCGGCTGAGGATGGCCTCACTGCGGCTGGCATCGGCGCGCAGCGGGGCGGTGTTGTCGGTGGCCATGTAGCCGGGCGCGATGGCGTTGACGTTGATGTTGTACTTCGCCCACTCGTTGGCCAGCGAGCGGGTCAGCCCGGCCACAGCGCTTTTTGACGCGGCGTAGGATGGGACCAGGATGCCGCCCTGGAAGGACAGCATCGAGGCCACGTTGATCATCTTCCCGCCGCCCTGCTTCAGCATAATATTCCCAACCGCCTGGGAGAGGAAGAACAGGGCCTTGAGGTTGATCTGCAGCACGTCGTCCCAATCCGCCTCGCTGAACTCGAGCGCCGGGGCGCGGCGGATGATCCCGGCGTTGTTGACCAGGATGTCGATCCGGCCGGTCTGCGCGACAATGCCGGCCACGATCTCCTTCAACCCCTCGACCGGGGTTTCGCGCATATCACACACGATGGTGATAAAGCGCCGGCCCTGTTCCTCGACCATCCGGCAGGTCTCCTGGCAGTCTGGGGTGCGGTCCAGCCCCACAATATCCGCGCCGGCCTCGGCCAGGGCCACCGCCATAGCCTGCCCCAGCCCCCGGCTGACGCCGGTCACCAGGGCCACCTTGCCATCCAGGCGAAAAGCGTCGAGGATGGTCATCTCAGTGCCCCAGTTCCAGCAGCATTGGGATCGTCTTAGCCACCCAGCCCACGTCCGGGTCATTCATCACGCCCTGGGTGCGGTGCTCGCCGGCCAGCATCCACAGATAGTAAGAGGTATAGCCGGGCGCGCCAACATAGGTGTGGTACCCGCGCGGCGCCATCAGGATGGTGTTGTGGCGGACGGTGTAATTCTCCTCAAAGCCCTGCCGGTCATAGTGGTGGAGCAGGCCAAAGCCTTCGGGCGTGTTGACCCGGAAGAAGTACATCTCCTCGTGGAAAGCCTCGCCGCCCTTATCTTCCTCGTGCTTGTGGGGCGGGTAAGTGCTCCAGTTGCCGGAAGGGGTCAGCGTCTCGCCGACGATCAGGCGCCGGGCCGGCAGGTCGGGTTGCTGGGTGGCGGTCAGGATCTCGCGGAAATTGCGACTGAAGTTGGCCGCGCCCCACTTGCCGGTGTTGACCCGCTCCGGGCCAATCACGTAGGCGTCGCCGGCCTGGTCGCTGGGCGCGCTGCACAGGCCGATCTCGACCGGACCCTGCGCGCGGATGGTGTAGCTGTTCCCGCACGGCAGGTAAACCGAATGCGGGTTCCCGGCGAAGACGTTGGCGCGCTTGCCCACACCTTCGAAGCGCCGCCCGCCCACCTCGAAGGCGGCCCGGCCGCCCAGGATGACGGCCAGGACTTCGCGCTCGCCGGTCTGGCCGCTGAAGGTTTCACCCGCCGGCAGGACCAGGAGCTGAAAATCGAGCAGCCGGCAGGGGTTGTGAGGGAGAGCATTCAAACCGGGCTGGCTTTCTACCTTAGCAAAATACTCGGACATTGCGACTATCTCCTTTCAAAATAAGATCTTTTGGACACTTTTGTTTCACTTTGAGGAAACTGATGGGGTTTGACCTTTCGCTCTTTCAATTTCACACTGCGCTCTAGGTCCATGGTTAAATTCCCCAGCTCCCGAAGAAACAACCCTCCATTCTTTGTCATAAACAATAATTAATGGGGAAAGGTTGTAACGGATAGAAGGATTTATAAAATCGATTCTTTCGATCGAATCCCCATTACTGGGAGAAGAATACGATCCAATGAGGGATAACCCTTGGTCAATTTGAGACTTGGCGGTGCCCGGTTTTAATAAGTCGCAGTACACAAATTCGCGGATGGCCAGCCAGTTTGGTGGTAGCCCTGTTCGCTTTCCGATCTCCTCCAATACTGTTTTGTCTTGCGCTATACGCTGACTATAAATATAATATCCGTATGCGGCGCTAAATCCAATACAGAGAAGTGGAAGCATAATAACAAAATATAAAAACCCGGGATTCTTTTTTCGCCACATGTTCATTATTTATTTCTCCTTAATTTTTGTGGACACCTTACTTTCCTAGATTGTTGGTGATCCAATTGTGTCCTCGGCGTGAATAAATAGGAGAGAATCGAGAGAAACAGCCGAGAAAAATGGCGACAATAGATCGCCGGGAATGAGAGGCTGCTCCATTTACTAGGATGCTGAGATAATTTCGCGTCGGAACTTGTCAATCATTCTGGTTTCTTGCAGAGCCCTTTTTCTTCACCAATAGCAGCCGGAAGCGCAGCACTGTAATAATTGTTATTATTAAAGTACAAAATCATAGTTCCTCCATACCTATAATCTAATAATTGATTTTTGAATGCCAGTTCCACCTTCGTAATTTCTGTTCCTTCTATCGGAAACTCTCTCCAATATAGTGAACCCAT
Source organism: Anaerolineaceae bacterium (assembly GCA_016927865.1). Lineage (GTDB taxonomy): Bacteria > Chloroflexota > Anaerolineae > Anaerolineales > Anaerolineaceae > Anaerolinea. The sequence goes on from JAFGLU010000045.1 coordinate 3,287, forward strand.
ATTGGTCAGAAGACTCTCGACCTGGTCTTTATTCATTCCCCAGGCTAATTGATGACAATAAAGGTTATATCGTTGATTATCCACCAATGAATTAACAACATAGACAATGAGAACGATAAAGACGACCAGTAGTACGAATATAACGGGTTTTCTACTCAAAAATCTATTTATGCCCATTGAATTACCATTTTCCTTTGAGTGCTTGTCAGCTACCTGTCTTGACAAGCACTCAATGTTGTTCAGTATTGGCTCAATAAATCGGATTGGATGATAGTTAATCCACTACTGAGGGCTACTACTGGAAAAGGCCCTTTCTACTCTTTTAAGTTTTGTCTTATCCAGTCTCCAGGATTTATTGTTGAGGGCAGGTTATGATTATTCTTGCACGGATCGAGAATTAAGCTCCATTCATAGTCTTTTAAGAGTTTCGATCCATAATTAATTCCCGCCCAGGCCAGAAGATAATCTGGTTGTGAAGGTGCTTGTTGACCATCTAACATGGGTGGGGCTTCATTTTCAGGTGAGTGGACATAATCATAGGCCATATGTTTAAATGGCACATCGTGAATAAAATTACCTAGATTAGCCCAGAATAGACCACCTACATCAAAAAACGTGCTTGATGCGTAAAACCAGAAGTGATAAGCCTGGTTTGCCGTTTTATCCCAATATTCTTCTCGCCAGTCCCCAATTCTTGAATGTACCCACGTAAGGCCGGTTCCTCCCCAATTGGTGTCATTATAATCTGGCTTATTCTGATATGGAAGCCAATCTTCACCAATAAAGGATGGGCCATGAGGCGCATTTCTTCTAGCTTGGTTCCAAATGGGATCCAAGGGATTATTAGGATCAAAACCTGAAATTACCTGGGTGACCCCCCACATCGTTCCTCGGATATCTTGGTCAAAAAGGAGATAAGCATAATCAACAAAGTTAGCAAATCCTTCAACGGGCAAAGCACCAGATCTGACATATTGCTTTACGCTGCTTGCAAAATAGTTCAAAGTTATCAGCTTGCTATAGCAGGCTGCCATGTCATCTTTATAGAGGCATGGTGTTTTTCCACTCGGATCAGTCAGATTAATAGGATTATTCCTGGAATACACATAACGATTCCAATTTCCAGGAACACGCGGATCTGGTAGAATGGGGTCAGGCTGGATGAACTGGTTAAGATAAGTTGAGTAATATCTTGCACGCAAATAGATTAAGCCGCTAAAATCGGTTTGTTCGCTGGCAAAGCCATACATCGACGATCCGCTCCCCACACTAGTTAGCCCTTTTCCATAAGGTTCGTAGCTCTTGGTTAGCGTGATATTTCCGCTCCCATCCACCAGTTGGCGCACGGAACCCAGCGCGTCCCCCAGAAAGTAGGCGGACTCCTCGCCGGTGAACTGCCCAATGCGCCTATTCCCGTATAGATAAGTATTCGTCCCATCCGAGAGCGCCTGAGTCAGCCCGGCGTTCAGGTCCAGGGTGAAACTGGTTGTCACCCCGTTGGTGGTCTCGCTGACCCGGTCGCCCAGGCCGTTGTAGGCGT
>JAFGLU010000046.1 GCA_016927865.1 Anaerolineaceae bacterium
AAATTAATCTATGGGGAGGGTGAGTATTATGGATAACAAACGACATTTTATCCTATGGATCGTATTAATAGTTCTAATTCTACATTTGAATATCGCTCCCTTTTATAGCGGAGTAAGGTCAATCCAGGCATTGGATGAAGATGATTCCTACATCTACTTGCCCGTAATTATTGCAGATCTAAACTATCCCCCTAACATACCCAGCGATCCATCGCCCATAAATGGAGCAAGTAGCCAAGGTGTTGATGTTGATCTACAATGGCTTGGCGGCGACCCAGCCGGTGATTTGGTTACTTATGACATATACTTCGAGGCCGGGGACAGCACACCTGATTATTTGATATGTAATGATTTGAATAGTCTTAGTTGCGATCCTGGGACTCTTGGCTTTGGCATCCAATACTTTTGGCAGGTAATCGCTCGTGACCAATATGGATTGACTGCGAGTGGGCCAGTATGGAGCTTTACAACAACAAACGTATTCTATGACTGGACATTAATCTCACCGAGTGTGGGCGTCGGTTTAAAATCTATTTTCTTCGTTGATCAATATACCGGTTGGGTAACGGGTGATGATGGGGCTATTTATCACACCACTGATGGAGGGTTAACCTGGCTACCTCAAAGTAGCGGGACGACATCGGACTTAAAAGATATGTTCTTTACCACCAAAAATAATGGCTGGATTATTGGTGGCAAGAACTTGATCCTTCGAACCACGGATGGGGGTACCACCTGGGTATCTCAGACGAGTCCCGTGGATACTTATCTTGAGTCAATCAAATTTGCGAACGACACCTACGGTTTTATCGCCGGTTGTCACTATACGCTTTCAGGTACATACCCAGTTTATACTTTCACAGCACATGGCTATGTACTTCGCTCAGCGGATGGTGGCGACAGCTGGTCTCTAGCAAGTCGGGACGGGATTACTTATCGATGCATTAAAGATCTGCATTTTGTGAGCGGCAGCTTAGGCTGGCTTGCTGCTGAGTATACTGGTTCTTATTCCAATGGTTATCCAACATACCCTAGGGTTTTTACCACATCGGATGGAGGAGATACTTGGGTACTCCAAAGTCTTCCTATCACTACTGGATCGATTAATGCGATTGCTTTTTCTGATAGCAATACGGGATGGATAGTTGGGGGTAGCGGACGAATTTTGAACACAGTCAATGGTGGAAGCCTATGGACCACTCAAGTTGGTGAAACGTTAGGCAATTACAGTTATGTGCAATTTGCCAATTTGACCGAAGGCTGGTTAGGAAGTCCTATAAATCATACTACGAACAGTGGATTGATCTGGGATTCACAGGTAGTTGACCCAGCTTGTGGAAATGTGATCGATATTAGTGTTATTAATGCTGACCATGTATTCGCTCTTGGAAGTACAGGAGTTATTTGTAAGCATAATCAAGTTCCATAATCTTTAGAATTTAGAAATACGGACCGAATGTCAATTTAAAATTCATTAATCCGACGATTTACCCGAACATTTATAATCCCTTGGCTCTGAATTTTCGGCTTGAAAGATAATGAAGTGAACCAGCTTTACTGAGAAAAGCCACTCGCACCTGGGGTGGGCCACGCAAATCGATCGAGCTGGCAGATCAGGGCGAATAGCCAGCAAAGCACCTTAACAACCGAATCACTCCGAGGCGAACACTTCGCCAGTGGAAGGGTCAACAGTCTGGTTACCGATCTGGATCAGTTCCCGATCATCGGCAGGCTATTCGCCAAGCCAATACTTATATGGTTTGCCTTTCACCATCACCCACTACAGCGCTTCGTCCATACGGCGTGACATCGCTGCAATCGCTTTCATGTAGTTGGCATGACTGCGATAGCGATCAAACCAGCCCTTGAGATGGCCGTGTCCGTGAATGGCAAACGCCTTGGCGGCCGAGAGGAGATGAAACTTCACTCGGGAATTACCGTGCGAAGCTTTGCGTTTGAGCAGCTTGCCGCCCGAAACCTCATTGGCTGGGACAACCCCAATCCCCTTGGAAAAGGCTTCTGCATCACAGTAGCGTTGGTAATAGTTTGCGCCCATTTCTGCGACGATGCGCAAGGCGATCCTTTTTGTAATCCCAGGAACAGTAAACAGCGGGCTTTCAGGCTACTGGTCTCGGCCTGGTAAATAGCGGCGACAATGATGTTCTTGTCGGTATCACACCCACCTGTGATCTGATAGCGCGCATGTACCGACGCTTGCCCAATGGCGCGGACCCTTCTTGACATAATGTATTCCCTTTTCTTGCCACAGTAGTGCGGTGAAACACCCTGGACCTTTGGAGGCCATTCTTATTTAGAGACTTTTAGTCTATGCGTGGCGCGGGTGAGTGTTGTTAGCCCAGAATTTTGCGACCCTCGGAGGGATAAGGAGTAACGGGGCCTTTGGTCACCGCCTGAAAGGAGACTATCAAATTTGATATCGAAATACACCCTGTCAATATGTGCATTTTTGTGAAAATGGTGGTGAGGTGAAAGATGTGATCCTTTCCGCATCGGGCAGGATCCGGTCAAGGTGCCTTGTGATTGCCAGGCTTCTCCTTGCTAAGGGAGGACTGGTCCACCGAGACCTACCCGCATATTAGTTAATATCAAATAAGGTGACTAGCACATGGATACTAAATACCGCCAGATGATCATTATCCTGCTGTTTGGATTAATGTTCGGGTTTTTCCCACCGGTCCCGGGTTTCATTCCTCAACAGGCTAATGCAGCAGATGCCAGCACGACTGCAGCCGTATCCATCACGACAGGCGGCTTTACTCCAAGTCTTGTAAGCGTTAATGCAAGCGATTCGGTGACATGGACAAACCAAACATCAAGCACAATTGATCTGATCGGTGGCAATCCCTACCGGATGCATCTACCACTGATTCTTCGTTACAACAGTTATATCGCTTCTGGCGTCTTTCACTTGCCGAAGATCATCAATGAAGATCACAACCTTATTGATTGGCTAGAAATTGAGATTGCCCCTGGCGGCACCTTCACTCATACCTTTACCGCGCCTGGGGATTATCCGTATTACGCCATCATCAATGGTCACATTTTCACTGGAAAGATTACCGTTGAAGGTTCCAATCTCTCTTATTCTGTCTTGTATATGCCAAACGACATTGGATCAGCTTCGATTTTTAATAATGACTCGCTGAATCTAGGCAATGGTTATTACGATGACTTCACAATTGAGATGTTCTTCTATGTTCCAGATGTGAGCTATTCAGACACTGCCGTTGATGTGTTGGCTCGAAAAGTGAATTGTTTTCAATTCTACATATCTTTCAAGGCCGATCAACCCGATAGGATTTACTTGACCCTGGTCATACCCAGTTATGGTGAGGTGCTGATGTGGCACGAAACGAATCTCCAGGTTGGATGGCATCATGTGGCAGCCGTTTTCGATAATGAGTATACGGAAAGCGAGGACGCTTTCACAATTTTCCTGGACGGCGCTCGGGTAGCTCACAGTCCTGAAGAAGGAATTCACATGGACTGGGTGCCTGGACTTCCTTATTCTTCGAGAGACCTGGAGATTGGCGGCGTGTCCACGCAAGGGTTTCACGGTTTCCTTGAGGAGGCCCGCATCTCAGATATCGCTCGATACACTGCGCTCACGTATACGGTTCCGACCGGTCCATTTTCACCGGATGGAAACACCCGTGCGTTATGGCATTTTGATGATGTCGCAGGATCAACGACATTTATAGATGCTTCAAGCTATGGAAACCACTTGACTGGCTACTATGGAGCACAAACATATAATCCTTAGAGATTCGAGTTCAGAAAGGAAATCTCACCGTTCGATCTTAGATCAAGAGTGAAAAATGCCAGCATCAAGAGAAATACTCTGGTTAGTTTTGGGGTCCTGCCAATATTGATCTTCATTGGAGACCTGTTTCGATCCCTCGTAGTGAAGCATTTTTCCAATGGAGACGAACCCTTGCTGTTTGGATTCATGGGTGAGCGTGTCTAATTATTCCAGAGTGATAGATAAAAGGAGTGAACCAGCTTTACTGAGGAAAGGAGTGCAAAATGAAGATGATTATTATTTCTACTTGTATTTCCTTGGGTATGGTCTCACTCATTAGTGGTTGCTCAAGCAGGATGATACTTGAGCCCTCTATACCAACTGTCACGGATACATCAACTACAATACCATCATCCACTGCAACTATTTCCCCTACCGAAACACCAAATCCCACAGAAACCCCGGTTCAAATACCCACAGCCACTTCAATAGAAGAGCTTGGCGAGGCAATCGGTTTAATGGTTCAGCCAATCCTGGCAAATTCTGGTAGTGAGGCATCAGTTCTTCAGGTTTCGTTACAGAACGATGGATCCCTTCTGGCTATAGTAGTTGACGATAAGGCAGAAGTTTTCGATAAAATAGCATTGTCGTTTGCAGCAGCGATTTTTGCGTTTCGTGATGATCCTCTCTTGCCAGATAACTTTGAAATATTGGTGGTTGATAACCCAAGCTTATTGACAGGCAAGGCCAGAGGTCTTGGTATTATTAAAGTTTCTGACATAATAGACTGGGGTAAAGATAAAATCGATGATGATGAATTATTAACCAGGATTGATTTCCGTACAGAATAAGTACATTATTATATATGTAGCACCTCAATTTGTTCTGGGAGGATGAAGGTTATGAAGCAGAAAAACCATTGTCAAACAATCTTGGCATTACTGGTTATTATGTTGGTAGTATTCGTGTCATATTCCTGTGGCAGTTCGGCTAATCCAATCGCTCCAACACCCACAAAGATTCCAACCATTGCCCCAACAAGCACAACAACACCTACAGCTACGCCCTCCGTTCAAGACTTGGTTTCGCAATTGCAGCCGGTTCAACGCCAGGATTTCTGTCCCATGTTTAATGCAACCTGGGCGCCTGGCGGAGATACGATAGCAATCAACCGGATAAGCGCGATCCGACTTCTCAACATCGAAACCATGGAAACGACATTGATCGGTGAAGATATGATTAGGGAGAAAGAAGACTGCGAGTTAGGCTTAGCCGACGCGCTGTTATCTATGTTGTCAGGGATTGTATGGCTCCCCAATGGCAATACGATCGCAATTTCGACCTTTGATACCGTAGACTTTTGGGATGTAGGTCAGGGACAAAAGACTTTTGAAATTAAGGGAAATACATTAAAGAACCATATTCCTGCATATGGTGACAGCACATTGAATGATTTAATATTTTTGGGATTGCTTTTCAAAGAAAGTATTCAACAATTCACAATTTCACCCGATGGGTCAAGACTGGTTTTTGCACAAGAAAAACCAAACACTCTTACCGGGTATGCAACTGAACTGTACATCTGGGATATCGCGGAGCAGGAAAAATTGCTCATCCTGTCAGGTCACGATAACCGGGTGAATTCGGTTGCCTATTCACCCGATGGCAGCCAAATTGCTTCAGCCGATGATGACGGAATCATCCTGATTTGGGATTCATCCAACGGCGCCCTGCTTGGGCAATTTGACGGACATATAGAGAGCATGTCCATCAATCTAGCCTGGTCACCTGATGGGAAAACGATCGCTTCTGGTGGATCAGACGAGGTGATACGGGTCTGGGATGTGCAGACCGGGGAGACTCTAGGAACTCTGGAAGGCCATACGAGCGGAATTATTGATCTGGCTTGGTCACCGTTGGCCCCGCTGCTGGTATCAGCAGGAGGGAATGGTGATGAAACGATCAAGTTTTGGGATATGGAAGACCTTGTAGAAATCCACAACATCGATGTGTTCGCCTCAAACCTGGAATGGTCGCCTGATGGCAGGTATTTACTTTCATCAGATTCATCAAGTCTTACCGTATGGGGTTTTCAAAATTAAACGAATAGTCATTTGGAGAACTTTCTCTTAACCAAGTGGGTTGTGCCATAACCATCACCCATAAGGAGAGTTGTCCAACTTTTTCAGATGTGAAAACCGGATAGGCTTCATTTAGCGAGGATAGGGAAATGAAAAGTAAACAGTTGGTTATCTGGCTTGTTAGTTTACTCATCCTTTTTATGGTCTTAATTTCTAGCTGTTCAAAGGTTGGAAATGATAATAATAACCAGTTACAAGCAGAAGATGTTTCTCCGTCTTCTACCCAAAAACCGACTTACACCTTGGTTCCTGCCACTTATACCCCTACCAACGTTGCCCCATCTCCAACCGCAACCCACACTCCGACTATCACTCCGACATCAACGCCAGCGGTAATTTCTGCCATTAACGGGAAAGAGATAAAGCTCATCAATAAACTTGGAAATGGGGCAATGCAAAACATCAACTTGTCCAGTGATGGCAAGCTTTTACTGGTCCTGTCCAGTACTGCCTTGCAGGTCTTTGATGTCGATTCAAACAATGTGGTTTGGACACGAAAACTTACAACGCTCTATACGCAAGCGATGTTTTCTGAACAAGGGAATACCATCCTGGCGACTACAAAGGGAGGTGGCTTGCAAGTTTTGGATGCTTTGACTGGAGAAATGCAAGAAACGCTCCTACCATCTCAACCCAATATTATTATGACCAAATTCACGGACAACGGTCGATTTTTAACAATACAAGATATCGACCGCCGAATATCGGTGTATGATATCGCCCAAAAGCAATTTCTCATAGAAAACAAACCAAAATTTACCAATATGGATGTCATTTCCGAATACCTATCCCCAGATGGATCTTTATATTTGATATTTGGAAACTTCATGGATATCCAGGTTTGGAGCACCCAACCGGTGGATATCTTGTTCACGTTAGCTTCTAAAAAGATTGCCTATCGATCCTTTCTCAATTTAAAATTTTCACCATCAAGCAAGAAAGTAGCTTTGGTTACGAACGGGGTCTTCCGGTATGACAGTTCAAAAATATATGTTTGGGGAACCGGGGCGAGTAGGCTTGTTCATGAACATCAGATGAACCAGACTTTCTCAGCGGTCAGTTTTAATTCCGACGAAACAAAAATTATCCTCGGCGATGAAAATGGTTCATTGAAAGCCTTCTCACTTGAAAATATGGAATTGATAAAAGAATACCCGGCGCAAACGAACCGGATTAGCCAAATTGATGTATCACCAGCCAGTAATCGAATGGCTTATGCCTCCCAGGAGGGCACAATTTTTGTCTGGGATGAAACTGAAAACCGGCAAATCGCAGAAGTACATATTGACCTTTCCATTGTCGTTCCACCTTTCCTCCTGAAAACGGATCCCGTTTCATATATTCAAGATGAATATTATCTATTTCACAGTTTCGCCCATTCGCCAGATACGAATGAAATGGCAATCACTTCTCCTGATTTACAATCGGTGCAACTGGTTGACCTAAATACAGTAAATGTTATCAGGGAATTCTCGGACGGTGGTTTATTTTATTCTGCAATAGCAATGTCTAACAACGAAAAAATTGCCGCCGCCAGAGATGATTACAGCATTGTAATTTGGGACAAAATAACCGCTAAGCAACAATTGGTTATTCCAACCGGGATTAATGAGCAAATTCGCGAACTTCAATTTTCACCAGATGGAAAATGGTTATCCGCTCTTTTTTTCATTCAAAGTACATATACCGGTAAATTTGCTCAGATACAAATTTGGGATGCAATTACAGGTGAAAAGCTTCAAGAACACGCTGGTTACTTAACATTTGATTTTTCGCCAAATGGGCTATTTATTGCATCTGACAATAGAGACTTTGGTATGTATATATGGGATTTACAAACAAAAAAACAAAGCGCTTCTGTGCCAGTAGAATTCATTTTTGATCTGGCATATGCGCCAGATGGCAAATCCATTGCTGTAGCTGGTGTGAAAATTCGCAAGGATATCAAAGCGAATATAAATCTTATCAATTTTTATGATGTAGAAAATATGTACGAAAAACAACCCCTTGAGCTAACTGGTCATATGAACCGACCCATTATGATGGCTTATTCTCCAGATGGCTCTTTGCTTGCATCAGGCGATACTGCCGGTAATTATTATATTTGGAATGTCATTAGTGGAGAGATGGTCCAGATGATACCTGAATTGACCCATCCTCTGGGTATATTTTTTACTCCGGATCAGCGCTCGATAATTGTGGTTGGAGGTGACGGTGTTATCTATCAATATGCAATTCGATGATCAAAAAGAAGGGCTACTAACCATAAGCCGAGGTAGTCACGCGAGCTTTGACAACCCGGAGAAGGCAAAAGGGGAAATAATATTGTTGACAACTGCTCACATTGATTGATCAGCATCCCATTGGTAACAAGAAAAGGACTATAACAAGACGTTAAGGGTAACGGAAGCAGCAAATGGGAGAATATACAAGTCTTACTGCAGGTTTTGCATTGGTAGCACTGGACACCTCGCCGAGTCCTGCTGTGAGGTTCAATCCATCCCGAGTCAGGTGCAGACGATGTATGTGCGCCTTATACGTCGATTCAACCTTTTCAGCCTTCAACGCGGTATATGGAGTTGTTGAATTTACGATGGGCAATTACGATAATTGCCCATCGCCCACAGGGGAAGAACATATAACCCGATATTACCACGTATAGCGCAGCCAGAACCACGGCCAGGTGCGTTTTGACAGCGGCTTGTTGGGTTTTGTTACCTGGTATACTCTAACGAGCATTCCGAGATTTCAGATGTCGGTTTGGGGTATAGTAGATAGATGTCTAATCCCGTTATTGCGTTGAGTATCGTGAGATTTGGGTCTTCTGCGAATTCTCCAACAACAGACGTCCATTGAAGTGATTGATGCACCTTGTAGCCTTGAGGCAAATATTCATCCTCGGGGCAAAGTAAGTTAAAAAAAAGTAAAATATACTCTCCACTTGCTCCAGTGATGTGAAGTTCTACAGAATCGTTTTCTTCAAAAACATCAATTACTTTGAAGCTACTTGATTTTGGTGTCGCTGGTTCTGATGACTTTGCTTCCTGGCTAGAACATGCTGAGACGAAAAGCAAAAAAATCAGAAGAAGAATGAATAATTTTGTGGTTTTCATGGTTTGGTTCCTCCTTATCGGATCAATTGCAGGTTTACTGAAGCCACTCACTTAGCAAGGGAAAACAGTGCTAGTTAATTCCAAAATGTGACTGTCCTTTGCCACCAGAACATGGAGGCAAGGATGGCTCAGGGGCGATCAACCGTGAGAATGGTCCATATAATTCTTCGTCTGAAGGAATAATCCGGGCTCATAAGATTTCCAGCAGCAACGCAAAAGGCTGCACAATCCTAAACATGTGGTAAGGGTAACTTACGGCGTTACCGTCAAAGGGAGAAAAACCTTATAGGTTACCAGAATCAGGATGGTATGAACATCTGTAACTGTATTGGTTGCACTCGTTGCAGTTACAGAAATGGTTTTCTCTCCCGTGGTGGTCCACAAAAAGGAAACTTCATCACTGATTCCGGTAATTTGCGTTACCGGATCATGCTCGCTAACTTGCCAGGTGTAAGTTATCGGAATCGTAGCTGTATCTGGATTTACTTCTGCCAAAAAATGAATATTCTGGTTGACTTCTCCGGCAAATGGCGCTGAAATTGTTACATCATCGATCGGAATCAATAACAGGAGTTCTTCCTGTCCCCCATAGGCTCCCATATCGTTGCGTAGTCCTCCCAATGCAGGATAAAGCGCAAGGCCGGGATTGTCAGGATCTTCTGGATCATTATGATTCGGTTGTGGATCCCCGGAGTCAATCGCGGGAGACTCGTTCATTAAATGGTAATCATTCACAACCGGATTGACAAATTTTGGCTCACCGATGATGTTACCAGGACCCAACGATGGGACTGCTGTTTCATTATTAAAAAACAAGTTATAAGAAAGACCGTCAAAATTATCACTCTCAACCGCGTAAGGATCATTGTTCAGAAAGATATTATTGCCAATGTATTTTGGTACGATCCCAGGAGCGATAAAAATACCGCCCCCTCTTTCTGAATTACCACTGGCCCAATTGCCATCAAATATGTTATTACTGACAACTACTTTGTTCGACTTTATCGCCAGGCCGCCGCCATCACAATCCGGGCCCCAGTTAAATATCCTGTTCCCTTTAATGATATTTCCATAAATTACAGCTTCAGAACCACTGTCGATGGAAATCCCCCCGCCAAAATTGTAGGATCTGTTATTATAAATAAAGTTTCGAATGATCCTGGGCTTGCCCTCGCCAACAATTTTAATACCCTGTCCCGAATAAGCTACTATATAAGTACCACTGTATACCATTCGATAATTATCACGGATCTGGTTGTTCAATAACCTGGTGTGAGAATTCACCAGTTCGACCCCAACACCATATGCATATTGGTTTCCATCTGCCCCTTTGATCGTGAAATTCTCGATTAACGTGCCAGCACTGCAATTTGTACAGGTGACCAGTGCTGTATTCAGTGAAGGTGAGGCAGATTCTGAAATAACACAACTATTGGAGGGATCGCTACAACTCAAGATGATCCCGCTCTTCATGGTAATATGCTCGTAATAAGTTCCAGGGGCGACCAAAACCGTGTCGCCTTCAACAGCATGATTAATTGCCTCTTGAATTGTGGCATAATCCCCAGGAACAATGACAACATTCGCGTTATTCTGTTCGCCATGCATTGCCATTGTTGTGGCACCTTGCGATACGAACATCATCCCGACTGCCACCAGTAGACCAAGCATTTTCAAGAATCGCTTTGGTTCCATGGAAGACCTCCTAATGATTGTTGAACAACAAACCATAACAGAACACGCGTTGAAAATTTGGCTTATTTTGAAGTTTTTTAATTTATAAAAATTGAGTATATAATTCTAGCACTAATTGTCCCCGCGATATCTGGCGTGCTGTTCACAAAAACCACTTTCGACGACCGAATGGGGTAGAACAAATACTCTGGAAAGAAAACTGACATGCAAGCCGCATGAGATGTAACATTCAATGCTGCACATGAGGCGAATTCGCGGTATAGAGACTTTTTTCCACTGCCATAAACACGCGCAGCGCCGACAATAAGACCTTGTTTTTAGCGAATTTAAGAAGGGTAAAAAGTCAAAGCCTTCTCTCAGATTGCTTATTTTCTTATTGCTACCCAATCGAATGAACCTTCAAGAGAGTAAGGAGTAGCGACTTTGCTTAGCAACGGTCTTCTCTACCTGGGCGCCAATCGGCTTGCCCGCCACCCTCTATGAACATACTAAGGTGCCAATGATTCCCTCTTCCCGCGCTCTGCGTCCGGTGGTGACAGGCAGGAATGGTCTTCTCTTCAGCCCTGCGCAGGCAGGGCTTGCCATTCTTTGCCGCGGTTTCAACCGCCAGGCAAGGACCGCGGGTAAGAAACCCGCGCTACTGGCTGGCTACAACTACTTCGCGGGCGCGAGAAAAGTTCCTCTTCTCTTTGCGCTTTGCGGCTTTGCGCGAGCCGTCGCTTTCCGGGCCGTGGGGCTTGAGCCCGACCGGCAACCGGGGGATCCCCTACCCCCGCAGTTCCCCGGCGATCCCGGCCGCCCAGGCCTCGATCCGCGCCCAGTCGCGGAAGTCGCCCACCGGCGCCTTGATCATCTTCAGCACCAGCTTTTCGAAGAAATTGAGTTTGGCCGGGTCCATCTTGCCGCCGAAGACCGCCACCCCGCGCGGCTGGATCTGCTCGACGGCCGGCTTGAGCTTCTCCGGCAGGCGCCAGTCCTCCAGCAGTACCTCCGGGTCCCCCGGCCCGGTCGGCCCGCTCGAAAACAGCCAGGTCGGTCGCCCCGCCAGGTCGGCCCGGTTGGCCTCCAGCCAGGCGGCCGCCTCCTTCTGCCACTGGCCCATGTAAACGGCGCTGCCCAGCACCACCGCGTCATAATCGGCCGCGCGCCCGGCCTGCCCGGCCGGTTTCAGCGCCACCACCAGCCCGGCCTGCTCCAGCGCCTGCGCAATGCGCCCGGCCAGCTCGGCCGTCGCGCCATATTTGCTCCCATAGGCAACCAGCACCTTTTCCGCCATCTTTCACTCCTTGGGGACTCGAGGGAAGCTTTTATCGTTTTGTGTGGGCGAAGGAGTCGCTCACACAAAACGATAGAATGCATAAATTCAATTTTAGCATCGTATAATCAGGAAAACCATTGATAGAGGACCCGATATGCTCCCGATTCCCGCTTCCTGGCAGCCGGCGCTGGCAGAAGCCACCCGCCGGCCATCCTACCAGCACCTGCAAGCCTTCCTGGCCCGCGAGCGGCAGACCCAGGTCGTCTACCCGCCCGCCGGTGAGGTCTTCAACGCCCTTGCGCTGACCCCTTTCTCCTCCGTGCGCGCGGTGATCCTCGGGCAGGACCCCTACCACGGCCCTGGGCAGGCCCACGGGCTGGCCTTTTCGGTCCGCCCGGGGCTGCCGCCGCCGCCCTCGCTGCGCAACATCTTCCGCGAGCTGCACACCGACCTCGGCGCGCGCATCCCCAACCACGGCTGCCTGCTGCCCTGGGCCGAACAGGGCGTGCTGCTGCTCAACGCCGTGCTGACCGTGCGCGGCGGCGAGCCCGGCTCGCACCAGGGCCAGGGCTGGGAAGCCTTCACCGACGCCATCCTGATGGCCCTCAGCCGGCGCGCCGACCCGCTCGTCTTTGTTTTGTGGGGTAATTTTGCCCGTCAGAAGGCGCCGCTGGTCGCGGGTGGGCGTCACCTGGTCCTGACCGGCCCGCACCCCTCGCCGCTCTCCGCTCACCGCGGCTTCTTCGGCAGCCGGCCCTTCTCGCGCGTCAACGCCTTCCTACGCGAAACCGGCCAGCCCGAAATCGACTGGCAGATCCCGGATCTTTAAGCGCCGGAGGCTGTCCAAAAAGATCATTCAGACAGCCCCTCACGGCCGCCAGGCCGGGCGCCAGTCGTAGATCCCCCCGCCCGTTTCGGTCAGGCGGGTGACCGCGCCGGTCTCCACTTCCACCGCGAACAGCTCGCCAAAATCGGCCCCCAGGCTGCCTTCCCGGTCGGAGACGAAGGCGATCCAGCGCCCATCCGGCGACCAGGTGGGCGCCCGCGACCAGGTCCCCGGCGGGCTGTCGGTCACCTTGCGCAGCCCGGATCCATCCGCCCGCACAATCCAGATCTCGTTCTGACCCGCCTCACGCCCGGCGTCGGTCTGGAAGGCCAGCCACGCGCCGTCCGGCGACCAGGCCGGGGCGTATTCGTCCCCGCCGGCGTCGACCGTCTGCTCGCTGGAGCCGCCCGCGCTGCCAATCCCCACGTCGTACTGTCCACCCGACTCGCGCGCAAAGGCCAGCAGGCCGGTCTGCCAGTTCCACACAAACAGGTTGCGGTAATCGGGCAGCTCGATCCGCTCGAGGCGCTCCCCGCTGGCCGCGTCGGCGATCACCAGCCAGTCGCTCCCGCCGTCCGACGCCCAGAAGGAAATCCGCTGACCATCGCCCAGGAAGGCCGGCGAGGAAACTCGCTCGTAAGCCTGCCCGGCCGGCAGTTGGTAGGGCTCGCCCTCGGCCATCACCAGCGCGGCGATGTGCAGGCGCCCGTTGTAACGGCTCATCCAGGTCAGCCGCGCGCCGTCCGGCGACCACTGCGGCGCGTGGGAAAGATCGACCTTCACGTCGGGCACCTCCGGCAGCAGAACCTGCCGCCCGTCCGCCAGGCTCAACAGCACCAGGCGCTCGCGGCGGTCGATGCGCTGGACGACGACAATTTCGCCCTGGAGCGGTCCGCCCGCGCCGGAAGGCGTGTCGGTCGCCGTGGGGCTGGGCGTCAGGGTCGGCGTCGGGGTCGGCGTGCCGGTGGGCGTCTCGGTCAGGGTCGGGACGGGCGTCTCGGTCAGGGTGGGGACGGGGGTGTCGGTCGCGGGCAGTTCCACCAGGGCCGCCACCGTCTCAGTCGCCGTCATCCGCCCCGGGAAGCCCGGCGGCCCATTGCGCAGCAGGTTCAGCAGGCCAACCCCGGCCGCGCCGCACAGCGCCAGCCCGGCCAGCACGCCCAAGACCGCCAGCCAGCGCGCCCAGGGCCGGGCCCCGTTCGGCTTCCCGGCGTCAATCGCCGACCCGGCGCCTATCGCCGGGCCGGCGCCGGCCCCCGGCGGGCGGGCATCCGCCTGGTTCCAGGCGGGTTCCGGCTGCCAGGCGAGCGGGCGCTGCCGGGGTGGGGTCGCCGCCAGCGTGTCGGGCGGAGGCGAAGCGGTTGGCGGCCGGGCCGGCACCACCTGAGAAGCGCTTTCTTCCCAGGCCGGTCCGCGGCGCAGCTCGTCGGGCAGGCGCACCCGCTCGGGCAGCGTATCAAAGCGCGCCGCCACGGCCTCGCTCAACGCGCCGGCCATGACCTGCACGCTCGGGTAGCGTTGGCGCGGCTCCTTGGCCAGCGCGCTCAGGATCACCCCCGCCACGCCAGGCGGCAGGTTGGGGTTCAGGCTGCGCGGGTCAGGCGGCGGCTGGGTCAGGTGCTGGTAGCGAACCCGGTCAGCCGTGCCGCTGCCCACCCCGGGCGGGACTTCGACCTCGCCCGTGAAGGGCCGCCGCCCGGTCAGCAGCTCGAACAGCAGTACGCCCAGCCCGTAGATATCCGTCTGCGGGCTGACCGGCTCGCCGCGGATCTGCTCGGGCGCCATGTAGAGCGGGGTTCCGATGGCGGCCGAGGTCGTCCCCGGCCCTTCGGCAAAGCGGGCGATGCCAAAATCGGTCAGGTAGACCGCGCCGCCCTGGTCGATCAGCACGTTGCCCGGCTTGACGTCGCAGTGGACGATCCCCTGGGCATGGGCGTATCCCAGGCTGGTGTAAAGCGCCTTGAAGTACACCAGCGCTTCGTTCAGCCGCAGCGGGCGCCCGGCCCGCCGGCGCAGCACCTCGTCCAGAGATGGCCCGTCGATGTAGCGCTCGAGCAGGAACGTCAGGTCGCCGTCGCGGAACAGCCCGTAGAACGGCACAATATGCGGGTGGTCCAGCAGCTCCAGCGAGTGCGCCTCGCGTTGGAAGCGGGTGATGAAAGCCGGGTCGTCGGCCAGCTCGGGATGCAGCACCTTCATCGCCAGCGGCACGCTGCGCTGCAGGTCCCACACCCGGTAAATCACCGCCATCCCGCCCGCGGCCAGGAAGCTATCCACCCGAAACCGGTTCAGCAGGGTTTGGCCAATTAATTCTTGACTCATACGCTCAGGTTCTCATTTCCTCTGCCGTAACCGGCCGATTTGTGCTAGACTCTGCATGTATTATATCCCAGGAGTTCCGCTGATGGCTCAACCGGATCCAACCGAGACAGAAACCCCGCTCTACCTGCGAATTTACGCCATCGTGCGCC
This sequence comes from Anaerolineaceae bacterium, assembly GCA_016927865.1. Classification (GTDB taxonomy): domain Bacteria; phylum Chloroflexota; class Anaerolineae; order Anaerolineales; family Anaerolineaceae; genus Anaerolinea. The sequence goes on from JAFGLU010000046.1 coordinate 15,268, forward strand.
AGATCCCGCCCGGCAAAGTGGCCACCTACGGGCAGATCGGGGCGATCGCCGGCTGCAGCGCCCGCCTGGTCGGTTACGCCATGGCCGCTCTGCGCAGCGGCAGCTATCCAGACGTGCCCTGGCAGCGCGTGATCAACCGCCAGGGCAAGATCAGCATCCTCGACCCGTTCGGCAAGTACACCCAGCGCCAGGCCCTCGAAGAGGAAGGCGTGCTCTTCAACAAGGACGACCGGATCGATTTCAACGTATTTGGATGGGTCGGCGAGCCTTAGCCACTTCATATTGGAGGGTATTTCTTATGGCAACCACGCAAGAACGCCGCCAAGTCAGCGACTTTGATGAAATCCTGGTCGAAGGGACCGGCGAGATCCAATAATGGCCAATAACATCCACTTCGACTTTCTTGCCCCGCTCTACGAGCGCTTCATCCGCCCGCCCGACGCCGCGCGGTTGAGCGGCCTGCTCGAGCTGCCCGGCGACGGCTGGATGCTCGACGCCGGCGGCGGGACCGGGCGGGTGGCCTCCCTGCTCTGCCCGCTGGTCGAGCGGCTGGTGATCAGCGACCTGTCGTTCCCTATGGCCCAGCAGGCCAGCGGGAAGGGCTGCGTGCTGCCCACCCAGGCGCGGGTCGAGCGCCTGCCCTTCGCCGACGACCGCTTTGACCGCATCCTGGTGGTGGACGCCTTCCACCACTTCGGCGACCAGCCCGGCGCGCTAAGCGAGCTGGTGCGCGTCCTGGCCCCCGGCGGCCGGCTGGTGATCGAAGAACCCGACATCCGCCGCTTCGCCGTCAAGCTGATCGCGCTGGCCGAGCTGCTGGCCCTGATGAACAGCCGCTTCCGCAGCCCGGCCCAGATCCGCGCCATGGCCGCCGCTCACGGGCTGGACGCGCGGGTCGAGATCGACGGGCCGACCGCCTGGATCATCGCTGTTAAACCACCCAACGGGAGCCAACCATGAACCTCCTCATCCTCGGCGGCAGCGGCTTCGTCAGCGGCACGCTGGCCCGCCTGGCGCTCGCGCGCGGCCACGCCGTCTGGACGGTCACCCGCGGGCAGCGCCCGCCCCTCGCCGGGACTACCGCCCTGCCCGCGGACCGGCATGACCCGGCCGCCTTCCGCCAGGCCATCCGCTCTGCCCATGCCACCTGGGACCTGGCGGTCGACTGCATCGCCTTCAGCCCGGCCGACGCCCGCCAGGACCTGGCCGAGCTGCCCGGTCTGGCCGCCCAACTGGTCTTCATCTCGACCGACTTCGTCTATCACCCCGCCCAGCGCCGCTTCCCGCAGCCGGAGGCGCCGGCCGTCTTCCTGGAAGATGGCTACGGCGGGCTGAAGCGCCAGGCCGAGCTCGTCCTCAGCCAGGCCGAAAACCCCGGGATGGCCTGGACGGTCCTGCGCCCTTGCCACATCTACGGCCCCGGATCGCTGCTGGGCTGCCTGCCGGCCCACGGTCGCGACCCGCGCCTCATCCAGCGCCTGCGCGCCGGCGAGCCGCTCGAGCTGGTCGGCGGCGGGCATTTCCTCCAGCAGCCGCTCCTGGCCGGCGACCTGGCCGAGACGATCCTCAGCCTGGCCGGGAACCCGGCCGCCGCCGGGCAAACCTTCAACGTGGCCGGGCCGGAGATGGTCGAGTCGCGCGAGTATTACCGCCTGGTGGCCGAGATCCTCGGCGTGGCGCTGGAAGTGCGCGAGCTGCCGGTCGACGCCTTCCGCGCCGCGCACCCCGAGGCAGCCTCTTTCCTGTGTCACCGCATCTACGATCTCAGCCGCCTGGCAGCCAGCGGCGCGTCCGTCCCATCCACCCCGCTGCGCGCCGGGCTGCAGGCCCAGGTGGACGCCCTGCTGGCAGACGCCCTGGGGGCGGACGCATGACTCCGGGAAGCCAGGTGGCCCGCATCCAGGCCTACCTGCGCGAGAACGCTCGCCGGCAGTACGAGGTAGAGGCGCTGCCGCCTTTTACCCTCTTCTTCCATCCCGGCGACCCGTTCCCGTCCTTCAGCTACGCCATCCCCGATGACCCGGTCACCCAGGTCGCCGCGCAGACGCTCTCCGCGCTGCGGGCCGCTTTCCGCCGCCGGGGACGGGTGACGCGCTTCGAGTTCTTCGAAGCCTTCGCCCCCGGGCTGCCCGCCGTTTTACGCGCGGGCGGCTTCCGCGAGGAAGCGCGCCAGTGGGCGCTGGTCTGCGCCCCGCCGGATCTTCAACCCGCCCCACCCGTGCCCGGGCTGGAAGTGCTCGAGCTGGCGCCCGATTCACCTGCCGCCGACCTGCGCGGCTTTGCCCTGGCCCAGCGCCAGGGCTTCAACCCGCAGGACCCGGCCCAAGCGGGGCAGAGCGAAGAGGACGAGCTGCGCCGCAACCTCCAGGCCAATGGCTGGCAGGCCTACCTGGGCCGCATCGCAGGCGAGCCGGCCGCCGCGGCAATCTGCTTTCAGCCCATCGACGGGATCTGCGAGTTGGCCGGCGTGGCCACCCGCGCGCCCTTCCGCCGGCGTGGGATCGCCACCTACCTGACCTGGCTGGCCACCCGCGATGCCTTCGCCCGCGGCGCGCAGACCGCCTGCCTGACCGCCGAGGATGAACGCGCCGGGCAGGTCTACCGGCGGATCGGCTACCAACCTTTCAGCGTTATGCTGGCATTCATCGATGCGCTCTAAGGACTTTTTTTGTTGTGTGTGGTCGACGGCTGTCGACCACACACAACCACACAACGATCAGAATGGCGAGTGAACCATGGACAAAACCCACCTCTTTAACCCCCAATTGGAAGGCGAGCCGT
>JAFGLU010000047.1 GCA_016927865.1 Anaerolineaceae bacterium
AGGCTGGTCTGATGGGGTATCCGAAGCATCTCGCACCGACTTGAACGTCACCGCTGACCTCAGTGTCACCGCGAACTTCGCCATTGACACCTTCGCCCTAAACTACTATGTCAGCGCGGGGGGAAGCTTGACCGGTCAAATTTCTCAGCTCGTGAACTACGGCGCAGATGGTGCAGCTGTCACTGCCGTCCCCAACACCGGCTACCACTTCGTCAACTGGTCGGACGGCTCCACCGCCAACCCTCGTACAGATACCAATGTAACAGCTAACGTCGACGTCACCGCTAACTTCGCAATCAATAGCTTCACGATCACGGCGTCCGGCGGTCAGAACGGCTCCATCTCTCCCTCTGGTTCAGTCAGCGTTGCGTACGGTGCCAGCCAAACCTTCACCTTTACTCCTGATTCAGGTTACCGTGTCTCCGATGTTGTCGTTGACGATGTTTCCGTCGGTTCGGTAACAACCTACACCTTCGAGAATATATCGGGTGACCATTTGATCTCCGTAAGCTTCGTCGCAAACACGCTTCCTGTCATTACCGAAGGTGATTCCATCGCCGTAACGATGGGACGCAACGGAACAGTAATTCCCTTCGCCCTGACCTTGAACGCCACTGACCTGGACAGTGACACCCTTACCTGGAGCATTTTGACTCAGGCAGGACATGGTGAGGCTTCAGCCGAAGGAACAGGAACATCAATTGCCATCGGCTACACACCCGCGTCTAATTATTCCGGATCAGATAGCTTTGTCGTCCAGGTTACTGATAGCGAGGGTGGCACAGACACCATTGCTGTGAACGTTGTCATTAAAGTGTTTGTGTTCCTGCCGCTGCTCATGAGGTAATGCTTATTTTCTTAGTTCGATATTTAGAAGATTCAAAAGAGGGCAGTGCTAAACCGCCCTCTTTTGAATCTCCGAACAGCTGCTTTAAAACATCTTCAACTGAGCGATCTTTGGCGACATTGTATAATGATCTTATACCCGATCATCGAGCGAATATTCGCGAAAGAAGAGGCCTACCCGTGGAAAATATCGGCATCCTTCACCCTGGCGAGATGGGTTCATCCATCGCCTGGAATGCCCAAATCAGCGGCCACACGCTTTTTTGGGTTTCGGATGGGCGTAGCCCAGAGACCCGCATGCGTGCTGAAAAACTCTCTCTGACCGAAACAAAATCCCTGGAAGAGTTGGTTCAGAATTGCTCCATTTTAATCTCCGTCTGCCCACCCCATGCTGCAGAAGAAGTTGCCGGTCAAGTATGCACAACATCCTTCCAAGGACTATACGCCGATCTAAATGCGATCTCGCCCCAACGGGCAGTGTGCATTGGTGAAATGATGCAATCGCACGGAATCATCTTTGTCGACGGCGGAATCATCGGCGGCCCAGCCTGGAAGCCCGGCGACACCTGGCTCCATCTATCCGGCAGCGAGGCGCAGTCCGTGGCCGGCCTGTTCTCCGGCGGTCCGCTGCAAACCGAGGTCATCGGGGATGAAATCGGGAAGGCGTCTGCTTTGAAGATGTGCTTCGCAGCCTACACCAAAGGCAGCACGGCGTTGCTATGCGCAATTCTTGCGGCAGCCGAAGGGCTGGATGTGCGCCGGGAGTTGGAACAACAGTGGTCATCCGACGGCTCTAATTTCGCCGAACAAACCCGCCAGCGAGTCACACGAGTGACTGCCAAAGCCTGGCGCTTTTCTGGCGAAATGGAAGAAATCGCGGCCACCTTTTCTGAAACCGGGCTGCCCGGCGGCTTTCACCAGGCAGCCGCGGAAATCTATTCGAGGATGGCGGATTTCAAGAACCAGCCATCCCCACCTGATCTCGCTGAAGTACTGTCTGCTTTACTGAACCGTTCATAATCGGATAGCTCCTCGAATAACTAACCTAACGGCTTTTTGAACAACAAAAGGAGGAACCATGAACCAGGCAAGAAACCCGGCCGAGATGGAACTTCGTCAACGACTAGGCATTCCTGCAGATGCGGGGCACGTGCTGGTCTTTTCCGAGTCCAGCCACTGGGATCCCAACTGGCTCTTCACTGCCGGAGAGTATTTCGAGCGTTTTGTGCACAGTAACCTCGACCAGGCCTTGGACGCGCTTCAGCAGGAGCCGCGTCGAATTTATTCGGTAGAGTGTATGTTCTTCCTGCGCATGTATTGGGATCGCTATCCTGAGAAGCAAGCCCTCATCCGTGAGTATGTGAACAATGGACGGTTGCGCCTGACAAGCAGCGGCGTTACCACGGCGGATACCATTGTGCCCAGTGCCGAGGCAATTTTGCGTGATCTTCTCATCGGGCAAGAGTGGCTGCGCGCCAACGGAATGCACCAGGAGCCAAAGCTGGCTTACTTTACCGACAGCTTCGGATGCACGCCGTCACTGCCTTCCATGCTCAGCGCTGCCGGTTTCGATCGCACCGCAATCACCCGAGTAGATGGAATGTACTTTATGGGCTGCGATTTAGAATCTGCGAAAAATTTCCCCAGGCCAGGATCGACCGCAGAGCGCCTGCTGAAACAAGAACGCAGCCTCGATTTTGTCTGGCGCGATCAAAGCGGCGCCGAGTTGTTAACCCATTGGAATGCATATACCTACGGTCAGGGCGACATGCTGGCCTTTACCGGACTCAGCAGGGTTTACCTTGTTCGGGTTGCCTTTTCCAACCGCTCAGACTCTCACATTGCCCGTCGCATTCATGAATACACTGCACAGCTATCACCCTATAGCCGCACGCCTTACCTATACTGCCCCATTGGCTTTGATTTCGTCGAGCCTATCCCCGAACTAACCTCGCTTCTGGATCGATATAACCAGAATCATTATCCGACGACCGGGGTGTGGGTAGTGAACGCTGGATTGGACGATTATCTTTCTTTGATCGAATTCCACAAAGAGACGCTTCCTGTCATCCAACTGGATCCCAACCCTTATTGGACAGGCTTCTACACGGCTCGGCCAACCCTCAAGCAACGCGGGGGCAAATTGGTTAACAATCTGTTGTTGGCCGAAAAACTATCTTTCCATCCGCAAAACCAACTCCCAGAAGAAAACATCGCCGCACGTTTGGAAGAAGCCTGGTGGCGCGCAGCCGTCTCAAATCACCATGATTTCATCACCGGCACCTCACCTGATCGGGTCGCCGAAGAGGAACAGATTCCTTGGCTAGATCAAGCCTTGCAATCGGTAAACCCAGTGCTCGAACAACTTAGCCAGGGGCTGCCCTCACCCTCTACACACTTACAAGGGGGCGATTCCGTCCGCTGGGAACGAGTAGACGACACAATCCGCATAAAGACCACCCATTACCATTTGCAGCTAGATGAAAACGCCGGAGGTATCGTCATCCAGCAGCTACACTCTCGTGATTCCCAGACACCCCTTCTGCAGGCTGCCTCGAATGAACTGGTCAGCTACCAGGAATCGGGTGGCTTGTGGCGCATGGGGTATGAGTTTGCCGGTGGCAAATGGAAGGAGTCAGCTCGGGATCGCCGAAATCCCGTTCCCATAAAGGTGATCGGGAGAGAAGGTGGGCTGGAATTGTCCAGCCAGGTAGAACTAGACGGCGAACTCTTCACACACCGGTTATTTATCAGCAACACTTCACCGTTGATATTTGGGCGTGTGGAAGGGAAAGCCGCCCAGGGTCACACAGTCACGGTTCGTTTGAACACCGGCATCCACACTAATAACTTGTGGATGGATACGCCGGGCGGGATGGTAAAACGTCCGCCAGAACGTATCTACTACCCCACCTATTGGCCTTTGCATCGCTTCGTCCATATTCAGGCAGAAGCTGGACGCGGGCTGGCAGTCTTCCAGGCGTTTCCTGGAGCAATCTCCTACCAACCGGATGGCCGACTGGAACTCGTCGCCGCGCGTAATGCAACCAAAGAAAAGGTTTTCGGCTTCATCAGCATTCCCGGCAATCCAGCCAGCGGTCACGAGCGCGAAAGCTACACCTTCGATTACGCCCTGCTTTTCACAGAGAAAGGCGACTGGCAGGAAAACAATCTAGCCGCACACCTGCGTACATTTTCTATATCTCCCTGGAGTGAGAAAAAAGATCGCTCGCCACAAATCGCCGCCGAATCAATCCTCACGACAAACATTCCAGACGTATGGGTGGCTGCAATCAAACCCGCCTCTCGCGGCGAAGGGATTATAGTACGCCTGAATGCTCTGACAACACCCGAGTTGCCTGTTCTACTTTCATCTCCCGAAATCAAAGTAACTCAGGCATTTCTGTGCGATGCCCGCGAACGTGACATCCACCCGTTGACTGTTCAGAATGGCGCCACGGAAGTTAGAATGGCGGGAACGGTTGCCACGGTTCGGTTAATCACATCGGAGACTTACGGTTAATCTTCGATTTAGCGAACTTGTTACAAACTTCTGCCAAAGTGGTTCATTCCTGGGATTTGGTGACTGAAAACCTGGGGAATTTCGGAAAATCATTCATCCATAACCCCGATTCTTTGCTATGATGAATATATCTTCGATGGTAATTGCTCAGGCTGAGCGGTAGAAGTTCCAATTAGAGGTGTATGTGGGCGAAGCTCCCACATACACCTTTTATTTGGCCTCTTTCCCCAGATAACTGAGAAGTTACCATCGGCTAACCTTTTGTTGGGTCCTTAAGAAAGGAGGAATGGAACATGAAGCATTATTCGTTATCCAAGACCTTCTTATCGATAATAATTATTGGCCTCCTGGGAGCCGTGCTTCTGACCGCTTGCACAGGGGTTCCCCCCAAGGTTAGCTACCAAGGGCGGTTGACAGACGAGAACGGTACGCCTCTGAACGGAACTTTCTCGTTCACCCTAGGGGTGTACGTAGTAGAGGAGGGAGGCGATCCCCTATATACCGAAACGAAGGATGTCGTTGTCACGGATGGTTTGTTCGACTCTACCTTGGGACCGTCGACCCTACAGGCGGGTCTGGACCCGGAATGGCTGACCAAACCACTGTGGCTGCAAGTATCCATAAACGCCGAGGTGCTTACACCCCGCCAGCAGTTACTGGGTTCACCCTACGCCCTCACCCTGATGGCTGGAGCGGTGGTGGCAGGAGAGCTAAACGACTCGGTGCATGGGGATATTACGGGCGCTGTCCTGACGGTCGCTAACCGGGATGATAGGTCGCTTGGCAACCCCTTGCCGGCCCTAAGCGTCCAAGGGCGGGGCGGGCTTGAAGTTGTGGGCTATGAAAATAGCGATGGTAAGACTTACGCAGGTACCATCCATAGCCTTATTTCCTCACCCCACAGTGATCTCGTACTGGCAACAAACGACGAATTACACATCGCCCTTGATGCAGACAATAACTCAACCAGCTCCCTGCGAGTTTCCGACGGCGGCGGTGCTGATGTGTGTACCATCAATGAATCGGGAAACCTGCATTGTATTGGGACCTTGACGATGGGGGGCACAAAGAGCGCAGTTGTTCCAGTGGATGGCCAACAGCGTTTATTGTATGCTATCGAAAGCCCCGAAGTCTGGTTTGAGGATTTCGGCAGCGGCGCTCTAGTTAATGGCGTTGGTGCAATAGCTATCGACCCGCTCTTCGCCGCCACGGTCAACCTGACCGATTATCATGTTTTCGTCACGCCGCTGGGCGACTGCCAGGGATTATATGTGACCGCCAAAACACATGCCGGTTTTGAAGTACATGAGTTGAACGGAGGCACAGCCAACACCCACTTTGACTACCGTCTGGTTGCAAAGCGCCTGGGGTATGAGGAGGAGCGACTGGAACTGGCCAGCCCCGTGGAGGAGCCATGAAACGGCGTTCTCTCCCCTATTTAGCCGGCCTCGTACTGGCACTTTTGTTGATATCGATCATTACCCAACCGGGCAGTTCACTTAGGACAGCCTCCACCGACCTACCAGCCGCCCCCATGAGTCAATCAGCACATTACAACCTCTCCTGGGACGCAATCGGCAGCGGTGGCGGGGTACTCTCATCACCGAACTACAAGTTACGCCATACCATCGGCCAACCATCCGTCGGTAACATGACCAACCCCAATTACGCACTACATGCCGGTTACTGGCAGTGGTTTTATCAGAAGGTCTTCCTGCCGCTCATCCTGCGGTGATCTACGATGTGGGTGCGATAACTTAAGAACAACAGCTTCTAATCTTGTCCTCTCCCATCTGGACCGGTCCGGATATTCGCCAATTGGTGAGGCAAGTGCTATCCGAGCTGGTCCAGGCGCTGTGCGATTCTGCCTGCTAGCTGTATGCCATCATCTTCGTCGCAACCGGCCGCATTTTATAAGCTGGCCTCACACCCCAATATGTGGGTTTCACCACGTAATTCCTAATGAATGTCCAATGTCCCCTATTGAGATTTAATTTATCTGGTTTATAATTACACTGAAATAGTCCGAATTCCTTGATTCGGCCCATTTCTGACTTTCCAGTTGAACCCCGCAATAATTGTGGGTTTCGAGCTTACCTCATCGCTTAAAGGAGTTTTGTATGTCGCAAAAAGAAATAACTGCTAACGCTGTTTTTGCCGATCCCCCGTTCGCCCAGAGTTTATTCAACAGCCCAAAATGGGCCTGGTTATGGTTGCTTGCCCGCCTGTACGTGGGTTACACCTGGTTGTCCTCAGGTCTTGGGAAACTATCAAACCCCGGCTGGACTCAAACAGGCGAGGCGCTGAAAGGCTTCTGGGAACGTGCAGTAGCCATTCCCGACGCTCCGGCTCGGCCCATGATCGCTTTTGACTGGTACCGTGCCTTCTTACAGTTAATGATTGACGCCGGAGCCTACACATGGTTCGCTAAACTGATTTTTGTCGGCGAAATTCTGATTGGTGTGGTGCTGATCTTGGGCTTGTTCACCGGGATTGCCGCTTTCTTCGGTGGATTCATGAATTGGAATTTCATGATGGCCGGAACCGCCAGCACCAACCCGCTTTTGTTCACCATATCGATTCTCCTGATCCTTGGCTGGAAAACCGCCGGATGGTGGGGTCTGGACCGCTTTGTGTTACCAGCCTTAGGCACCCCCTGGCAACCCGGAAAAATATTCGGTAGAAAAGCGGCTTAATCCCCAAAAATATAAAGAAGGCCACGAGGTTCAGCGAATCACAATTTGCGACAACCTCGTGGCTTTTTGATTTGTCTTCCAGATCAAAATTCAGAATCTGCCAGACTCTATCATATCGGCGTTTTCCAATCCGATTATTATTCAATATACCAGCCAGATGGCGGTATTGGCTAAGAGTGTGCACGCAAAGGTTGTCATGGTGAAAAAAGCAACCCCCACCCGGCCTCCCCCAAATTCCAAAAAGCACGGAATTTAGGGGAGGAGCAGCGTCCAGATGTCACTCACAGGTCGTTTTTGATGTGATTCTGGCTCCTTCCCCCAAATCCGTTCTTGATTTGGGGGAAGGCAGGGGATGGGGGTTAAAGTGGCTGACAACATTTGCTTGCACACTGGCTAAGAATGCCGACCGTTAATCCACCCAAATGCGGTAAAATGGGTGAAGTTCCATTACCCAATCAACATATCAGGTTTTAATATGCCCCTCCTTACCCCCGGACGCCGATGGCAGCCAATCTATTACCCGTTCCGCAAAGAAAAACTCTCCCACAGCATTCTCAATACCCTGGAAATGCTCTACAAAGGTCCACTGTGGGGCTGCCGCCAATGTGGCAACTGCCTCCTCCAAGAGACAGCCTTCATTTGCCCCATGGAATGTCCCAAGGGCATTCGCAATGGTCCCTGCGGTGGAGCGACCGAAGAATATTGCTACATCGATAAAACACGCCCCTGTATCTGGCACAAAATCTACGAACGCGCCTTTAAGATGGGCCGCCAGGAAAGACTCCTCGAGGTGCTGCCACCCCTGGATTGGGAACTGGTCGGCTCCGAACAGATCGGCAAACTAGTTGCCCAGGTGAAGAAGAACGGCACTAGCAAAGTCATCCGCGGGCTGACCTCCTCTGACCCGGTCAAGCGCAAAGTAACCTGGGACGGCATCTTCCGCCCGGTGCGCCAGCCTGATTGGTGGCAGGGAGACGCTGAATACCACGCGCCCGCCTACACCGAGCCCATCTCTGGGCTAGAAGCAGCGCTTAAGACCGGTCAGTTCGTCGTCACCGCCGAAATCCAGCCACCGCAAACCAGCGCCACCACCAAACTCAAGAAGAACATCGAGATGATCAAGCCCTATGTAACGGCGGTTAACTTCACCGACGGCGCCTCCGCCACCCCGCGCATGGCCGCGGTGGCCTGCTCAACCCTGGCTGCCCAACAAGGCGCCGAACCCGTCCTGCAAATCGCCGCTCGCGACACCACCCGCGTCGCCCTACAATCGGATGCCCTTGGAGCCAACCCCCTGGGGATCCAAAACGTGCTGTGCCTTTCCGGTGATAGCAACAAGCTGGCCCCTGCCCCGCAGGGTCGTCTGGATATCCTCGACCTGGACTCTATCCAAATGCTGTGGATCTTGCGCCGCATGCGCGACGAAGGCCGCTACCTGGACGGACGTGAGATCAAGTTCCCGCCCAAGCTGTTCCTGGGCGCTGCGGCCTCCCCCTTTGCCTCGCGCCCCGAATTCCAGGCTCTGCGCGAACACAAGAAAGTCAATGCCGGAGCGCAGTTCTTCCAAACGAACCTGGTCTTTGACCCCGACCGCCTGGATATCTGGCTCAATGAGCTGGCCAAACGCAACATCCTCGACAAGGTTTACATCCTCATCGGCCTTCTACCGCTCAAGACTTTCAAAGTCACAAAATACATGCAAGCAGAAATCCCCGGCGTGTTCATTCCCGATTCAATCATGAAGCGCATGGAAGCCGCGGATGCAGCCGGGAATGCCGCCGAAGAAGGTGTGCAAATCACACTCGAACTCATTGAGAAAATCCGCACCAAGCAAGGCGTGCATGGCATCCACCTCATGTCGGTGGGCTGGGAAGAGATCATCCCTCGCATCGTCACCGAGGCCGGTCTACTCATCACAGGAGCCCCATGAAACCCTTCCACAACCTCACCAACCCCGGAAAACTGCGCCGCTTGCGGCAACTGGCCGATTTCGCCATTAGTCATTACGACCTCGACCAACCTGAACTCATCTATCACTGTTTCGAAACAAACCTGCTCTACCGAGTAACCACAAAATCTGGCGAGCGCTTCATCTTGCGCCTGGCCTCTCCCGGCTGGCGCACGCTGCAAGACCTGCAAGCCGAAGCACTTTGGCTGCGCAGCATTGATGAAGATACCGACATCCCTGCACCGAAAATCATTCCAGCCCGCTCCGGTGAGTTTGTACTACCCACCAGCATTCCATCTGTGCCTGATCCTTGGAACGTCAGTTTGATGACCTGGGTACCGGGGCGGCTCCTGGGCGGCTACCTGAACGAGCCCAACCTCGAAAAGATGGGCGCGTTGTTCTCCCAACTCCACCAGCACAGCGGAGCCTGGACTCCGCCCGCCGGCTTCTCCACGCGCCGCTTCGAACACTGGCTCTCGCGCGGCGAAGCCAACAGCATCCTCGGCAATGACCTCTCCCCTGAAGCAGCCGCGCTGCCTCCCGCCTCCCGCGACCTCCTGGAGCGCATGAGCAACCGCGTAGAAGCCGCCTATGCGGCTATCGACCGCGCCGACCTGCGCATCATCCACTGCGACCTATGGCACGACAACATCAAAATCCACCACGGCGTGCTCTATCCCTTCGACTTCGAAGACACCGTGTGGGGTTTCCGCGCCCATGATATTGCAATGGCCATGCTCGACCTGCTCGAAACCGCCGGCGAAGAGCGCTACCCCGCCCTGCTGGCGGCTTTTCGGCGCGGATATACTGCCCTAATGGATTGGCCCATCGACCCCATCGAGCCGCTGCAAATCGGTCGTATGTTGTGGATGATCAACTGGGTGGCCCGCAACCAGTCGCAATGGTTGGGCAACATGGTCGAGCGGCATGTACCAGTGTTTGAGCATTTCGAGAAAACCGGCCAGATTATTCTTCCAAAGGAATAACCTTTATTCCCATCGAAAGACTGGACGCGTAGAGATTCGCTGTAGTTGGCATGCTATTTGGGGGGATATTGGTTTGCCAAAAACCGATAAAAATTTTGCGGTTCTGCATATAATTTACTTAACGTATTCCCTTTGTTTTTCGGTAAGGAGTTTTGGCCATGTTACACGAACCCGCAACACCCGCTGGGAAAGATCCCGCCGGGCCATATAAGATGCGTTTGGGCATCCGTATGTTCATTTTTTATGCCCTTTTCTATGCCAGTTTTGTGGCAATTAACCTCCTCAGCCCTGCGACGATGGCGAAGATTGTCTTTGCCGGACTCAATTTGGCCACAGTTTTCGGATTTAGCCTGATTCTTGTCGCTCTGATCGAGGCCCTGGTCTATGATTGGCTTTGCCGCAAAAAAGAAACCGAACTCGAACATACAGAACATAGGCATAAAAAATCCACTACACAAGGCAAAGGGAAGCGCTAATCATGGCCATCATCATCTTCCTCATTTTCGTTGTATTTGTGATTGGCTTGTCCTTGTATTTGGGCAATAAAGCCAAGACATCTAGTGGATATTACGCAGCTGGTGGAAAAATCCATTGGGGTGTGAACGGGATCGCTTTTGCCGGCGATTATCTCTCGGCTGCTTCATTCCTTGGCATCTGCGGCATGATCGCCACAGTTGGCTATGATGGTTTCCTGTACTCGATTGGCTATCTGGCCGGATGGATTGTCGCGTTGTTTGTCGTAGCAGAACCGCTAAAACGCCTTGGAAAATATACCTTCACGGATGCCGTAGACGCTAACTATAACTCCCGCGGCATTAAGCTGGCTGCTGCGATTAGCACACTTGTGGTCTCCATATGCTACCTCATCCCTCAAATGGTGGGCGCAGGTGTATTGGTAGAACCGCTGTTAGGGATTCCCCATTCCTGGGGCGTCATTATGGTTGGCGCAATCGTAATCACAATCGTTGCGACAGCCGGCATGGCCTCCACCACCTATGTCCAATTCTTAAAGGGGTCGTTGTTAATCATTTTTTCAACCGTTTTAGTCGGCGCTGTTGTGATCCGTGGGTTATCAACCCAACCCGACCAGAGTGGAAAGGTCCCTTACTACGAATATACCCAACATGCAGCCACAAAAACAGGTGATCAATATACAGTCGATGAGGCCGGTTGGAATGTTGTAGAACAAAAAGAAATCAAAGGCGGGCTGGTTTTCCTCAAACTGGACCATGAAGACAAAGAAACCTGGTGGTATGCTTCTGAGAGCGATGGAGTGACCTTGCTCAAAGAGACGCAATCTGTGGTTGCCAAATCGGACGGCAAGTGGATTAATGGTTCGCCTGCTTCCGCGACCAATCAACTGCGCCAGGTGGGGAACCTTGAAAAAATTGCGGGCGATGGTGGAGTTGAGACCGGCAGTCTCTCTGTCTTTGAATTCTTATCCCTGCTTACGGATAAAGATACTTCCGTCCGGACCTGGAAAACAGCGAATTTTGTTGATGCCGCCGGGGAAAAAGTCACCGTCTACTATCCACAAATCGTATCGGGCGATCGAATCATGCGCCCTGGTTTGAAATTCAAAGTCGAAGGAACCCTGTTAGAGCGGCTCGATTTCCTATCACTAATGCTGGCGTTGTTCCTGGGCACTGCCGCCTTACCCCACATCCTTATCCGCTATTACACAGTACCCAGTCCGGCAAGCGCACGCAAATCTACGATTGTTGCCATTGCATCCATTGGCTTCTTCTACATCTTGACCCTGTTCATGGGCTTGGGAGCCATGGTCAATGGCGTCATTAATCCAGCAGACAGCAACATGGCTGCCCCATTGCTGGCCCGCTCGTTCGGCGAACTGCTTTTTGCGATCATTTCCGCCATTGCTTTCGCCACCGTTTTAGGAACAGTTAGCGGCTTAATTGTGGCTGCTTCCGGCGCAGTCGCGCATGACCTGATGGATCGCTATCTGAAGGTCAAGATGGACGATCGCCAGAAGGTAACCGCTGGAAAAATCTCGGCATTTGTCATCGGTGGGATAGCCATCTTACTCGGCATCCTTTTTAAGGGCATGAATGTCACCTTCCTCGTCGGTCTGGCATTCGCTGTAGCGGCCTCAGCGAATCTACCCGCAATAACCATGCTGTTATTCTGGAAGAAAACCACAGCCAGGGGCATTGCTGCCTCAATTGTCGTGGGTATCGTCGCGTCATTGGGTTTGATCGCATTTTCCCCAGACCTGTATACACTGTATGGATTGAACCCGCTGGATGCACCTATTCCATTTAGCAACCCAGGGATCATCTCTATTCCGTTGAGCTTCATCACCCTCGTTGTGGTCTCGCTGCTGACCCAAAAGGCTGAAATAGCCAAAGCATAACGATGGATGAAATCGTTCAGGTCAATTTCCACTGCCATTCCAACTTCAGTGATGGCGACCAGGCTCCTGAAGTTCTGGCAGGGAATCTGGCCTCAGCGGGTGTGCGTTATGCAGCTTTAACTGATCACGATACAATAGATGGCTTGCCGCGTTTTCAGGATGCCCTCCGAAAACGCGGCATTGCCTTCTTGTCTGGGGTGGAATTGACCACCCAATTCAATGGCCGCGAAGCTCACATCCTGGGTTACGGCTTTGATCCAGACCACACCGGATTAGCATCCACGCTTCTTTCACTCCGGCAGGTCCGCGGACTTGAGGTGCACAGCATCGCCGGGTCCATCCGCAAGGCCGGTAGCATTCGGCAGAATGAAACCAACCTTCCTCACTCAGTGAGCGCCGCCCCACACGGGTATTTGGAGATTGAGGAAGCCATCGCACTCATTCATCGCTCTGGCGGATATGCTTTTTGGGCACATCCACTCATATTTGAACCCGACCTGGAGAAGATCGACCGCCTGGTCGAGGAACTGAAATCAAAAGGACTGGACGGCATAGAAGCGATCTATGCCCCATTTTCCGAGACAGAGCAAGCAGCCCTTCATTCATTAGCCCAGAAACATCATCTGCTCGTATGTGCCGGCACTGATTTTCACAGCGGCAATGGTATAGGCGGTCAATCCTATAGCATTGGAATGCCTCGCGAAGACTGGAACAGCTTCCGCGAAGCGGTATTTTCAAGCCACTCAGTTTCCAAAACACATGTAGCGGTTGGCAGAACCACCTCTACTGCTCATGTTTCCCATGGGAATCCTGGCGGCCAATCGCACCATTTTCGCCGGCGTTCCTTTGTGCTGCGGATTTTTCTCCCTACTTTTCTAGCAATTGCACTATTCTTAGCCGCAATCTGGGGCTTTTTCATGCCCTCGATCGAACAAACGCTGCTCGATCGCAAACGGGAGATGATTCGGGAATTAACCAATTCCGCCTGGAGCATTCTTGCTTCGTACCAACTCGACGAACAAAACGGCCTGCTTTCGCGCGAGCAAGCACAAGCGATGGCAATTACTCGCATTGAAGCCTTGCGTTATGGAGATGAAGGTAAAGATTATTTTTGGATTCAAGATATGCAGCCGCGCATGATTATGCACCCTTATCGCGCCGATTTGAATGGGCAGGATCTGCGTAATTTTACAGATCCACGCGGCGTGCCCATATTCGTGGAGTTCGCTTCCCTGGTACAACGCTCAGGCGAAGGGTATATTGATTACGTCTGGCAGTGGAAAGACGATCCCCAACGCCTCGAGCCAAAAGAATCATTTGTGAAAGGGTTCTCGCCCTGGGGGTGGGTCATTGGGACAGGTATCTATATAGATGACGTCAATCAGGAAATCGCACGGATTGAGCAAAGGCTGATCAATACATCGCTCGCAATTTCTGGTGCGATTGTGTTACTCCTCTTTTTCGTCCTTCAACAAAGCTTGCGCATTGAACAAAAGCGACAGGAAGTGGTTGATAACCTGCGCGAATCGACAGAGCGCTACCACACTCTCGTCGAAGCAACCACCGAAGGCACGTTACTGGTTCTGGATGATCGTTGCCGCTATGCCAACCCCATTTTTCTCAGTATGCTCGGCTACACCGCCCGCCAATTAGAGTTCCTCGAACTAGTCGACATATTACCCCGCCATGCTCATAACGAGGCCATCTGGGAACGCCTGCAAAGCAGCAATGGCGAACTATCCGTGACAGGGGGAGCGCTCGAGGGCAGCTTATTGCGCGCAGACGGAATCCGGTTGGAATGTATTTTAAACATTAACCCAATACAATTTGCCGAACAACATGGTTTTATCTTATTAGCCAGAGACATAGCCAGGCAGCCTTCTTCGATTAGCCACGAAGGACTGGCCCTCGCAGCGCAGTCCTCTCCGTTTGGCATTTTCCGCGCCAAGGCCGCGCGACAGGGGATTTTCCTGGAGATCAACCCAATTGGCTTATCTTTTCTTCCCCAGTCCTCGGTCGCCGAATCCGCCCAACCGGCCCTGGCCGATTTCTTTACCGACCCCACGGAATATGACCAAGTTCTTCAAACCCTGCTCACGCAGGGAGAGATCAAGGACCACATCCTTCATATTGAAACCAGCAATGCTGAGGCCCGTTTCATCTCGCTATCGGCCATTCTCGTCCGCGACGAACAGAACCACCCCGACTACATCAGCGGATTGCTAGAGGATGTTACCGCGGCCCGTAAGCATGAGATCGGGAGGGAAGCGCTCATCGAGAAATTGCAGTCCTCCCTTTTGTTCCTGCATGAGCCAATTGCAAACTTAGGCCGCGAAATAGTTGTCTGTAAAATGGACACCAGCATCGAACAACTTTCCCGGATCATGACATCGCATCAGGTGACTGCCGCGCTCGTTTCTAATGAAACTTCGACCATCATTGGGATTGTCACCGACCACGATCTGCGCGCCCGCGTGTTGGCCGAAAGCGTGAAATTGAACGCCCCAATCCACACCATTATGAGCGCGCCGCTGACAAAAATTTCGGAACATGCGCTCATCTATGAGGCCCTGTTACGCATGGAAGAAAAAGGCGTGCGCCATCTGGCTGTGGAAGACCAGAATGGACAGATTGTCAGCGTCATTGATAGTAAATCCCTAATCCAATTCCAACGCTACGGGCCAATTGTGCTTTCCCGTGAAATTGGCCGGGCGAAAACACCGGATGAAGTCGCCCAGTTCTGTGAGCGCAACGTTCCGCTGGTGAAATCACTCCTCGATAGCAGCGCTCGTCCGCGCCACGTCACCAACATGCTCGCATCAATCTGCGATGCGGCCACAGAGAGGCTGATCCACCTTGCGATAGACGATCTCGGCCCCCCGCATGTCCCATTTGCATTCATCGCTATGGGCAGCCAGGGACGCCAGGAACAGACCCTGTTGACCGACCAGGATAACGGAATAATTTTTGCCTCCCCCGCCGATACAGAGTTGGAAAGCGTGACGGATTACTTCCTGCGCCTGGGAACGCGAGTATGTGACGGCTTAAATCGCGCCGGATTCGCATTCTGTCGCGGCAACGTGATGGCCAGCAATCCCCACTGGTGCCGCTCTCTACCCAGTTGGATTGCCGGGTTTAACGAATGGGTCAATAAGACAGAACCACAAGAATTAATGGACCTGAGTATTTTCTTTGATTTCCGCACAGTTTACGGGGAAACGGAATTAACACATGAATTACGTCGCCACATTCACTCTGTTTTGCATGATCAACCCGCTTTCTTCCACCTTTTTGCCCAAAACGCCCTCACTTTCAAGCCGCCTTTCCGCTTGCTCGGAAATATCTACTTTAGCGGCGGCGCAGAGCATAGCGGAGAAATCAACCTCAAAGATGCCATGATGCCAATGGTGAGCTTTGCGCGTCTGTATTCGCTGCAACATCAGATCAACCAAACGCACACCCTGGAACGAATTGAAGCACTTACAGAAAGAAACCTGATCCTTTCTTCTAGCCGGGACGAAATCACCGCCTCCTATGATTTCTTAATGCAACTCAGGCTTCAAAACCAAATTGCCGCCATCCAGGCTGGACGACCGCCCGGCAACACGATCCATCCCAGCAAGTTGGGTTACATACAACAGGAACTGCTAAAACAAGCATTCGCCCAAATTGCAGCAGTACAAAAGAAAGTTAGCTATGATTTTCTGGGTGGAACCTAAGCACCTGTCCGAAAATTCGGAAGGGAAGCGATATTGAGGTTGTTGTGCGTGCTTCGCACGCACAACAACCTCAATATCGCAAACCTCCCCCAAAATTTTTAGGATAGGTTCTAAGTGATTCTCTCTTTAAGTTGGGATCTCATATTTTATGAGCGTTAGTGCGGCGCCGTAAAAACACTCTCAACACAAAAACCACTTATTTAGCGAGAGAACCCCAAAGTCGTATACAAAAAATAAACCGTCAGGCACGTATCTCCCGATAAGATCAAAGTAGCTGAATCTTTCGGCCAAATTATCCTATCTGAGGTACCAAAGCCATGATTAAAATGTCGGCAGCACACCGGTTTTTATCTATCTTCGTGTTATTGATCACCCTGACCGGCTGCGCCCCACGCGCCCAGAGCATGCCACTATACAGTTCGGGAACGGAAGGAACCAACTCATCGGAAGAAACAACTCGCGCCTCAAATTGGAACGAGGCCACCCACGGCAATGCCTCCGAACCTGATTATGCCACTGTTTTTCCCCAGGATTCTGTTAACCGCATTGATATCACCCTGACAGAGGAAGCCTGGACGGCCCTACAAACCGAGATGGAAGAGCAATTCGGCGAATTCGGCACAGGCAACCGCCAGGGGGACTTCAACAACCGCCAACCCGGGCAGAACCCGCCCGAAGGCTGGGAACCCCCGACAGGCCAACAGCCGCCGACCGGGGACCAGCAGCCCCAAGAGGGGAATCCGCGCGGGCAGATGCCCGAAGGCCAGGCCACTCGTCAGGCCCCTGGGAACTTTCCTCAGGGTGGGATGCCAGGAGGCGGCATGGGCCGTATGGATCTAGGCGAAACCACCTACGTAGAAAGCACAATCGCCTTTAACAGTGAGACCTGGGAAAACGTAGGCTTCCGCTACAGCGGCAATTCCACACTACGAACATCTTGGAGCAACGGCACACACAAAATCTCATTCCGACTCGACTTCGATGAATTCGAGGGTTCATACCCTTCCATCGAAGACCAGCGTTTCTACGGTTTCAAGCAGCTCTCGTTCAAAAGCAACGCCATGGACGACTCTTACCTGCGCGAGAAAGTTGCCGCAGATGTGTTCCGTGATGCAGGCGTGGTATCTTCTCAGACCGCTTTTTATGAGGTGTATATTGACTACGGCGAAGGCCCGCAGTATTTCGGCCTCTACACCGCTGTAGAAATAGTCGACGATACCGTCATCGAAACCCAATTTGAGGACGACTCTGGTAACGTTTATAAACCCGAAGGCACGGGCGCTGCTTTCGCCGAAGGCACCTTTAACGAAGAGTCCTTCGAGAAGCAAACTAACGAGGATGAAGCCGACTGGAGCGACATCCAGGCTGTCTTTGCCGCCCTCCACACTGTCGAGCGAACCTCCGACCCCGAGGCCTGGCGCGCCGGCCTGGAGTCCGTCTTTGACGTAGACGCCTTCATCCGCTGGTTAGCCGTGGATACCATCATACAAAATTGGGACACCTACGGCGCTATGGCCCACAACTACTACCTGTACACCGATCCTGCCGACGGCCTGGTCACCTGGATCCCCTGGGACAACAACATGTCCTTCAGCGCCGCCTCCGGACCGGGCGGTGGCGATCGAGGCGGCGGGGGTGGGCGTATGGGAAACGTTCGCGAGCTGGACATGGAAACAATTAACGATCAGTGGCCGCTCATCCGCTACCTGATAGACGACCCAATTTACAATGCCAAATACCAGCAGTACCTCGAGGAAACGATAGAGGACACTTTTGAGCCAGAGAAAATGGCTGCCACCTACCAAAAATACCACGACCTGATCGCCCCCTTCGTTGAAAAAGAGGAGCAGGGCTTCACCCAGATCAATTCCATGAAAGCGTTTGAGGCCAGTCTGGACGAACTGACCCTGCATGCCCAATCCCGCGCGGAGGCTGTAGAGGAGTACCTAGCTGGGCAATAGCACAGACACCAATTCCACAAAATTTCCGGTTTGTGGGAGAAAATGCTAAAATTACCTCTGTCCCGGTAAGCCTGTCCTGGCCATGCCCGGGAGGAGGTAATTTCTTATGTCCATCGATTACGGCGTTCACCCAGTAGACCCCGATCATCCAGGCTTTTGCGACTGGCTGTCATCAGAAGGCGTCGAGATTCCCCGTGAAAAAGGCCGCTTTCCAACCCTGGCAGAACTCCTCGAAGTCCTGCAAACCTTCGCTGACCTCGCTGTAAATATCGATGAAATGGGTGGAACCCTGGTTAGCCTGGGAGAATCCGATCAGCCGGGATTCGCCCTGATGCATGGCGAAATTTCCGCCGACGGAACCTATCACTTCTCTTTTAGTGGTTCCCAGAATCAGGACCAAACCATGGCCGAGATTCTCAAGAGACTATCTCTCCGCTGCGGCCCTTTCATTTTGCGAGAACAATTCGGAGCGACTCCCCTACTGATACGACCCGACACCGATTTAGAGTCCGCTTTATTGGATTGGCACCGGCGGTTCAAAGCCAAATATCCAGGTTCAATAAGCTAAACGACCAACAGAGGGAAAATGAAAACCAGCTACGAGTCGCTTCACAAAAACGAAACCGCGAAATTCGCTGTACGCGAAGCCGATTGGCGCAACGGCGCCATCGTCTACCAGGTCATTGTCGATCGCTTCGCCCCGTCCCAAGAACTCCCCGCCAAACAACATCTCTACGCTGACCCACGCAAGCTCAGAAAATGGGACGAGACTCCTGCCCGCGGCTACAGCCTGCCCGAGCACCATGTCTGGACTCACGAGCTGGATTTTTGGGGCGGTGACCTCAACAGCCTGCGAAGCAAGCTGAAATACATTATGGAGCTCGGCGCCGACGTGCTCTACCTCAACCCAATCCACAAGGCCTTCACCAACCACAAGTACGATGCCACCGATTACATGGAGATCTCCCCAGAGTATGGCACGCGCGACGACCTGACCGCGTTGATCCAGGCGACCCATGAGTCGGGCATGAAAATTGTCCTGGATGGGGTCTTCAACCACATGGGACGCCAGTCGCCCATCTTCCAAAGCGCTTCAACCGATCGAAAAAGCCTTTATCGCGACTGGTTCTACTTCGGCGACGAGTTCCCGCGCGGTGTGCGCCTGTGGGCTAATGCGCCTAGCCTTCCCGAGCTGAACTTTGAGAATCTTTCCGTCTGCAATTACATCTATGGAGACCCAAATTCGGTGGTGCGCAGCTACCTGCGCCAGGGCATCGATGGCTGGCGCCTGGACACGGCCTTTGAACTGGGCTACCAATATCTTGCCGAGTTGACTGCCGCGGCTCACGTCGAGCAAGCCGGCTCGTTGGTGGTGGGTGAAATCTGGAATTACCCGCAAGAGTGGTTCCCCGCTCTTGACGCAGTCATGAATTTCACCCTTCGCGAAACCCTCCTGCAATTCATCAAGGGCACGCTCTCACCGGCAATGTCCGGGCAATTCATCTCGAAAATAATCGCTGACGCCGGCATCGAGCCGATCCTCAAATCCTGGCTCTTGCTTGACAACCACGACCTGCCCCGCGTCACCGCCATTCTACCCGACCCGCTGGATCAGCGCCTGGCCCAGGCTTTGCAGTTCACATTGCCCGGTTCTCCTAACCTATACTACGGCAGCGAGTTTGGCATGGAAGGTGGTGAAGACCCCGCCAACCGCGCCCCCATGCGCTGGGACCTGCTCACCCTAGACAACGCGGTCTTGCAGTGGCACAAGACTCTCATCCAATTGCGCAAGAGACAGCGCGCCTTGCGTATCGGTGATTATCGCGAGGTCCTCTCTAGCAAGCTGCTAGCCTTTGAGCGCTGCACCGAAAAAACTGCCGAGACCCTGGTAATCGTTGCTAACCCCACCGGAGAGACCGTGCAAGAAAAACTGCTTGTACCCGACTCGCGCATCATGAACGGTACCCGCATGGTGGACCTTCTGGGCAACCAGCAACCTTTCTTCATCTTCTCCGCCATCCTGGATGTTACCGTGCCACCCAAATCTGCCCTGGTCTTGCAGCCCCAAACCGGCCCCTTTGACGGCTATACACCCTACAAGCGCATCCTGTGACTCTGGCTTATATCACCGGTTCACTTCCCAAAGGACTCGCTCCAGCATCCACACACCCAAACCAACCAACAATGCCACCACAATAAAGGGCAGCCGCACTTGAAGGTTCTGCCCAACCACGGCTCCCATCAGCCCTATGCTCACAGCCAGAGCTAACGAGCGCAAATGGTTTTTTTCGATTTCACCCGTTAGCTTTGCGCCGGAATCTGCATCTCTCGGGTGGCGAGTTTCTTCCAATGCCAGGTCCCACCCAGCCAGCGCGGCGGCAGCCCCCGCCAACATCAACACCGAGTCCGCCTGGGCCAACAGGCCGTAAGCCGCGAGTCCGGTAAATGCCACCAGGGCAATCGTCGCCAACCAGACCGAAGCCCAGCGACGGGTAAGAATCATGGCCAGCGCAGAAAGCAATGCCACACCGGTTACGAAAACCAACGTAGCAAAGCCTCCCGGACTCGCAGAGGCCATTCCTATTGTCAGGCAGGCCGCCGCCGCAATCGGACAGGCCAAGCGCAGCAAGCGGGAAGGTGTCAGATCCTCACCGCGTTTCACCGTCATTCCGGCTCCTTCCGCGACTGAAGCCCACCGCGTCGCAAGTGCTCAGGTTTGAGCGCAGCTCGCACCAGTGGGTACAGGGGCTCACTCACTCGCCAATCGATTACCCCAACCTGCATCTGGGAGATGTCGCGCAGCAGCAGGTTTCGTTCCAAATGCGCCGCGCGAACTGCCAATCCGGTCTCAGGGCGCCTGCGCCAATCCCGGTATGCCGCCCCATCCGCAGGCTGTTTGACTTGGGCCGGGTCGCCGCCCATAAAGTCGAACGGATCAGGGCTGATCAGCAACCCCTGGTGTCCCGCAGCGCGCAGCCGCAGGAAAAAAGATCGATCACTGCGCACAAGCGGAGAAATAACAATCAACAACGCCCGGCTGGAGAACATCCGCAACGGCAAGTAGTCCGAAAAATCATGAATGCCGCCGCCGCCAACCCGGGTATTGGCCAGGCAGCGCATGATTTTATTGAGCTGCACTTTTCCATACCCGGCGAAAACTGGTGCTGCTTCACAGCCGAACACAAGCATGCTCACCCGGTGACCTTGGTGCAAAAATGCCTCTGCCAGGGCGCCCGCAGCAGACGCTGTGTGTTCAAAAAGGCTATCCTCCTCACCGCTAATCGGATCCACAATGCTCAGGTTGGTTTTCCCCCGCGCATCCACAATCAACCCCACGTCGGCTATCTCTTCCTGCTCAAATTCCTTAGTGAAAAATTTTCGCGGGTGACGGGCGGTCAACCGCCAATCCAGCCATCGCAGCGGATCGCCAGGGTGATATTCGCGCACGCCCCAAAAATCTGTGCCGCTGCCGCCAACTCGAGCCGGGATGGACCCGGGAGCGTGCAGCGTGGAACGGGGGCGCAATGGCAGGCGGCGCATGGCTGGCTGCTCCGGAAGCACATCTATCTCGCCCGGAGCGGGCAGCAAGTATTCCGTTTCAACGACGCCCAATGGGTCACTCACCCGCGCGTGAACGGTCTTCCAGACATAACTACCCCGTTTTTCTCGGAATGAATAGATCAACTGCGCTTCATCTCCTGCGCGCAGGGGTCCTTCCCATTCCAAAGCTCCAGCGCTCACCACCAGGCCCTCCCCAGGCTCATCACAAAGTGCCACCCGAACAAGGTTAGCCCCCAGGTTGCGCACACGCACCCGCACTTCTATCATAGAGGCGTCCCCGCCGTTCGTTCGGCTGACGTGTCGTTCGGCCTCCAGTCGCACTAATTCACGCGCCGGGTATTGAAAGATGCCTACACCAAGGTACGCCAGGAACAGAAGCGCCAGCCAGGCCAGGTCTCCGCTGCGCGCCATCAGGGCCGCAAGGAAAAGGCCAGCCACCAGCAGAGAAACCGTCAGAGTCTTGTTATTCACGGTCCCCATTAAGCACAGGCACCGTGACAGCCCGGCTGATCTCATCAATAAGTGTTACTTCGGATTTCTTCGTCCCCCAAAGATTGGGGTCGATAAGTATGCGATGGGCGAAGACCGGCTGGATAAACTGCTTGACGTCATCCGGCATGACAAAGTTGCGGCCCTGCAGGGCAGCCCAGGCGCGTGACATCTTAAGCAACGCCAATGACCCGCGCGGGCTCACTCCCACCACCACCTGGCGGTGATGACGCGATTCATCGGCCAATTGGACGATATAACGGCGCACATCGGGGTCAACATACACCTCTTCCACCGCTGCACGCATCGCCAGAAAAACTTCTGGTGAGATTACCGGTTGAAGCTGTACCACATCCTGCTTGCGCTCGGCCCGCCGCCGCAGGATTTCATCTTCCTCCTCCACCTTCGGATAACCGATTGAAAGCCGCACCATGAAACGGTCTAGCTGGGCCTCGGGCAGAGGGAAGGTTCCTTCGTACTCAATCGGGTTCTGGGTGGCAATGACGACAAACGGCTGCGCAAGGGGCAACGACTCGCCTTCCAGGGTCACCTGGTATTCTTGCATAGCCTCCAGCAGCGCTGACTGAGTCTTGGGCGAGGCCCGGTTGATCTCGTCAGCCAGCAGCACGTGGGTGAAGATAGGGCCTCTGCGCAGCACAAAGCGATTTTGGTTGCTGTCAAACACATAGCCGCCGGTGATATCGCCGGGCAACAAATCGGGGGTGAACTGGATACGGCGGAAATCCATGCCCAATGCGGTGGCGAAGCTGTTAGCGATCAACGTCTTAGCCAGACCAGGGAAGTCTTCCAACAGAATATGCCCGCCTGATGACAAGAAGGCCGCCATCAACATACTCAGTGCGGGCCGTTTTCCCACCACGGCCTTCTCGACTTCATCGATCACCTGGCCGCTCAGCGCGGCTACCTGTTCAATGGTTATTGTGGTTTGAGGGTTCAATGTCATTTGAATTCTCCAGCATGGTCTCCAAGGTATTTAGGACAATTTCGATGGACCGGTGGTACTCGGCGGTCTCCTGTCCGGACCACTTACGCCACCATCTGCGCGGCAAATCAGGAAGGGAGCGCAGTTTTTGTACAAAGGTAAGCGGAATATCTTTTGTCTGCGGGAGAAGCAGAAAATCATACACTGGGTCAGGAAGTGGAATCTGGCGCTGCCGCAGCGGTTCGAAGACTTCTGAATAGGTTAATCCTTGCTGGCGGGAGGAAAACAGGGCGACCAGCATTTGGATGAGCTCATTCTTGAGTTGCTGTCGCCACTCAAGATAATTAGCAGCCAACGTCATACTGCTCATCCATTTTTCGATGTTCATCACAGCTTCATTTGGCACAGTATCGGCAAGGGCAACGGGCTCTGCCCCACGGACAACCAAGCGGCGTACAAGCCAGATTACCGCGATTAAGATTAAAAGGCCCCAATAAATGTACTGACTAATGCTCAACACAAAAATGCGTAGGAACAACCAGGCCGCCACCGAGAGTGGTTTCAGGATGTGTTCAATCACATAGGGCGCAAACACCAGCCCCAAAATGACAAGTACGCACAAAACCAGAATGAAAAGAATGATACGCTGGCGGTCAGTCATTTTCCTTCGCCTCTCGCGTCTCTCGGCTGTGCTGGATAATCGCCTCCAGGCAGGCAGTGGCCTTTAGTTCATCCTCCAACCCCGGCTGCCAGCGGCTGTAGCGCACAAAGTTGAACAAGCTGGTAAGCTGTTGGACCGGGGCTGCGGGAAAACCCTCTGCAGCCAGCAGCCGCTCAAAGTCGCCGGTGGTCATGTACGCCTGTCGCTCAATGCCGTGGTCTTCCTGGAGTGCATTACTCATCTTACGGTAGCATTGCAAAATTACCTCGCGCAGACTCTCCCCTGCCAGCAGCGCCTGGCGCGCCTTCTCTGCCTCCAGCTCAATCTGCAGTAGGGCCTGGTTGGGTGCCGGTCGGGTCCGAATGATCCATGCAGCCACCAACGCCGCACCCACCGCCAGCACAATGCCCACAACCCATTTCAAAGAAGGGGGCGGCTCATCGAGCAGAACCGCTTCGATCACCATCGGAGTAGGGACCGCCTCCTGCCCCAGTTCCATGACCTCCCCCGTTGGAATCATCAGCACGATCAACGCCAGAACACCAAAAACAGCCAGGCAAGCCGCAATGGAGCGGAGCAAGCGCTTACGCAGATCAAACCACGGGGTGCCCCGGATAGCTTGATAAATAGCCCACAGCGCGACCACCACCAGCATGGTCATCAACAAGCTGAAGAAAAAGTCGTTTACCTTGTAATCACTGTACTGCCCTTCTCCTGACACACCGACTGCGAATAAGCCATTATCCACCCGCGGCAACGGCGCCCCCGGCTCCAACTCCAGCCGTGGCAGAACAGCAGCAATCAACGCCAGCACGGCGGTGAAGAGAATGAGGAAAAGGAGAAGTTTTCGTTTGGTTGCAAGGGACACGGCGAACTATTCATCCACGGGCGAATAATTTACTGAATCATTATACGTGAGTTCCAAACTTCCAATAAATGGAAACACATCCGATTATTGTACAGTATTCAACGCTCCCACTGAACGGCTACACGCCATTTTCCCGTACCCCGTGATCCTGGCTCGATTCCACAAACAGGCGTATCATCAGTAAGGTCAATACATAACTCCAGAAAAGGTAACTTCTCAGGCCCTGGTAGAAAAGTAAAACAACCTTATGAACACAGCCGACCAAGCCATCTCTGCCCAAGAAAAAATCCGCAAGGATTTCCGCTGGAATTTCATCGTCAACATGCTGGATGGAACCAGCTTCTGGTTCGGAATCAGTTTCATGTCTGTCGCGGTCATTTTACCGCTGTATGTCAGCCATTTCACTGATAACCCCATCCTGATCGGCCTGATCCCCTTCTTCGGAACAGCCGGGTATCTCGTCCCGCAGTTATTCGCCTCCAATGTTGTAGAACGGGCATCCGTCAAGAAATTTTTCCCGGTCACTCTGGGTTTTTTTCTCATGCGCCTGCCAATCCTTCTTCTGGCACCGGCGACTTTTTTTCTAGCCGTTAACCAACCCATCTGGGCCTTGCTGGCTTTCTTCCTTATGTACGCCTGGCACACCATAGGGACCGGCTGGCAAATCGTTGGCTATCAGGACATGATCGCCAAGATCATTCCGGTAGATAAACGCGGACGATTTTTTGGAATTACCAACTTCATGGGCAACGGGATGGGCATCCTTGGGGCGTTGGCGGTTCCGGTCATACTATCCAGGTTTCCATTCCCTCAAGGTTTTGTGATCTCCTTCGCCATCGCGGGCGTGCTCATCTTCCTCTCCTGGTTCTTCCTATCCCTCACGCGCGAGCCCGCTGTCAAGAGCAACAAGCCCCCGGTCTCCCAATGGAATTATTTTCGGTCCTTGCCCCAAACCTTGCGCAAGGATCACAACCTGCGTATGTACCTGCTGGCTCAAATTCTCTTTGCGTTGAATGGCATGGCCGCCGGTTTTCTGGTGGTTTATGCTGTTAAAACCTGGAACATGTCGGATGCGCAGGCCAGCGGATTCACCATCGCTATGCAGATTGGGTTGGCCCTGGCGAACTTGTTTTTCGGCTTTCTGGCTGACCGTAAAGGGCACAAACTGAACCTGGAGATATGCGTCATCCTGGGTACATTCAGCCTTCTGGTGGCTGTCATTGCCCCCAGCCCGCTGTGGTTCTTTCTCATTTTCTTCCTGCGTGGGGCCATCGGCGCCGGAACGTATATTTCAGGCGTTTCCATCGTATACGAATTCACGGATGCCGAGAACCGCGCCACTTACATCGGGTTGGCCAATACCATCCCAGGGATCATGGCCGCAGTCGCCCCGCTGATCGGCGGCTGGTTAGCAGGAGCCGTCAGCTACCAAGCCATGTTCATCGTGGCAGCGGTTTTTGGGGTCATTAGCTGGGCGGTATTCCGTTTTGCCGTCCAAGAACCGCGGCACGTGAAGGCTGCGCCATTGCCTTGAGCCAGTCGATCATTTGAGATATCTTATTCAATCAGATCCACACAATGAATGAATTTTCCATATAACTGCGAAAGGTTATTCTATGATCAAACAATCCCTGTCCGGCAACTGGCGAATGCGTGAAGTGAACACCAACGAGTGGCTGCCCGCAATTGTTCCAGGCGGAAACTTCACCGACTTGATGGCCGCTGGAAAAATCCCTGATCCATTTGACCGCGAAAACGAAAAGCAGGTGCAGTGGGTGGCAGACCGAGATTGGGAATACCACCGCCAGTTCGAGGTGAGCGACGACTTGCTCAACGAAGAACACATCGAACTGGTTTGCCACGGGCTGGATACCCTGACCGAAGTCACTCTCAACGGTCATCTCCTGGGCAAAACAGACAACATGTTCCGCACATACACTTGGGAAGTTAAGAACGCTCTCCAGGCGGGCCAGAACACCCTATCGGTCATCTTCCGCTCTCCAGTAGCTTATGTTGACAAGCGCCAACATGAGCGCAAACTGCCCACCGTGATGAACGGAGGCATGGCTCACTTGCGCAAAGTACAAAGCCACTTCGGCTGGGATTGGGGCCCGCGCCTGCCCGTCAGCGGCATCTGGCGCGAAATCGAGCTGCGCGGGCATTCCATCGCCCGTCTCGAGGATGTCCACCTTCGCCAACTCCACCAGGATGGCCGGGTGACCCTGACTGCTTCTGCGCAGGTAGAGATCTGGCAAACAGGCCACTTATCTCTACACCTGAAGCTGACTGCTCCAGATGGCTCCGTTCAAGAAGTCGAAGCCCCCCTGGAGATGTCCGCCACCGGCTTGCAAGCCGTCAATGTGCCGTTGTCTTTGGAGGTAGAGTCCCCCCAGTTATGGTGGCCCAACGGGCTGGGCAACCAGCCGCTCTATCAGGTCGAAATAATGCTATCAAAGAACGGGCAAGTTCTGGAGGCGCGCCCCTTCCAAGTGGGGTTGCGCCGGTTAGCGCTGCGCCAGGACCCGGACTCCTGGGGCAAGACCTTCACCTTTGAGGTGAACGGCGTGCCCTTATTTGCCAAAGGCGCCGACTGGATCCCCGCCGACTCCTTCCCTGCCCGTCTGACTCCCGAGCGCTACGAGCGCTGGATCCATGAATGCGCCGCCGCAAACATGAACATGCTGCGCGTCTGGGGCGGCGGATATTACGAGGACGAGGCCTTTTTCGATGCTTGCGATCGCTACGGCATCCTGATCTGGCACGACTTCATGTATGCCTGCGCCGCCTATCCCTTCGATGAGCCCGCCTTTCTCGAAAACGCCCGCCTGGAGGCCGCGGACGCTATCCGCCGCCTGCGGCACCGTGCCTGTCTGGCTTTGTGGTGTGGAAACAACGAGATCGAAATGATGTGGGGGATGTTCAAGAGAAATAAATCGCTCACCGCAGCCTGTGACAGCTTCTTCTATCACCAATTGCCCCAATGGGTGGCAGAGTTGGACCCCGACCGCCCTTACTGGCCCAGTTCTCCCTCATCAGGTGAATTCTTGAAGCAGACCAACAGCGACGCTTACGGAGACACTCATCTATGGCAGGTCTGGCACGGGTTGCAGCCCTTCACCTTCTACCGCAAGCGCATGACCCGCTTCGCCAGCGAATTCGGCATGGAAGCCTTCCCCGACATGGAAACCATCGCCGGTTTCTGCGCGCCTGAAAATTTCAAATTGGACTCGGTCACCATGCGCCACCACCAGCGTTCGGTGGGCGGCAACGACAAAATGCTCTACTACCTTGCCGAACGCTTCCGCTTTCCCCGCGATTTTTCGGATCTGGTGTACCTCACCCAGGTGCAACAGGCCGAAGCCATCCGCATTGGCGTCGAACATTGGCGGCGGAACTTCCCCCGCTGCAGCGGCGCGCTTTACTGGCAATACAACGACTGCTGGCCGGTCGCCTCCTGGGCCAGCGTTGATTACAACGGCGCCTGGAAAGCGCTGCAATACGCGGCCCGGCGCTTCTACGCTCCGGTTGCGCTGTCTCTACTCGATGAAGGCAGCCAGATTGGTGTGTACATTGGCAATGACAAACCCCTGCCCTGGAGCGGGATACTGCAATGGACTCTCGAGACGCTTACTGGCGAAAAGATTGATGCGGGCAAGCTGGAGGTTCAGGCCAAGCCTTTACAGGCAACCCGTCTGCAGCAGTTCGACTTCGCCGCCCAGTTGAAGGCCAACGGCAAAAATAACGTAGTGTTCACCGCCAGCTTATATGAAGGAGATCAGCGCATTGCCTGGCAGATTGCCACCTTCGCCCTTGAAAAAGATATGCCCCTCCCCGATCCGAGCCTGGAATGGACTCTCACCGGCGAGGGTGACACCTTGACGGTCAACCTGACCAGCCGCCGCCTGGCGCGCTTCGTCTGGCTGCGCTTCGATGGCGCGCCGGTCATCTTCAGAGACAATTACTTCGACCTGCCTGCCGGCTGGACAGCACAGGTGAAATGCCCGCTACCCGCCGGCTGGACGGTAGACCAGGCTCGCCAGGCGTTGCGGGTTCGCTCTCTAGCCGATGTGGTTCCTGGCGGCTCGGCCTTCACCGACCGCCTCCAGCAGATATGGATCGGGTTGAAACCCATCAACATCGCCATGCGAGTCGTGATGGGGAGGTAGGAAAGACTCTACGCCGCGTTTCTTCTATCACTGTTCCGCCCGCACGGTAACGATTCCCTCTCCAGCCGCCCACTGGTGGATGCTCTCGCGCTTAATTGCCGCGGCCATCAGTCCGGGGAACTGGTCGGGGCTGCAAGCAAACGTCGGGATGCCCATCGCGTCGAACTCAGCGGCGATCCCTCGATCAAAGGAAGGCGCGCCTTTGTCACTCAACGCCAGCAATGTAATAAATTGGATCCCGGCGTTGACCAGCGTCTGCGCCCGGCGCAGTATCCTGGCCCGGTTCTCTTCTTCGTACAAATCGCTGACCAATATCAAGATCGTGTCCTGCGGGGTGCACACCAACCCCTGGCAGTAGGCCAGCGCCCGTTCAATGTCATTCCCGCCGCCTAACTGCGCCCCAAACAACACGTCCACCGGGTCCTGCAAGTCTGGAGTCAAATCGACCACGTGCGTATCGAAAACCACCAGGGAAGTACGCACTGCTGATATGGAAGCCATCACCGCCGCGCAAATCGAGGCATATACCACCGAGGTTGCCATTGACCCGGATTGATCCACGCACAGGATCACATCCCGCAAGCTAGAGGAAGTCCGCTTGCGCCCAAAGCCGATGCGCGTCACTGGGATGATCGTCTTATAGTCCTTCTGGTAATGCTTCAGGTTCGCCCGGATGGTGCGCTGCCAATCCATGTCGCTGTGGCGCGGACGTCGGTTGCGCACCGCCCGGTTCAGGCTGCCCAAGATCGATTGGCGCAGCGGCCCTTCCAGCTTTTTCTCCAAATCCTCCACCAGCTTGCGCACCACCATGCGTGCCGTCTCCCGCGTCTTCTCCGGAATGACCCGGTTCAACGAGATCAGCGTAGAGACCAGGTGAACGTCCGGCACAACCGCTTCCAGCAATTCGGGCTGCAGCAGCATCTGACGCAAGTTGAGCCGCTCCAGGGCGTCCTTCTGCATCACCTGAACCACCGAAGTCGGAAAATACGTCCGGATGTCACCCAGCCAACGGGCCACGCCCAGGCGTGTCTCACCGCGGCCCGACTTCTTTTCCTCCGAGTACAACTCCGCCAGGTTGCGGTCCATGCCCAGGTCTTCAGCAGCGCTCAAGGCAAAGCCCGTCCCGTCTTCCTCGCCGCCCAAGATCAACCGCCAGCGGCGCAGGCGTTGCTCGGCAGAATTCACATCCGGTTGCATATCGGTCATCGTTCAGTCCTCATTACTCAGCACCAGTTCCACCGCCCAGGATAAAAGCCACCAATGCCAGCGCTTTCCGCGCCCTGACCGGGTCCACGTCGATCTCGCCAGTCTCCACAACCATCAAGCCGTTGTTCTTGGCTAATTCGCCAATCTGGCGGCGTTCGGCAGCCGAGAACGTGCTGAACACCCGCCGCAGCAGCGGCAAAACCGCTCGAAACGGTTCTTCGGGCAATTCCACCAGCCAGGTGTCCAACAACTGCCACAGGCGCGGGTGATGAATCAAGGCCTGCCCGCTGCTGTGGAAGAACCCCTCCACCCAGGCCGCCGATTGCCCCGTGGGTGTTCCCGGCGAGAGCGCCTGGCTCATGCGCAGCGCGGCAACCGCCTCTTCCGGTGAGCGGTCAAAGATCAGCCGAGCAGCCCGTCCCCGCACCAACCCATGCACGCGTTCCTGATCGGCCAGGTGAGACAATGCGCCTGTCCAGGCCTGTTCATGCGCTTCGTTCTGGATCACTGCCAGGGCGCTCTGCACCTGGTTGATCTTCTCAAAAACCTCTCCAGCCGCCTCATCATCCAGCGATTGGCAGGCCGCAGGCAGCCCAATGCAAATACGCGTCACCAGTTCATCTACCACCTGGGTAACCATGCTTGCATCCGTATTGCGCACATTCCCATAGCGCAGCACATTGGCCAGCGGCGGCAGGGCTTCCATTAGATGTGGAATGTCACTGCTGATCGCTGCCGCCTGCTGCACCCGCGTCAGCAGACCCGGAATCGCCTCGGGTAAATCGGCCAGCAGCGCCCCTTCCACCAGGCGGGTCAAGACGGGTAGCTCCGTCGCCCGGGTGGCCTCGGCCTGCACCTTGTTCGCCGCTGCTTCCAGCACCGTGTTTCCCCACAGACTGGCCTCGATCACCACCACGGCAAACTCTGGTTTCCACTCCATCTGCCAGATTTCGTGGAAGGTGCCCTTCGCTCCGCGCGCCTCGCGCAGCCGCCCCCAATGGATGCCCAACAACCCCAGGCGGTGCAGTAGCTGGCTGCGCTCCAGCAACAGCGGTTTACGCAAATCCAGGTCGATCGCTTCGGGAGATGCGCTCGGCTCCAGGCGCAGGCGTTTTTGCTGGGCTGCCAGGTCGCGCTGCAGGGGCACGGTCGGCGCCGCGTCAGGGATGCGCCCCATCTTCTGTGCCACCAGCAGCTTCTCGCCGATCAAACGCATGGGCGCGTCGTCCCCAAAGCACATCACCGCCTGCACCGCTTCCAGCAACTCGGGCAGGCCCGGCAGTGGCCGTCCGCGCAGCGCTGCCAAGGTGTCTGCCAGGCGGGTGGCTTCAATGGCATGGGCCGGAGAAATGTACAGGTCTTCGGCGCGCAGCATTTGCGCCACCTTGACCATCCACTGCTCCACAATCTGCTCATCCGTCCGCCAGAGGTGCTCATACCACCCCGGCGAGGCAATCCCCGCCCCGTATCCGCTGTACCTTGCCAGGCGGTCGTAAGTCCACGGTACCCACGTCACGGCCACATCCTGCTTCGGCAGCCCCTTGAGCAACTTCGCATCGTCGGAAAAGTACTCCAACTCCGCCAGCACCGGGGCATGCCACGCCCCGCATACCACCGCGATTCGTTGGTAGCCCTGCGCTTGCCCGGCGCGGATAATCTCGCGCATGGCCGCCTCGCGTAGCAAATCTCGCTCGCGCACCCCGCCCGGCAGCCGTTCGGCTTCTGCCCGCAGCGCGGTCATCAATTCCAATATCCCCTTAAATACAGTACCGCCCTCCCGGCGCTGTTCTACAAAATGCTCCCACCAACGCTCGCCATCAGAATACCCCGCGGCTTCCGCCACCATCGCAAAGGGATCAAGCCCCTCGTCTTTTTCCTCAGGGGTTTCCACGCCCAACTGGTGCGCCTGCCGAAGGTCCATGAAACGCACAGGGATACCAGCCCGCACCCCAAACAGAATCGCCTGCCACTCTGGCGAGAATTCCGCGAAGGGATAATACACCGCCTCCTGGGGCCGGTTGGGCAAGGTGATCAGCAAGGCAACCGGCGGAACCATTTCCGCCAGCCCCGCCAGCGAAATCATCCCATCCGCGTCCGGCGGGCCTTCCACCAACAGCAGGTCGGGGCGCAGCTTCTCTAGCTCGGCGCGCAGGCTGCGTGCCGAACCGGGGCCGTGGTGCCGGATGCCAAATACAGTGACCATACCTACTCGTTCAAGTCCTTACAGGCCCGGTACAGGTCTTTCCAGTCCTTGCGCTCCTTGGCCACAGTCTCCAGGTACTCTTGCCACACGATACGATCTTGCACCGGGTCCTTGATCACCGCGCCCACCAGGCCGGCCGCCATGTCATGAGCGCGCATCTTACCGTCGCCAAAATGAGCCGCCAGAGCCAGCCCGCTGTTGACCACCGAAATCGCTTCCGCTGTCGAGAGTGTCCCGCTGGGGGGCTTCAGTTTGGTTTTACCATCCCCGGTCACCCCGCCGCGCAGCTCGCGGAAAATGGTCACAATGCGTCGAATTTCTTCCAGAGCCGGCGGCTCGGCAGGCAGTTCCAAGGCCCGCCCCAGGCTCTCCACCCGACGGCGGACAATGTCTACCTCCTCGTCCAGGGTGGCAGGCAGCGGCAGAACCACCGTGTTGAAACGCCGCCGCAGCGCCGAAGAAAGCTCATTCACGCCCTTGTCGCGGTTATTGGCCGTCGCAATCACATTAAACCCTTTCACCGCCTGCACTTCGCTATCCAGTTCTGGAATAGGCAGCGTCTTTTCCGACAGAATAGTGATCAAGGTATCTTGCACATCCGCCGGGATACGGGTCAGCTCTTCCACCCGGGCTAGCTTCCCCATCCGCATGGCGGTCATCACCGGGCTGGGCGTGATGGCGCGCTCGCTGGGGCCCTCTGCCAGCAGCAAGGCGTAGTTCCAGCCGTAGCGGATGGACTCCTCTGCCGTTCCAGCCGTGCCTTGGATAAGCAGGGTCGAGTCGCCGGAAATAGCCGCCGCCAGGTGCTCGGATACCCATGTTTTTGCCGTCCCGGGCACCCCCAGGAGCAGCAAAGCCCGGTCGGTAGCAAGGGTGGCAATGGCTATCTCGATCACTCTCCGGCTGCCAATGTACTTCGGCGAAACCGTAAAGCCATTTTCCAACTTGCCCCCCAGCAGGTAAGTCGCCACAGCCCAGGGCGAAAGCTTCCAATTCGGCGGTCTCTGGCGTTTGTCCGTTTTTACCAGCTCGGCCAGTTCTTCGGCAAACTGTTGTTCGGCATGTTCTCGTAATAATGCGGGCATAAGCTCTCCTTTGTTCCGTTCTACTCCGCCAGGATCTGTATCATCTCGGAGCGGGAATTTAACACTTGCAAAAATCGTTCAACATGGGTCTCCCAATAACCTTTGAGATTACCCGGCCAACCGGCAGACAATTCATCTGCCAGGTCAATTGGAACATATCGCGCAAACTCAGGCAAAGCTGCCGGCAGATAATATCCGCTTCCACCGGCCTGTCGTTGTGCGCTGCGGATGACTGCGAGAGCCAGCTTTTTCGACCACGGGCGCTGATACTTTTTCAGCACAGCCATCAACCGTCCTTTTTCATCCAACTCCTGAACCACTGGTTTGATCGCCCCCACCGCCAGGCGTTCCATCTTCTCCGCAGGCAGCATGAGAATTAGCTCATCCAGGCATTCTCCATCCAGTATTTTTGAAGCCTGGCTGTTCATGATCCAAAAATCAACCAGCGCTTCCGCCCAGCCAACATCCTCCACAGCCCGCGCCGCCAATTGCCATCCCAGCACCAAAGGCTCCTTCCACTCACAACCCATTGCCGCGGCCAACAGCTTTTCGGGCGTGCGATTGAATTCCTGACTCCATCTGGAGGGAGCAATCAAAGCAACCATCTGCGCCAGCAGGTTGGCCTTTTCGCCCATATCTTTACGCAGCGCTACCCCGCCCAGCCCGTCTCCTTTGGCTGCCGCATCCAACCCTTCAGGTAAGTGCGCCTCCAAACGGTCCCCCATTAAAAAGCGAGATTTCAAGTCCACGAGCGGCCTGGCCCGCTCCCACATCCGCTGCGCAAAGCGCGACTCTTCCAGACCCACCAGCAAACGGCGCGCAGCCTCGCGCACTTCTTTGCGCTTGTCATCCAGGCACGCTTCGAGGAAAGGTTCATCGGCCATACTCAAACCCAATTGCAGTACGCGCACAAAGGCCGCCCGCTCTTCGGGGGGCTCGCTTTGCCAGGATGCTTCCAACCAGGCGCTCGCCGTGGCCGGGTCCTGCCCGCGGATTTCTTCCAGAGCCGCCAACCGTTCAAGCCGCGTACCGTGCTCCCAGGCGTCTTGCGCCTCCCGCCCCAGCGCATAGGCCCAGGATGAGTTACTTTCCGCCAGCCAGCGCCCGCATGCCCCGCTCACTTTCACCACCAGCGGGCGCAACTCACTCTTGCCCAATCCCAACAGCGTCGGGACGGTTTCTGGCGGCACGCACATTTTGCGCGCCGCAATTTGCGTCAGGAACTCGGGCAAAAGAAAAGCGTTCTCTTCCTCTAAGACGCGTTTCAACAAAGCCACAGCACGATCGGGCAGCGGGCGCAGGGTTTCGGACGCGCAAGGCACGCGCTGCTCGGTTACAACTTGCGCAATCACCCCGCCCATTTGGGCAGCGCCCAATGCCGCCGCGGCGGCCAACACGGCTCCCTCCAGATCGGATGCAGACAAAGAAACGCCATCCACCATTGGAGGTGTAAAGCCGTTCCCAGTTCCCAGCATGGCGCTTTGAGCCAGCGCGCGCAGCGTGCTCACAGGCCAACCATCCTTTCTTTATCCCAGGCCGCCTGCGGGTTGAGGGCGAAGCCATTCCACAGGCAGAAAACCGTAATCGGGCGCTCGCCGGACAGGGCATACAACTCCCACGAAGCAGTAAATTCCGTCGCCAGGGGCAGCGTCCGCGACTCGCGATCACCCAGCGCCCAACCCTCGCCCATGCGCAGCGGTACTACTTCTTCCAGCACCACCGGGAAAACCTCCAGCCACGGATTCTTCCCCAGTGCGGCGGCGCATTCATCCAAAAACGCCGTAAGGGTCGGAAAGCCCTTTGGAACTAACACCGGGCTCGCCAACTGCATCTGCTTAAAAATCCCGCGCAGCGGGTAGGCTCCCGGGAAGAATACCATCTCTCCCCTGGCCACCAGCCCAGGAGCCAGGCTGGTATCCATCGGCTGGTTGCGATAAGCAAATTGCAAAATCTGCGCGGCGCGGCGACTATCCTTTCCCCACAGCCAGTTCACCTGCGTGCGCAAGCCCGTTTTCTCGTCCTCGTCCGTACGTGAGGATAGCACCAGCCAGTCATCCGTTACCGCCGTCCCATTTTGCAGCAATTCATCCTGGTTGACGTTCCAGCCCAACAAGCCACGCACATCTTCTTGCGATTCAACCGGCAGTCTACCCAGTTTTTGGTAAGCCTGGGTCAGCAAGTAAAGGCGCCCCATGCGCCACAGCAGCTTTTGCGCCCAATCCGGCCCTGCCTTGGGCAGCAGCCCCATCTCGCGGATCATGCGGGCTGCTCCGGGCAATTGGCTGTCCACCATGCGAGCCGCAGCCTCTTCCCAATACGATGCCGGAGCATTCTGCGCCGCAGCCAGGCCCATGCGGACTGCATCTTTCAACCACTGTTCCAACGCTTCTCTGCCACCCTGGACCAGCTTTTCCCGCTTTTGGGCCCGCCGGGCCGCATCTTTCTTGCGCGCTTCCGGATCAGGCTTCTTCTCGCTGCGCTTCTCGGCGGCTTCGCTGCGCGCTGCGCGTTTTTCGAGCCATTCGCTCACCCACGCCGGCGGAACTCCGGCAGATATCTTTCCTCTCGAAGCTGCCAGCAGCATCAAAGCCAGAGCATGCTTGCAAGGGAACTTCCGGCTGGGACAGGAGCATGCCGTGCCATTGTTCGAAAGGTCGACCCGCACCTTGTAAGGCTCTTTCGCGCTGCCTTTACACTCACCCCACAACGCCAGATCATCCCTGCCTAAGGTTGTCCATTGCCGCTCATTGGCCAACCCTTGAGCTGCTCGCAGGGCGGTTGGGTCGGGGGCAAGGCTAGATACCTGTTCGATGGTGAGGTTTGGCGGCATAGGCAAAATCGTCAGCAGTAGAATTGCATGATTATATCTACGCCGCCACCGCTCCGTCAATCTCCAGCCGCTGGAGCATCTTCCGCCCCATCGCCGTCAACATCATGTCAGTGAGCACCGGAAAATCCTCACCCAGCAATGGATGTGGCTGAGTGCCCAAGATCAATACCCCCAAATCCTTCATAGGCTCAGCCACAACCATTTGCATTTCACGCTGGAATCCCAACCGCCGATCAACCCCACTCCCTTCCTGAGACGGTCCGGCAAGAACCTCCATGAGCTGATCGGCAAACAACTCCCAGGCCAGCGGACCATCCTTCGGCAAAACCAGTAAATGCTTGAGAACAATTGGACGGACATACTGCGTGGGATAATCGGCAGGGCCATACCCCGCGGCAATACCCCAATTGACTTGTGTCCACCAGGTGTTGAATAGCTGCCACACCTGTGAGCCTTCAGGAAGCTGCTGAAATGCCACCCCCTGGTCGGTCACCCGCCAACGCCGTCCCGGCCCGCCTTGCACCCATCCCGCGCACGCCGCCAAAATATGGACAAACTGCAGCGGCCACACCTCGGCAGAACTTTGCACCTTAAGAGAGGATTTTTCCTCTTGTCCTGCGAAATCAATTGGTTTAGAAAAATTTCCACAAATTACCGCGCCATCTTTCACCGGCAAGTTCCCCGTGGCCTGAGTCCCGATCACCCGGTTGGCCAACAGATAATCAAGGAAAACATTCATGTCATGGGGCAAAGGCAGGCTTCTTGCCACGGATTGAAACTGCTGACCGAAATCTTTAAGCCAGGCCTCATCCACCGGTTGGATCTCCCTGGCAGCCGGATCAATGTAATCCGGTTCATAAGCCCAATCGCTGGAATCAAGCGTCTCACGATTCTTGAGCTTACGAAGCTTTCGATTGGCTTCATCCAAATCAAAGAAAGCCGGGTCAAATGCTCCGCCGAACCATTCCATATAACTTTTGTGCTCTTCATGTTTGGGATCACGGAGCGCTTCCAGAAACAGGCCGTAACCCGGGAAGCCCCCCACATCTTCAGGAGGGCAAGCCCTGGCTCCGTCCAGGCAAACCGGGTGGCGCATCTTGGGATCAGGCGGCAAAATTTTTTCCAAGACGATTTTATGCCCCCAACTGTCCCCAAAATCGTACTCGTAAAATATTTTTGTACCTTCGCGCAAGTGAAGGTCCTTGAGCCGCACCGCCCATTCATCCATGAAACCCAACTCGCCCCATTCATCAAACAACGGGTCACTAAATTCCATGCCGTTGATTTCAAACCGGTGTAAATGCGAGTTGCTCCAACCCATCACCGCCTGGACAATATCGTGCAGCCGGCCCAGGCGAATAATTGCCGGCACTTGTATGCGCCGCCACACGGCTGGCCGAACATGTTCCAGGTTGATCTTAAATTGATAGATCGGGGAATGTTTGGAAGGCATCGAAAATTACGCTCCGCTTCAGACAGGGACAATTTCTATAAGTGTAGCAGAAATCATACTTTGAGATGTAATCCTCCAGCCTGCCAGTTGTGGGTCGCCCCTACCGAACAACGCCAGTTCGTCGCGAACTGGTAAGATGAGGCGCGATTTTGAGTTTATACATACGGCAACTGATGGAGTTTCAAAGCTTACTGTCCTCGAAAATTTCAAGTATCATGGGAATATAACTTTTTGGAGGACATACCATGCACATGGATCGGACAATCAAAATTCTAGGCGTCTCCGGCAGCTTACGCCAAAAATCTTACAACACCGCGCTTCTCCGAGCCGCCGCCGAGCTTCTGCCCGCTGGAATAAGCCTGGAAATCTTTGACCTGGCCCCGCTGCCCATGTACAACCCAGACCAAGAAAAACCCTTCCCCGATTCCGTGGCTGAATTCCGCCGCCAGATCGCCGAATCCGACGCCGTCCTCTTTGCCACGCCGGAATATAATAGTTCTGTCAGCTCCAGCCTGAAGAACGCCATCGACTGGGCCTCTCGCCCGCCCAACAAACCCCTGGACCGAAAGCCTGTCGCCCTGATCGGCGTGACTACAGGCAACTTTGGCACCGTCCGCGCTCAACTGCAGTTGCGCCAGATTCTCACCCACGTAGGAGCAATAGTGTTGGCCAAACCCGAAGTGCTCGTTGCCCGCGCCGAGCAGGTCTTTGATGTCGAAGGCCGCCTGGTAGATGAAGCCGCGCGCGGCTTTCTCCGTGATTTGCTGATTGCGCTGGGTAAATGGGTAGAAACACTGTCGCCCGAAGAATAGGCCCTGGGATCTGGTGACCGCTGTTTGCGAATTGCGATAGAAAAAGACGATAAGGCTTTTTTATGAAGAACGCCGATTTGTTACAAAGTCAAAAAGAACACATTCTCAGCGAACTGCACCAGGTTCGCATCGAAATTATCTCAGCCGTCCAACAGTTGCTCCCTATTCAGCGCAGCGAAATCTTCCTGGGCACATGGTCGGTCGAGGATTGCCTGGCTCATCTGGTTGGTTGGGACTACACCAATATCGAGGCCGCCAAAGCGATTCAAAATGGCTTATTGCCCGAATTCTACGCTCACCGCGACAAAGATTGGCAAGGATATAACGCAATCCTGGTCAACAAATACAAACTCAAAGACTGGGATGAACTGATCGCATCAGTTCACACTTCACGTCGCCTCCTGAACGATTATTTCGAGCAACTCCCGGTAGAAACTTTCTTCAAGGATTGGGGAGTGCGCTATAAGGGGTATAAGGTCATTATCTCCAGGCTTCTGGAAGCAGACACCAAAGATGTACGAATGCACCTACAACAAATCAATTCTTATTTTTTCGAGCGAATCTGAGGGATCATTGGGAATTGGCGTGGTGAAATCCGCAATTTGGGGTGTGAGAGCGGCTTCGCCGCTCTCACACCCCAAATTGCGGGACCTACTACGGCAACTCCTAGAGAACCAATCTGAGTGTGAGCCGCGTAAACACTAATTGTGGTAAACTAACTGCCGCTTCTACACTCAAGTATCTTAAGCTCCAACTTGCCTATTTCGGAGAGTTTCCCCTATGGTACGAACTAGATTTGCCCCCAGCCCCACCGGCTACATGCACATCGGCAACCTGCGCACTGCCCTCTACGCCTACCTGTTCGCCAAACGCCACGACGGAAAGCTCATCTTGCGCATCGAAGACACCGACCGCAAGCGCACCATGCCCCAAACTATCCGCGTGATCTATAACAGCTTGGAACTGGCGGGCATCGAGTACGACGAGGGTCCAGAAAAAGACGGGGGTTACGGCCCCTATACCCAATCTCAGCGTCGGGAGATTTACAACCGCTACGCGGCTGAAGCGCTCGAGAAAGGCCTGGCTTACCGCTGCTTCTGCACGAACACTGGCGAAAAGGCTGCCAAGACCAAGGTTGTCGAACGGCGCGACCCTTGCCGCACGCTGACTCCGGAGCAAGTTCAAGAGCGCCTCAATCAGGGCCAGCCCTTCGTCATCCGCCAGCGCGTCCCCGATGAGGGCACCAG
The DNA here is from genome assembly GCA_016927865.1 of Anaerolineaceae bacterium. Classification (GTDB taxonomy): domain Bacteria; phylum Chloroflexota; class Anaerolineae; order Anaerolineales; family Anaerolineaceae; genus Anaerolinea. The sequence continues at coordinate 39,578 of JAFGLU010000047.1, forward strand.
CACCTTCCATGACCACGTCTTCGGCGAGATCACCGTCAAGAACAGCGACCTGGACGATCAGGTACTGCTAAAATCCGACGGCTTCCCTACCTACAATTTCGCCAACGTAATCGACGATCACCTGATGGGCATCACCCACGTCATCCGCGGGTTGGAATACCTTTCCTCCACTCCCAAGTACAACCTGCTCTACGCGGGTTTTGGCTGGCCCACCCCCGAATACATCCACTTACCGCACATTACCAAAGAAAACGGCCGCAAGCTGAGCAAGCGCGAAGGCGACGCTTCTTTTGAGGACCTCCTGGCCAAGGGCTATCTGCCCCAGGCAGTCGTTAACTACATTGCTCTGCTAGGATGGAATCCGGGCGACGAGCGCGAATTCTTCACACTCCCCGAACTGATCGCGGCCTTCGACATCGACCGCATCAACAAGTCCAGTGCATCTTTCACGCTGGTCAAGCTCGATTGGCTCAACAGCCAGCACGTCCGCGCTTTGTCCCCCGAAGAATTCTACCAAATCGCCCTGCCTTACTACCCCGCTGAAGCCGTGCAGCGCTTCGATGTCGCCGCCATCAGCCGCCTTATCCAATCGCGCGTCATTCGCCTCACCGATATCCCCCAGATGGTCGATTTCCTCTTGCGCCTGCCCGATTTTCCCGTCGATCTGTTCGTGCACGAGAAATCAAAGTCCACCATTGCCAGCAGCCTCAACATTCTTGAGCAAGCTCTCCCCCTCCTTCAATCCTTGGAAACATGGGAAAACCTTGCCCTGCAAGAAGCTCTGAAGGCCTTTGCCCAGCAAACCGGCCTCAAAACCGGCACGGTCATGTGGCCCATACGCATCGCCATCTCCGGTCTGCTCAACACCCCCGGCGGCGCCACCGAGATTGCCGAAATTCTGGGCCGTGAAGAGACCCTGCGTCGTATCAATCAGGCTGTCTCCTGCCTACGACAGGCAGCTTAACAAGGTTCATCAAAACCAAACAGACACCCCGGAGGTCACCCCATGCAAACGCTTACCGGAAAAGTTGCTCTGGTCACCGGCGCCAGCCGTGGAATCGGGAAAGGTATTGCCCTCGGATTAGGTGAGGCAGGCGCGACGATCTACATCACGGGCAGAACAGTCGAAGAAGGCAAATCCGCAGCCCACTTGCCTGGAACTATTTATCAAACCGCTGAAGAAGTTACCCGTCTTGGCGGCAATTGCATCCCTCTGCCATGCGATCACCGCGATGACCAGCAAGTAGCGGCAGTGTTTGAACAGGTCACAGCTGAACAAGGTCAATTGGACATCTTGGTCAATAATGTGTGGGGCGGCTACGAGCACTTCACCGACGGCACAGAGTTTTGGAAAGAGACGGGGTTCTGGACCGCCCCCATCTCCCGCTGGGACTCCATGTTCCAGGCTGGAGTCCGCGCCCACTACGTTGCCAGCGTCCTGGCAGCGCCAATCATGATCGCCCAACACAGCGGGCTGATGGTCAATATCTCGTTTTTTGCCGCCCAACGAGATGATAAAGGCGTAGCGTATGGCGTAGCCAAAGCTGCCGATGACCGCATGGCGGCATGCATGGCGTACGAACTTCGTCCGCACGGCGTTGCCGCCGTATCGCTTTATCCGGGGTTGGTGCGCACCGAATCGGTGATGAAAGCGGCAGAGTTCTTTGATTTATCCAATTCAGAGTCGCCGCAATTCATTGGGCGAGCCGTCACCGCCCTCGCTGCTGATCCCAACATTTTACAGAAATCAGGCAAAACGCTGGTGGCCGCCGCCCTCGCCCTTGAGTATGGGTTTGCCGATATTGATGGCAAACAACCCCGCCCCTTATCAGTTGACGAAACCTAACCGGTATCTTTTTCCCGGCATTATCCCACCTCACTTTTCAGCTCTGGATTAGAACCTCCTCCCACAAATCGTTATACAAAGCCTTTTCTTTCTGGAGATATTCGGTAAAATATATCTTGTACGACATAATCATACAAGATATTAAGGAATACAGAAAAGGCCATGAACACATCCCACTGGTATCTCGTTAAAACTAACCTGCTCCAGCATTTCCTACGCATTCTTTTGGGCGCCAGCCTGCTCTTCACCGGCACCGCCCACCTCACTTTTTCCCGCGTGGAATTCCTGGCTCAGGTTCCGCCCTGGCTGCCGTTGGATGACGATCTGGTCGTCGTTCTGTCCGGGATCGCCGAGTTGGCTATCGGTCTCGCCCTCATCCTTCTGCCCCGCTTCAAGGTTTTCGTCGGCCTTCTGGCTGCTGCCTTCTTCGTCGCCATCTTCCCCGGCAACATCTCCCAGTACGTCAACCAGGTGGACGGTTTCGGATTGAACACAGACCAGGCTCGCTTCACGCGGCTTTTCTTCCAGCCTGTTCTCGTGCTGTGGTCATTATGGGGTACCGGCGGGTTTCAAGCCTGGAAAAACTGGCGCGCCGCAAGAACATCCCCAATCCCGGTCACGAAATAAGCACTCACATGAACAACAATCCGCTCAAACTGGAAAACCAATTCTGTTTTCCCATCTATGCTGCCTCGAACCTCATCACGCGGGCGTACCAGCCGCTTTTGGACCGGCTCGGCATTACCTACCCGCAGTATCTGGCTCTCTTGGTTTTATGGGATACAGACGAGCTAACTGTGAATGAAATCGCCCGCCGGCTGTTGCTGAATACCAACACCATCACCCCCCTGCTCAAACGAATGGAAGCTCAAGGGCTCATCACCCGCCGCCGCTCGCAGCAAGACGAACGCAAGGTCATCATCCAACTGACCGAACATGGGGCTGCGCTGCAAAGCCAGGCTGCTTCTATTCCCCAAAACCTACTCTCTCAGCTTCACTCCGATGCTGTTACGCCCCAAGACCTGTACGAGCTAAAAGAAAAACTTGTCGAACTCGTCCAGTCACTCTCCCAAAAGCAGGAGGCCGCATGAAAAATCCTCGTCTTCTCACCATATTCGTCATTGTGTTTGTCGACCTGCTCGGCTTTGGCCTGATTCTGCCGCTGCTTCCTTTCTATGCCAATAGTTACGGCGCCAACGCCATCGTCGTGGGGCTGCTCGTCGCCTCTTATGCCGCGGCCCAATTGATTGGCGCTCCACTGCTGGGCCGCCTGTCCGACCGCTACGGTCGCCGCCGGATCCTGTTGGTTTCTGTTGCGGGTACCGGTGTTGGCTTCCTGCTGTTAGGCCTGGCCGACCCGCTTGGGCGTTGGCTTTCGTCTATCCTTGCGCCCCAGTCGGCCAACCTGTTCATCATCGGCATGTTGTTCACCAGCCGCATTCTGGACGGCCTGACCGGGGGAAACATCTCGGTGGCGCAAGCCTACATTGCAGACATCACCGATGAATCCAATCGTGCCAAGAGTCTCGGCCTCATTGGCGCAGCTTTTGGGCTCGGCTTTATCATCGGCCCCGCTGCCGGAGGATCTCTAAGCCAGTTCGGTTATGCAGTTCCAGCTTTTGTCGCCGCCGGGATCGCCGCGCTCAACCTACTGGCCATCTACTTCTTCCTGCCCGAATCCCTTACCGGCGAGCTTCGCGATGCCGCCTTACAACGCAGCCGCACTCCCATGACCCCACGGGCCTTGATCCAGGCGCTACGCAAACCCATCATCGGCCCGCTGCTCCATGTGCGTTTTTTCTACGGTCTGGCGTTTGCAACTTTTCAGACCATCTTCTCGCTCTATGCTCAGTCCATCGGCCTTAACTCTCAAACAACCGGCTACGTTTTGGCCTACGTCGGGCTGCTGTCTGTCATCGTCCAGGGCGGTTTGATTGGCCTGCTCACCAAACGCTTCCGCGAAAACTGGTTGATTATTACAGCCCTTTGGCTGATGGGTGGAGGGCTGCTGGCCTGGGCTTTCACCAGCACCCTGCCGGTCTTACTGGTGGTTCTGTTGCCCATCGCCCTCTCTGGCGGCGTGCTCAATACCGTCATTCAAAGTGCCATCACCAAATCCGTCAGCCGTGAAGAAGTGGGCGGTATGTTAGGCATCGCAACTTCCCTCGAAGCCGCCTCGCGGGTCGCCGCACCGACCATTGGCGGCTTTATGCTGGGCGCCTTTGGCACCTGGGCTCCCGGCGTGTTCAGCGCGCTGCTCATGGCCTGGGCGGTCAGCTTTGCCTACCGGCACATCATCATTCCAACAAACCGCGCTCAATTGGCCGCAAAAGAAGGTAAGGCATGAAATCACGCTTTCGTTTCGCCCTGCTGGCTTTCATTCCGTTGCTGTTCATCAGCTTAACGGGGTTTTTATTTCTGACTACAACATCCGCAGAGCCAATGCCAGAAGCGCTGATCGCACTCCAATCCGATTCACAGGTGCTCGTTAAAGGCGAGACCTGGCTAGCTTTCGAACCGAACGGCATTCAAGCCAACACAGGCTTCATCATCTACCCCGGAGGGCGGGTGGACTACCGGTCGTATGCTCCTCTTGCCCGCCAAATCGCCGAACAAGGATATTTGGTTGTACTTCTAAAAATGCCCTTCGATCTGGCAGTTTTTGACCCAAACGCAGCCAACGAGGTGATTCGCTCCTATCCTGAAGTTTCTCAATGGGCAGTCGGCGGGCACTCCTTAGGTGGGGCTATGGCAGCCGGCTTCGCCGCAGAAAACCCGCAACAAGTCTCTGGCCTTGTCCTGTGGGCTGCCTACCCGCCCCAAAACACCGACCTCTCCGCCCTAAGCATGATGACAACTTCGATTTACGCCTCGTTGGATGGACTCGCAACCACGAATGACATTCAGGATTCAATATCTCGCCTGCCTGCTAATACCATTTACGTTGAAATTGAAAGTGGCAATCACGCCCAATTTGGATGGTATGGCAACCAGGATGGAGATAACCCGGCAAAAATTTCGCGACAAGACCAACAAGAACAGATCCTTTTCGCTACCCTGAATCTATTAGCAGGACTAAAATAATTGTAACTACAGTCATAAGTGGAAGAGGCTTGAATTTTCGGTGTGTATGGGGTGCTTCGCACCTTTACACACCGAAAATTCAAGCACCTTACCAGTTGTTTTGAAGCAATCAGGGAGCATTTCTATGATAAGGAACCAATGGTATGTGGTGCTCGAGTCCTCCGAAGTAAAAAAACAGCCCATTGGAACAACTCGCCTGGGCGAAAAAATGGTCTTTTGGAGAGACGAGTCTGGCAAAGTGAACGCGGCTGTCGATCGCTGCCCGCACCGCGGCGTGGAATTGAGCCGCGGCAAAGTCCAAGAGGGTCATTTGCAATGCCCATTTCATGGCTTCGAGTTTGATTCGTCCGGAAAATGTGTTCTCGTCCCGGCCAACGGCCGCAATGGTGTAATTCCTGCGGCAATGAAGGTAAAAACCTATCCCACCTATGAAGCGCATGGACTCATCTGGCTGTGGTGGGGCGAAACCCCACCAGCCGAACTCTCAACGCCCCAATTCTTCGACAACCTGGGCGACACCTTCCAGTACGGTTCAGCCCGCGATCCCTGGGACGCACACTATTCGCGAGTCATTGAAAACCAGTTGGATGTGGTCCATCTCCCCTTCATCCACAGCCGAACCATCGGTCGCGGCAACCGTACCATCGTAGACGGCCCGGTTGTCGAGTGGAAAGGCAACCACATGTTTTATACCTACGTCTTCAATCGCCTGGATGACGGCACCCCGCCGCGCAAACCCAGCGAGCTTTCGCCAAGAAAACCCACCGACTTTCACCTCGAGTTCATCTTCCCCAACCTCTGGCAAAACCATATCAGCGAGAAGGTCAGGGTTGTGGCTGCCTTCGTCCCGGTAGATGATAACCACACCCTGCTGTACCTGCGCTTCTATCAAAACTTCCTCAAACTGCCCGGGTTAGGCAAACTGGTAGCCCAACTTGCCATGCCCAGCAACGTCTACATTGCCCACGAAGATCGCCGCGTGGTAATCACCCAACAACCCAAACCCAGCGGACTCAAAATCGGCGAAGTGCTCATTCAGGGCGACCTGCCCATCATTGAGTACCGCCGCAAACGCGCCGCCCTCCAAGAGGCATGCAAAAGCTAGCCCCAATCACCGAGACAGCCCGAAATTTATATCTGGCGGCGCGCTTCAGCCAATGCCGCCGGGAAATCTCTTATTGCTTCTGCACTGGAACCATCCAGCGGCCTCTCAATTGGCAGGCCGTACTTCATTTGCACAACCACCTTCTTAACATCCCCCGAAATCGGTTCTATCTCCACAGACTCCAGCATGCGCAGCGGAATGTAGTGCAGCGTGCCTCCATACTTGCCGCGGTTTTTCTCGGTAACGTGCTCCGCTTCTCCGATCAAAATTAATTCCCGGTCGGTGAGCAAAAGGAGATGAGCCGGGAAAGCATTGCGGTAAAACGCACGGCCTAAAAACGTCACCAGCGTTTCACGGCGAACCGGTTGATACACAGCGTGAAGCACTCGCTCGCCGGGGATCAGATTTTGGCAGGCAAAATTCATGAACTTAAAATTTTCGCTCGACAAAAAACTGAGTTTTGCCTGCTGCGCTGCCCGGTCTGCTCCCTCTTCACCGGCAGGGCGCATCCGCGCAAAAAATGGCTCAAAATGCCGCAGGGTCGATTCATTGAACTCCACTGTCACCGCAACCTCATCCCCTAGAGTCGACTTTCCCCGAATCGAGAACCAGGAGTACAGCAGGATATTCCCGACTTCCAACAGGGAAATATCCGAATAACGAAGACTGGTCTCTGTTACTTTGCCATTGGTCTCTTCGTAGATAAAAATTGTTTCGCCGGCGTGGCATAACACTCGCTGTTTGCGCGTACTACCCGGCCCTTCCATGCAGGGCGCAAAAACGGTATATGGGAATTCATCCAAGCGCTTTTCGAGTACGTCCAGTGCAGATTGAAATCCCTCCGGAGCATCGGCAACAGATTCGATCACCCTGGCCCAGGTCTGCATGGTCTGACGGGCGCCGGTTATATTGGAAGACGAGCGGTTTGAATTCATTTGTTACAGGGTCTCTCGTAGAAATAGAGTGACAAAACATTTACTCTTGTAAAGACACTAAGACCACCAGATACTGGTGTCTAAATCGGCTGTTATTGCATCTACAATTGCCCTTTCGCCGCCCATCTGGTAAAGGATGGCATGAAAGGCTCGCAAATAGTCGGAAACAAACCAAATCGGTCCCCCCATCACCACGCGCAGCGTCTTCACAAGTGTATCATATGGATCCACGTCGTTGATCCGGCACATCTCAAACCATACCTTACTGAACTGGTAAAAAACATCTTTGAAATCGTGCCAATTTTTATACGCACGATCGTCGCTATAAAGCTCCCACAAGCCTTCAAGAATAGAATACCGCAGTCCAACGGGCAGACGCCCGGTGATATCGCGCAAAACCCGTTCACGGTAATCAAGTTGCACTTCTTCCCTGGCCCACCGCACAGCCTCCGCTAGAATTTCCATCCGCCGATCATCAGGGATCGCAGGCGCCAGCGCCAAAACCGCCTGGCTGCGTGACCACGATGAATACCCCCGGAATGGATGATCCAGTGGCGTGCGGCGGGCAAGTTCTAGCACGGTTTCCGCCTGTCTTGCGTTTAATAGCGGTCCTAGTTCCATAATGGCTTTAGCGGTATTTCCTTCATCGGGAAGTTTCCACAGTAAGTTCAGGGCTTCCTCGATCAACATGTCACGCTGGTCAGTTTTTATTTTTTGAATATACGTTATCAGGCGAGAAATTCGCCAGCTTAAATCCTTAATCCCACGGATTTCAGCCAGTTCTTTTGTCAACTCAACTTCCGATGGAGGCAACCGTTCAACAGAAGAGGCATACTGCGCATCGTTTTTCTTGCTTTCTGCTGCCTGCTTCCGCGTATCGAGAAGCCGGCGTAGTTCCTCAACCGCTTTTGTGACCTCTTCCCCTTTTCGTTCCCGACTCAATTTATCCAAGAGCATCTCCAGGACCGGGGTTGGCAACTCCGACACCACAGGTTCAATCGAAAAGTCCCTTTTCGCAGAGATTCGATGTAACTCTATAAGGTTCATCAACTGCCGGTCCGTCAGGCGAGGTAAAAGCATCGTCAGCACATCGATGCCGCTAGCAGTGGCATATTTTGACCCGCTGTAAAGCATCGTTATACCCATGGAAAATACCCTTTCCACTAACCGCTCTGGCAACCTGTAAATGACATCTGTTGGAAAGGAATAATCATAATCGGCTGCTTGCTCCCATAAATCAAGACCCCGTTCAATATAGTTCTCGGGAAGCATATCTACCAGGTCGATGATTTTATAGATCACCTCTTCAGAACGCACACCTCCCAGAGATTGCTCATAATGTTGCAATTGCTCTTCAGCATCCTTTTCCGGCAACACCTTTCCGGGGTCTTCCACTCCTGAAGAATCCCACTGGACGACTCGGACATGTAGATTGGCAATCTCCTCGTCAATCTGTCTGGCATAATCTGGGGGCAGCAGCCGATAAATTGTTCCCAGCGTCTCACCATAGATGCGTTCGTCACCGTTTGCAAGATCGGCCAGTGAAAGAGTCTGTGCCGGACTGATCAGATCTCGCTTCAAAGCCTCTCCCATGAACCTCGGCGGGATCGCCACCCAGTGCCCCACCGCTCCGTGGCACAACCCCGCCAAAATCATGATTCCCAGGTTGGCCGGGTCCTTTGCAGCCGAATCAAAAATACGCGTTGCTTCAGCCTGGAAGCCCTGCGGCCAGCCCAGCCACTCCCAGGCATCCGCCCAGGCCCGACATAACAGCCGGGCACGAACTTCCAAGGGCGCTTCTATCGCCTCCAGCGCTCGCCCATAGCCATACACCACGCAAGCTGGAGTCTGGCGGGGAGCGAGCAACTGCGTTCGCAACCCCTCCAGAATGCGCCCGCCATAATCTAAAAACCGCATCTGCCACCCCGACCACAGGTCGGAAGATTGCAGTTCGGTCATCCACACGGCTTGCATCTCAGGGTCGCTCAGGGTATACCCCAGCGTTTCTCCATCACCATAAATCCGCTCCCCCGCCTGCCTGGCGGCATCCAGCACTGACACAGGCCCCGAGAACAGGTCTGGAGCCATCGCCAGCACATCTCCGATCAAGACCGGCTCTCCCACCGCCGCACACAAAGCCAGGAGATTGCGAGCTTCTTCAGTGAGTGCGTTGAACATACCCTACTCCTATCGCCAATCGAAAACCTACGCCTCTATGCGGGTCAAATGGCGGATGATTTCGTCTGCGCCAAGCTCGATGGTCTTGTCGGTCATATTGATGACCGTGAACCTGCCCCTTTTGAAAGCTGCCTCGGCGCTTTGCACCTCTTCAAATACCGCCTTCGGGTCCACGTAGGATGATGCGCCTGTTACCCCCAATTGCCGTTGGCGCTGCGAACGATACTGCAACAACTGCCCAGGTTCAATAGTCAAACCAAAAACCCGCCTTGGGTCCAGCGAAAACAATGCTTCGGGAACAGGAATTTGCGGTACACACGGGTAATTGGCCACCTTCCAGCCCAAAACCGCCAGATAAATGCTGAGCGGCGTCTTGCCCACCCGTGACACGCCCACCAGCATCGCCTCCGCCTCCGGCCAACCTTCGCGACGCTTACCGTCGTCGTGCTTTAAGGTGAAATCGATGGCCGCTACCCGGTCAAAGTAATCCCGGTTCAAATGGCGATACAAACCGGGTTGGCCGGCAGGAGGGTGACCGATTCGCCCAGACACCCACTCCAGAATCGGCCCCATCACATCCACCGCCCGCACCCCCGTCCGGGCCGCCTCTGTCACAAGCAGTTGCTGGAGGGTTGAGTCCACCAATGTGTGCACCACCAGCGCCCCGGCTTGCTGCGCCTGGCGGAGCGCATCTCTCACCTGCTCCGGTTGGCGCACATTTCCGATCGTCGTCACTCGCGCCACATCCGCCGGGTACTGGGCCAGCGCGGTGTATACCAACTGCTCGCCGCTGGCGCCCACGCCGCCGGAGATAATGAAGATGGAAGGAATAGAATCTTGGGATACTGTCATGGTATCCCAAGAATAGCGCAACATCGAGTGAAAGACAAGACGGATATTTAGCGCATGCTTACTGCAATCTTCAATAAGTTACTCCGCACTTCATCTCCGTCTTCCAGACTCCAAGGCCCGCCCACCGTAACCAGAAGCCCATCCTTCTGCCAATAAAGCGTCGGGATGAAACCTGGCGACTGATACCAGCGGACCGTGCCATCTTCTTCGCTCACCCAAGCCCCCAGCATCAAGATCCCCTCGCTGCCGTTGATCTCCACCAGTTCGTACCCGTCGGCGGGAATTGCTTCACCTTCCGGTGTAGCCATTCGTGCCTCCACCAGTTCCAGCAGGTTTGTGCCATCCGCATCAGCGATTGGCTCTTGAAGAAGGGTCAATGCCGCGTGGATGTCGCCAGGGTATCCATAATACAGCATGGCGCTTCGGCTCTCCCCCCACCCAGATGCCCCCCGCAAAGCAAGCCCGTCGGGCAGCCAGCCCGGTGACTGAATTGAATAATCGAGATAATCCGAAAGCTGCGCCATATCCATCGTGCAAGCCGGGTCGAATTCATCTCCCGCATGGGTCGAAACGCCTGTCACGCCTTCCGCCAGCCGCAGGCGATCCAGGTCGCTCAGCGCTTCGGCCATCAAACACTTACTGCCTATCGCCGAGCTGTACAGGTCATATTGCTGTCCCTCAACCTGCCAGGTCAGGGTCAGGTAAGCCTGATCATAATTACTTTCCGTATCCGCAGAGGTGCAGGCCCATTCGCTCTCCCGCGCCCAGTCAAAAGGTTGCAGTGCAAAGGCTTGCTCCGCCCCGCCGACCGTCACCGGTGTTAGCGCCCCATTCTGTGCGCCTTGAGTCTGGACAAGCGCTGGAGTTTGATCCGCCGGTCCCTGGGCCAGAAGCAAATATGGCCCTGGACCGTCATTGCGCGTGTACATATAATGCAGGCATACACTTTTCGTCTCAGCCTGGATACTGGCATGGGTGAAGATGTATCCATCAGGAACTGGATTGAGCGGGTGGATGGAGTAACCCACCAGCGCTTCTGCTGCGCCAATCTCGCGGATATAGCTCAGGTCAGGCGCCGAGGCCATTTCCACAACCGTCAAACCGGCAGCCCAGGCCAGCATTTGCTCCTTTTCGGCGGAGTTGCCAAACACCAACAGCCTGAAGCGGATGCCCTCCTTCGCCCAGACCAGAGTCTGCAAGCCTTCGTTCTGCCATTCAGCAAGTGGATCATCGGCATCTGCCTGCCACACCCCCCGCACATATTCTCCGCGCGCCGGGCCTATTTGCACTTCTTCAACTTGCGCGCTGGCGCCCACCTCCCACGGAATTTCAGACGCCTCGTTTACCGGCTCTTGAGTCAAAACCACGCCCGGGTCGTAATGCAATACAACCATCCCATCCTGAACATAAGCCCCCCTGAAGGTCAGGCCTTGGCCCAGGGCAATCTGCTTGACGGGGTAGTCTACTCGCTCTTGAACCTCGTCCAGCGTACATAACGGGCTGCCAAAGCTGCCGCAGTCCGCTGCTGAGATGGTCGTGGGCGTTGGCTGAATGCCCGGCTCTCCGGTCGCCACAGGCTTGGGCAGCGCGTCGCTTTCCGCAGGTCTGAAATAGCCCAAAAGCGTTTGGGTGGCGGCTCGCCCCTGGGGTGTAGCCAGGAAAACAACCATCAACAAAATAACGCCGGCGGCCACTGCCGCGATTCGATAATTTCTTTGAGCAAAACGGCTTTTCATCGCAAGAGTTCCTTGTGGAGTTTTGCCCGTCTCAAGGCGGCTGAAAACATCCGCTCGCAGGTCGCTTTTTGCAGGAATGGCTTCGGACGCCATTTGTTCAAGGATTTGGGTAAGTGGGTGTTGTTTCATCTTGCTACTTTCCTTCATCCACAACATGGTGTGAATCCGCCGCAGGACGAAGCTCGGGCCGCAGCAGTCGGGCCAAGCGCTTTCGCGCTTCGTGAGCCAGCCACTTCACCGTTCCGGCTGGACGCTTCATCTCCTGGCTCATTTCCGCCTCGCTCATCCCCAAGTAGTAGCGCTGCACAATGACCGCGCACTGCTCCGGAGAAAGCTGCCCCATCGCCCGCCAAACCGCCCGGCGAGTTTCCTCGTCTGCCACCAGCGTTTCCGGGTCTGGGCTGGGGTCTCGCAGACATTCAAGCAATTCCGGCGCAGACTCATCGTCGTCTGCCTCCAGCGACACCTGGCGCTGCTGCTTGCGCAAAAACATCAGGGCATCGTTGATCACGCTGCGGAAAAACCACGGTCCAAATGGCCGCTGTGTATCGTATTGATCAATCTTGCTCACCAGACGCACAAAAGCATCCTGAACAATATCCTCCGCCGCATCCTGGTCCCGCACAATGAGATATGCCGCCCGCAGTGCCCGGAGCTGATAGTGTTGCATCAGCCAGTCCAGGCCCTTCATGTCACCGCGTTTGAGACAAGCAATAGAATATGTTTCTTCCATGGAAGTTGGTTGCATCAAAAGTGAGGTCCTCTGTATATATTATGCACAAAGCGGCCAAAAGGTTGACAATGATCATTCAATGCCATAGGGCTTCCTACAAAACCGGCACATTTCACAATCAAATTGTTTTCGATATATAATTTCCTTAGGGCTCCACAAAAATTCCCGTTCTCACGCTTCATCGCAACATCATCACTACCACGATATCAAGGCAAACAATATGGCCCGCATCTCCCATAAACTCAAGAATTCGTTTGAAGGTGCTTTGGCTGGCGGCGGTGACCCGGCAACCTCCCCCCTATATGTTTTTGGACCCTTTTTGAGTCTCATTGTCGTCTCCGGGGCCGCCAAAGTCGTTTTTGGCGGGGCTGTCTGGCTGGCTGTGCTGACCATTGCGGTAGTTTCAGCCATGTACCGGTTGGTGATGAAGTGGGTTACCGATGGCTCCGGCGGAAGCGGCTTGAGCGAGGAAGAATTTGGCGGGTGGGCTGTTAAGGTAAATGCCGCCATAACCTTCATAGAATATACCCTCACCTTCCTGGTCAGCATGGCGGCCATGGTCACCTTCATTGCTGACCGTTTTCCGACCTTAAACGGCCAAGTCCTCGGGCTACCCTACCGAACTCTGGTCGCCATAGCACTCAGCGTATTTACCGGTTGGCTGGTCAACCGAGGGCCCAAAATGGCCGCCCGAACCTTTGGCCCTGCCACCGGCGGTGTTCTTGTTTTGCTTTGGTTGATGATCCTCTCCACGCTAATAAAAACAGGGCTTCACCTTCCAGTCTTGTCTGTGGAAGCCTTTCTGCCACCCAACCTACACTTCACCGTTGGCGGTTTCGTGCGTATCCTCGCCGTCATGACGGGCGTCGAGGTGTTCGCCAACCTGGTGGCAGCTTTTGATGGCACGCCTCAGCAAAAAAGCAGTAAAGCATTTCAAAGCCTGCTCATCATCATGATTACTACAGCCGCAACCATGCTCATCGTCGGCCCTGCCATCTTTACACTATCCGATCCAACCAACACTTCGGTTTCGGTTTTCACCCAAACAATGGACCAGCTTCTGCCGCCGCCGCTACCTTATCTCGGCTCGCTGGTGGGGATCATCGTTCTCATGTCAGCATCTGCCGCCAGCGCGCAAGGCCTACAAAATTTGGCACTTGGGCTGAAGGAACGACATTACATCCCCCCTACATTTGGCGCACTAAATCCATACGAAGTTGCCAACAAACCTGTCTGGCTTCAGGTTGGAATCGTCAGCTTCTGTTTTCTGCTGTTCGGTACTCATGAAGAAACTTACCTGGCTTTGTATGCTGCCGGAGTCTTCATCTTGCTTAGTATGACCGGGTGGGCCGTCACTCACCGTTTGATGCGCGAATATTTCGAAAAACGTTCTGTTGGCAAAATTGGTACCATCATTGGTACCACGATTGGCGCTCTCTTAACCACAGCCGCGACCCTGATCATCTTTGAAGAACGTTTCTTTGAAGGCGCATGGGCCTACTTCATCATGGTACCAATCCTCTATCTGGCCTTTACCTATTTCCGCAAAAAGATCGGCGCCCCATCGCCAGAAATGGACTACCTCGGTCAAATCAACTCGGCCTTACTGGCGGGCTTTGGGTTTGGACAGGCGCCTGACCAGGGTCAGACAATTGCAAATGGCGAACAACTTCCTAAAAAACTACAATGGGAGCCGGAACCCATTCCCCACCAGTTAGCTTTAGCGCAACAAAGAGACATCCATCATGTCATGGTACTGTTAGACGGCTCGGAATACGCTGCCCAAGCGTTGCCTGTAGCCCAATTCGTTTGTGAGACCACCGGCGCACAATTAACCTTGCTAACCGCATCACGCGCTTTTCAATCGGAAGGCGAGAATAAAGAAGCTGCCGAAGATTACCTCTGTTCAATCGCCGAGAAAATCCATGCCACAGGAATCCAGGTCAACTGTGAGGTGCGCTCCGGATCACCGGCAGAAGTAGCCCGGCAGTTGGTGGTCGAAAAAGAAATTGATCTCGTTGTGGTTACAACCCATGGCCGCTCAGGAGAAAAGAACTGGCTGCAAGCAGGCTTATCCAGTAAACTGGTTCGCCTTTTGGATATCCCTGTATTGTTGGTTCAAGTGTTTGACAGCGGCCCTTCTGAAGCCCCACACTTCGCCCGGATTTTGGTAGCGCTGGACGGCTCAGCCTTTGCCGAACAACTCCTACCCTATGCGCGTTTCCTCGCCAAACAGTTTGATTGTGAATTGATGCTGATTAGCGTCCCGGCGGTCCCCGAAAGCGGAAAATATCGCGCCCCGGCAAGTGTCATGCAAACCATCCGCAAACAGGCTGAAGAGGGTATGCGCAAATACCTTACGGCTGTGGCAAAATCTATGGAGGAAGAGGGCTTGGCCGTTCGCACGATTGTAACAGGATCGTATCCAGCCCGAACGATTGTTGATGTTGGTAAACGCGAAGGAGTGGACTTAATCATGGTTACTTCCCAGGGCAGAGGTGGCTTAGACCTGATCTTTATGGGTAGCGTTGCACAGCAAGTCGTCCAACTATCCGACAGTCCCGTATTCATATTACCCATCAACAATGAACTTTCGTGATAGTCCCATGAAATACTGGCAGCTAATTTAAACCACATCCCATGTAACCATTCATCATTACAGCATCACTGAAAACCCTATCAGGAGGAAAATATGAAATACACAAGATTAGGCAGATCCAACCTCGAGGTCAGCCGCGTTTGCCTGGGCACCATGCACTTTGGCAACCGCACCAGCGAAGAAGAAGCCTTCAAAATCATGGACCGCGCCCTTGAGACGGGCATCAACTTCTTCGACACCGCCAATGTCTACGGTGGTAGAGGCAACCAGGGCCTCTCCGAAGAAATCATCGGGCGCTGGTTCAAAGCCCGCCCCGGCGCGCGCGACCAGGTGGTGCTCGCCACCAAGGTCTACGGTGCCATGAACGATTCCGGCCTGCCTAACACCGGCGGCGGCATCTCTGCCTACAAAATCCGCATGCACGCCGCCGACTCGCTGCGGCGCCTACAAACCGACCGCATTGACCTCTACCAGGTGCATCACATCGACTACACCATCAGCGTTGAAGAATTCTGGGGCGCTTTCGAGAATTTGATCCACCACGGCGACGTGCTCTATATCGGCACCAGCAACTTCCCCGGTTGGGGCCTGGCCAAATTCCAGGTCCATGCCTGGAATCGCGGACAGGTGGGCATCATCTCCGAGCAGTCTATGTATAACCTGCTGTGTCGCGCCCCCGAGCTGGAAGTGCTGCCCGCCGCGTTGGAATTCGGCATCGGCGTCATTCCCTATATGCCTCTGGCCGGCGGCATCCTCACCGGCAAGTTGCGCGCTGAAGAAGGCTCGCGCACCCATCAGGTAGAAAATGAGTACGGTATCAGTCTGGGCGAGCAGAACAAACAAATGGCCGAGTTCTCCGCCATCTGTCGTGAAATCGGCGAGAAAGAATCGGTCGTCGCCATCGCCTGGACCCTGGCGCACCCCGCCGTGGCCTCCCCCATTGTAGGCATCCGCACCCTCGAACAGATGGAAGGCCTCGACCGCGCCGCCGATTTGGTCATTCCGCCCGAGGCCCTGGCCCGTTTGAATGATCTCTTCAACATCAATCGCGGCAGAGCCCTTCGCCCTGGACCCGCTCCGCAAGCCTACGCCTGGTAAACAGCCAATTTAGCGCCTCGCGTCAAAAGTCCCCCCCAGTGAATGATATAATCATCCCCTGGGGGGTATTGATTCATCCGTCGGTTTGAGGGAGGCAATGACAAGACTTTCCTGGTGGGAAGACAAAATCTGCTGGCTGGCAGGCGCAGTTCTCCTGGCCCTCTACCTGGCTGTCCTCCCGCAGGACCTAACCTGGGCCAACTTTGGCGGTGATGGCGGCGATTTTCTGGCAGCCATCCGCTCTGGGGGCGTGCCCCATCCCAGCGGCTACCCCACCTACACTCTTCTGGGCAGCCTACTCCAACACCTGCCCTTTGGCAGTCCACCGTGGCAATTCGCCTTGCTATCTGCCTTGCCCGCTGCGTTGGCCGCCGCCTGGGCCGGACGTTGGGTGCAGAGTCAGCTTTTTCCAGGCAACCGTCTGGGAACTTTAGCCGGTGTCATCACCACCCTGGCCTGGGGCAGCGCGCCATTATTCTGGTCCCAGGCTGTGATCATCGAAGTGCATGGCTTGCAAGCACTGGCTCTGGTATCCTGGCTGTGGTGGCTATCGCTCCTTAACAGCTCCGCGCCCGCCTGGAAGGTCGCCTTGCTCTCCATTGCAATCGGCTTCTCATTGGGTAACCACCTCACAATCCTCCTCCTGGCCCCTGCCGCCGCCTGGGTTTTCTACAAAGCGCGTCGCAATGGCGAATCCCTGAGTTTCCTGTTCCTGCAAATAATCTTGGTGCTTGGCACCACTGTTGTTTTAT
The DNA here is from genome assembly GCA_016927865.1 of Anaerolineaceae bacterium. Classification (GTDB taxonomy): domain Bacteria; phylum Chloroflexota; class Anaerolineae; order Anaerolineales; family Anaerolineaceae; genus Anaerolinea. The sequence continues at coordinate 56,496 of JAFGLU010000047.1, forward strand.
ATGCCGGACTGGCCCTTCGTGCTGCGGGCAACCCTCCTATCAATTGGGGCGGCGCAGATACGTGGGCAGGGCTGCTCTGGCTGGTCAGCGGGCGGGCTTACGCCGGGCTATTGGGCAGTACTCCCCCGACACAAATTCTCGAACGTCTCTCTGCCTGGGCCAGCCTGATGATCCAGCAATTTTGGGCTCCCGGCGTCCTCGCCGCCGCCTGGGGCGCCGTGCAAGGCCCGCGTCCTCAAACACGCCTGCCCTGGCTGCCCTTGTGGATTTTCGCCTCGTTTTCCATCTTTGCCATTTTCTACAATACCGCCGACTCTCTTGTTTATCTGATTCCTGCCTTGCTGACAGGCGCCATCTGGATCGGTTCCGCAGCCGCCTCCCTGTGGACAGTCTCGTGGAAAGGTAAACCCTTGGGCAAAGCCCTGGCGATGATCCTTCTGGCCATCATTCTGGTCCGGCTCCCCCTCACCCTGCCCCAGGTCGATCCGCGCAGCGACCAGCGCGCCGCCAATTACCTAGCCTATGCGCAAGAAGTTGTTCCCCACAACGCGCTGGTCTTCACCCAGAACGATGCGGAAACCTTCCCGCTGTGGTACCTGCACTTTGGTCTGAGGAAGCAACCGGGCTGGCATATCATCGTCCTGCCCCTCACCCATTACGACTGGTATCGCCAATCGTTAGCCGCAGCTTATCCCGACCTGACTCTGCCTCAGCCGACAGAGGCATGGGGAATCGCCCTTCCTGCGAATAACCCTTCCCTTCCTGTCTGTCATGTCGTCCAAATCGACGCATCCACTGGCCAGATGGACATTGGCTGTGAACCTTAAGCGCATCTGGCCCTTTTTGCGCCTGGCACTGGGCGTGCTCTTGCTCATTCTGGCCTTGGAGCAAATCGACTGGCAAGCCGTCGGCAGCGCAGTGATGCAGGTCAGCCCTGGATGGCTGCTTCTGGCGCTGGCGTCGTTCCTGATCACGCAGCTCATAAAAATCATGCGCTGGGGCTGGTTGGCCGGCCTGCCGCCGCGTCCCTGGCTGGGTCGCTTGAGCGCCGCCTTCTTCACCGGTCAAGCCGCCAACATCCTCCTGCCCGTGCGCGGGGGCGAGGTAGTCCGCCTGGGCTGGCTTTCAGCCTCAGCCAAAGGCGAATCTGCGATCACCGTCTCAGCCGGCGCGGCCCTGGTCTTGGAAAAATACCTCGACATGTTGGCCCTGCTCATTCTCCTCGCCCTGCTCCTGCCGGTCCTGCCCGCCGAACTGCTGGCCCGCGCCCAAAATTGGCTGCTACCGCTGGGTATCGCCGCGTCAATCCTCATCCTGGGAAGCCTGTGGCTCATCCCACTCCTGTGGCGTATGATCCGCCCCGTTCTGCAAGTGCGCTTTGGCTGGAACACATCTCACGTTGAGTCCTGGATGGAGCGCTTATCAGCCCTGCGCAGCGCCCGCGCCTTGCTGCCTTCTGCCGCCGCCACGCTGCTCATCTGGCTGATTATGTGGCTGACCAACCTACTCGTGCTACGCTCACTGCACCTGCCTGTCACGCTTCCAGGCGCGGCACTCTCTCTGGCCTTGATCTACGCCGGTTTGATTCCCGCCGTCATGCCGGGCAACTTTGGCCCCTTTTACTTTTTTGCCATGCTCGGCCTGGCCCCTTATGGCATCAGCACCGGCGGGCAAGCCGCCTTCGCAATCCTACTCCATGCCTTGGTCACCCTGCCGCCCCTGCTCATTTCAGGCGGGCTGCTGCTGGCCCCGCGCCTGGGAAAACGAGACCCCGCATGATCGCCTCGGTCATCGTCCCGGCTTACAACGCCGAAACTCTGCTGCCAAAGTTACTAGAGTCCCTCCGCTCACAGGAAGGCCTCACCTTTGGACAGGATTACGAAATCATCGTGGTCGATGACGGCTCTAGCGACCTCACATCTGCCATCCCCCCAAAGTATGGTGCACAAGTGCTCACCCAGCCCAATGCCGGTCCGGCTGCCGCCCGCAACCACGGCGCCCACGCTGCCCAGGCGCCCCTGCTGGCCTTCACCGACGCCGATTGCATCCCCGCGCCCGATTGGCTGGCATCCTTATTATCACCCTTTGCCGATCCGCAAGTCATTGGCGTCAAAGGCGTCTACCGCACCCATGAAAGGGGTACCATCCCTCGCTTTGTGCAGGCCGAGTACGCCCACAAGTACGAGCGCATGAACCGTTTGCCCCAAATTGACTTCGTCGACACCTACTCGGCCGCCTATCGCCGCGAAAATTTCCTCTCCGAAGGCGGTTTTGATGAGCGTTTTCCTGTCCCTTCGGTCGAGGATCAGGAGTTCTCCTTCCGTCTGGCACGCAAAGGCTACAAGATGGTTTTCCAACCCCAGGCCGCTGTCTACCACCACCACGACCGCACCCTGGCCGAATATATTCGCCGGAAGTTCGGCATCGGCTACTGGAAAGCCTTCTTGCTGCGCCAGATGCCCGAAAAAGCCCGCGGCGATTCGCACACCTCACCCACCCAACCCCTGGAAATTCTTGCGGTTGGCTTGCTCGGGCTGGGCCTGTTGCTGGCCTTCTTCCACCCCGCCGGTTGGGGGCTGGCTTGCCTCGGTTTGGCTGCTTTCCTCATCCTCACAATGCCCCTGAGGAGATTCATCCAACGTTACGACCCAGCCATCCTTTGGGTCGCGTTCTTCCTTATCCTGATCCGAGCGCTTGCGCTTGGCTTTGGTCTGGTCGCCGGTTTTCTCTCCCCAAAAACGAAAATGCGGTCCGTAAACCGGTTTGCCGGAACAAATCAACAAGATTAAAATAGTACAACCCCCTCGAAAGCGAGCGCATCCCTCTATGCCTATTTTTCGCAAGAACGCAACCCCACAACCTGCCCCGCCCCGCTCTCCCGCCGCAAAATGGCTGCGCCGGGCAGGGCTGCTGCTTCTGGCTCTACTCCTGCTGTGGCTGGGCTTTATCACCTGGCAGGGCGTGGCTCTAATGCAAAATGCCAAAGCTGGTTTAAGCATGGCCCAATCCGGCCTGGATGGACTGGACCCGCAACAGGCACTGACCACCCTCGCCCAAACCGAGCAACATCTGGTCAGTCTGCGGGGCGGCCTCACCCCGCTCATGCCTGTCGTCAACCTGGCCGCCCGTCTGCCCGGCAAAGTTGGCCGTTACGCCTCCCAGGCCGACCCAGGCCTGGATTACGCCATCGAGATGGTCCGTACTGCCCGGCAAACCCTCCAAGGGCTGCTCCCGGCCTGGGAAACGCTCAACGACCCAAGCACCGGCGATGCGCCTGCTACCTCCCGCCTGACCGCCGCTTTGGTAGAAGGCAGCGCTTACTTCTACGGTGCGCAAACCTCCCTCGGCCAGGCCGCTGCATTACGCGAGAAGATTGACGGCAGCCTGCTCCCCGAACCGTGGGACAGCCGCTACCAGCAACTGGATGAAAACTTTGAGCAATTGGAAGCCGGCCTGGATGCCCTCATCGCCCTGCCCGAGCTAGCCGGAGAGCCGGAAGAACGCACTTACCTGCTGGCAGCCATGAACGACGACGAACTGCGCGGCACCGGCGGCTTCATCTCGGGCCTGGGGCTGCTGCGTGTCAAGGATGGTGATATTATTCATCTGACGATGGTCGACTCTTACATCCTCGACAACCCCGTAGCCGAATATCCCGAAGCCCCCGGCGCGCTCAAGGAGTTCATGACTCTGGGCATGTGGCTGCCGCGGGATGCCAACTGGTCTCCCGATTTTCCTCAATCCGCCCGCGACCTACAAAATTTATACACCCTCACCACCGGGCAAGCTGTGGACGGCGTGATTGCCTTTGACACGCAGGCTGCCAGCCTGTTTGTGGACGTACTTGGGCCGCTGCCCCTTCCAGGTGCTCCGGAGCCGGTCAATGCCTCCATTGTGCAAGCCTGGATGCGCACCGCCTGGGGGCCTGAAGCTGGTGAAGACATGACGAACGATTGGTGGCTGGGACGCAAGGACTTCATGCTGGACCTGGCCCAGGCAGCAGTCGATCGCGTGCAAACCCTCGAAGATCGCCAGTCACTGGTAGACCTGGCCTGGGTCGCCCACGAAACCCTCCAGACCGGGCATCTGTTCCTGTATTTCAACCACGATACCGGCCAAGGCGCTTTAGAACGCGCCGGGTTGGACAACGGCGTGCATCCCGGCCCCGGAGACTTCCTCATGATCGTGGACAGCAACATCGGCTTCAACAAAGTCAACGCCCGGGTCACCTCCCAGGCGACTTACACAGTGGATCTCAGCGACCCCGCCCAACCTAAAGCCTCCCTGGAGGTCACCTACAAGAACCCCAGCCAGACACCCGATGGCTGCACCCACCAGGCCGTCTACGGCGAAGATTACGCCGATATGCAGAACCGCTGCTATTGGAATGCCTGGCGGGTGCTGGCTGCCGGTGGCAGCCGCCTGGAAGATTCCACAGCGCAAACCGTGCCCGCCGAACTGATCCTCAACGGCTCCGGATGGGATGGAATGGTCCGTTCAGAACAAGGCCCCAACGCTACCGCTCAGTTCTCTGGCATGATGGTCTTGCCCGGTCAGGCCGAACAAACCTACCGTCTCGACTGGAGCCTGCCAACACGGGTCGCATACCGCACAGACAACGGCTGGATATATACGCTCAAGCTGCAGAAGCAAGGCAGCGCTGCCGCGCTGCCCGTCACCGTGCAGATCCAGGCCCCGCCCGGCACTACCCTCTCTGCCGAGGGCTGGACCGAGCAAGGCGCTGGGCTCTGGCAGTGGCAGGGCACCGTCAACGAACCCCTCAACTTTGAACTTTCTTTTGAGGCTACGCGTTAACAGAGACCGATCCTTATTGACCTCCGTAATCTCTGGTGATAAGATCATCTTAATATTTCGTGTAACTGAAATAACTCCCTCTTTTTTTTCCTGAACAACTGAACAGTAAGGAGATCCCTGATGAGCATCATCGAAGTGAATCATCTGACCAAATATTATGGAAAATCCCGCGGAATCGTGGATGTATCCTTTAATGTAGAAGAAGGTGAGATTTTTGGCTTCATCGGCCCCAACGGGGCAGGGAAATCAACCACCATACGTCTATTCCTGTCCTTAATCTTCCCTACCGATGGAGACGCAAAAGTTTTTGGTAAGGATTGCATCCAATTTGGACCGGAGCTTCGGCAGGAGATTGGCTACTTGCCCTCAGAAGTCTTCTATTACGAGGGCATGAAGGTCCTTGACCTGCTTAAATACTCGGCGAGCTTTTTCAAGAAAGACTGCACCAAGCGTCTGCACGACCTTGCCGAGCTGATGGAATTAGATCTAAACAGAAGGATCAGTGACCTCTCTTATGGGAACAGGAAAAAAGTAGGCATCGTGCAGGGGTTATTGCATCAGCCAAAGCTGATTATTCTGGACGAGCCAACAGCCGGTCTTGATCCCTTGATGCAACACAAATTCTTCAACCTGATCCGTGAAGAGAACAAGCGCGGCGCGACCATCTTCTTCTCATCCCACATCTTGGGCGAAGTGCAACGGATGTGTAATCGCGTGGCGATCATCAAGGAAGGCAGCATCACCGAAATTAAGGATATGAAGACTCTGCAAAAAGATCAGTACAAGAAAATCCGGGTAACGGCAGATGGGCTGGACGATGATATTTTCCAGGTGGAAGGGGTCAGTGAGATAGAAAGAGAAAATGGCACAGTGAGTTTCTTTTTTAAGGGTGATATCAATACGATCACCGGGTTGGTCAGCAAGGAAACGCTTTCCGATTTAACCATCGAAGACCTCACCCTCGAAGAGATTTTCATGCACTATTACGAATAGGCAGCGAAAATGAACATCTACATGCATGAAATCAAAGCAAAACTTCAATCTATTCTGATCTGGTCGGGATCGTTGTGCGTCTTGATCCTGGTCTTCTTATCGATGTTCCAGGTGTTTTCAGCCGAAACGGCTATGGTCACCGAGTTGATGGCCAGCTTTCCCGAAGAACTACTCATCGCCTTCGGGATGACAGACATGGATTGGTCAACCATCTTGGGATTCTACGGGCTCGTCTTCACCTTCGTTCAGATCTGCCTCGCAGTTCAAGCCGCGAATTATGGAGTAGGCTTGGTGTCGATCGAGGAAACCGAATGGACGGCTGATTTTCTGCTTTCCAAGCCCGTCGGGCGCGTGCAGATTTTAACCAGCAAACTACTAGCAGCCGTCACCAGCCTGGCCATCACGCAAGCGGTTGTTTGGGCCAGTAGTTTCCTGTTCCTCAACATCTTCCGCGAAGGGCAGGAACTTGATGCAAAAACAGTCGTTGTACTTCTCCTGAGCATGATCGTTTTCCAGTTGTTCTTCCTCACGGTTGGACTCGCTATTTCGTTGTTGGTGAAGCGTGTGCGGAACGTCCTTCCCTATTCCATGGCGCTGGTATTCGGCCTGTACATCCTGAATGCTTTTGGCAGCCTGCTCGGTGAAGAAAGCCTGGAAATCCTATCGCCCTTCAAGCACTTTGCCCCCAGTGCCATCATCAAGCACGCAGCCTGGGATTGGCCTTTGATGATGATAAGCGTAGCCCTGACCATCATATCGGTGATCGCAAGCTACATGCTCTATGCGCGCCGGAACATCTCCTCGGCGGTATAAGGAGAAGAAACCATGAATATCATCCTAAGAGAACTGCGCGCCAACTTAAAATCTCTGCTCATCTGGAGCGGGATCGTTATCCTTTTCAGCCTGGTAGGTTTTTCAAAATTTTCGGCATTCTACGGAAATCCAGAACTCCTGAGCATCCTGGATAGCATGCCGGCGCCGGTAATCTCCACACTTAACATGAATGCCTTCAACTTGACCACCGTGACCGGTTTCTTTGGCATCATGGTCATGTACTTCAGCCTGATTCTTGCCATTGCCGCGGTCATGTGGGGCAGCGACACCATTTCCAAAGAAGAGCGCGACCGGACCGTTGAGTTTTCCCTGACCTTGCCCGTTACCCGTGGCAGGGTGGTGATTGCCAAAACCGTCGCGGCAGCAGTCAACTGCATTGCCCTGTTGCTAGTCACGTGGGGCATCACGGTGGTCGGAGCGCAAAACTACCAACCGGACGAACAATTCTATAAGTTTGTTTCTTTGACCATGCTGGCCTTTCTGTTCTTGCAAATGATCTTCCTGGCACTGGGCATCTTTCTGGGATGCGCCCTGAAACGCCACAAGCTGGCTGGCTCTTTGGCAATGGGGATCCTGCTGGGAACCTATTTCCTCTCGATCCTCTCCGGCTTAACCAAGGATTTAGAATTTCTGAAATATTTCACCCCTTTCAAGTACTTCGATGCAGCATTTTTATTGCGCGAGTCCAGGCTGGAGCTACTTTTCATCCTGTTATCGCTGGGGATCGTTGCTGTTCTTTTAGCCGCCGCGTACGCGAGCTACTCAAAGCGAGATGTCTACATCTAGTAATTTGCCAAACCCAGACTAATCTCCATAATTACGAAATACTGGGTGTTTTGCCAGCCTCACCACGCAAAACACCCAGTCCTTTTAACCTTCTAAACTTTTTTATTGTACTTACCGCAAGACGAGCGGCAGGTGGATGTAATACCCCAGGACCATCACGCTGTCCTCTGCGCGGTTGTCCGCCTCTGCCACCTCGGGCCATACGTCACCCAGCGGCCAGGCCTCCCCCACCACAGACACGCGCTCGCCCACCCAAGCGGTGATTGTCCCTTCCACCCGCGCCGTCACGCTTGCACCCGATGCCATCGGGCCAAACGGGCAAGTGAGGGTCAAGCCGTCCTGCACACAGCCAGTCAGGCCAGTCACAGTGATGCCCTCCAGCGTCGCCGGCAGTTGGATGATCAGCTCTCCAGACGGCAATTCGATCGCCGCCTGGTTGGTAACGGTGAAGTCCCAGTAGAAAGGCTTTCCAAAAGCCGCCAGAGAAGGCGGAGCGGATTGGATCGCCAGGCTCAAGTCCGTGCCGGTTACCGTCAAGATATAAGCCTCCTCGCGCACCAGCGGGATGGCATCGCTGCTCTCCCAAGCCAACCGGAAGTTGTACACATCTGGTACTGTGGGCGTTCCAAAGAGCACGACACCCGCCGGGCTAAGACCCAGGTCCAGTCCGGGCGGGAAAACGCCGCCTGCGACCGAGCCGCTGAAGGGTTTCGTGCCGCCCTCGGGCAAGAATTCATGCTCCCAATAGGCCAACGCTGTGATTTCACCCGCCGTCAGTTCATTGATCGAAATCTGCGGCGCCTCGCCTGCGCCATTTGCTCCCCAACAGGTCAGCTTGGGGCCATCACGCAGCGCGCAGGTATGGTCGGCATAAGCGTCAATCGCTGTGAATGTGCCCAACGGGCTTTCGGCTTGCCCTTGAGCGTTTTCACCCCAGCATTCCACCAACCCAGCCGCGGTCAGCGCACAGGTGTGATTTCCACCCGCGCTAATCGCGCTATACGGCCTACCAGGAGGTGTCGATTGCCCCGCCGCGTTATCGCCCCAGCAAGTCACTGCGCCCGCAGCGTCCAGCGCGCAGGTATGCGCTCCGCCCGCGGTGATATCCACATAAGGCCCGCCCACCGGCGTCGATTGCCCCGCAGCATCCGACCCCCAGCAAACCGGTGTGCCATGAACATCTAGCGCACAGGTATGTTGATCCCCTGCCGATATTTTCAGCATGTCCCAGGGTACCGGAGAGGCTTGTCCCTCAGCATTTTCGCCCCAACAAGTGGGGAAGGCGGATGAGTTTAGCGCGCAGGCATGCCCCTGGCCCACGGTCAACGCCACAAACGGCCCTGGAACCAGGTAGGGTTCCGCGCCAGCCACAGCGCATCGGGCCTGCCCATCTGCCTGCAAGGCACAAGCCAGACCCGTGCCCGTGCCGAAGGTGGTAGACACCGGCTCAAACGCCGTTTGGTCACAGCCCATCCCCACGCAGCCCAGGCTGCCGTCAGTATAACGCAGGTAAGTCTGTTCTGCGCCCGTGAAAATTTGATCCGATTGCTGGAAGTCCGCGATTTGTATCGCCCCTGTCAGAATTTGGTTACCGGTCAAAAACAGCCCATCGCCAGGATAGTCAACCGTCAGCGTCTTAGACCCGGCAGTCAAGAAGTAAATCTCGCAGCTTCCTTGCCCGTTCGCCAGCGTGATTGAGCAAGAACGCCCATCATCCACGTTCACCGTCGCTTGCCCCGAAGGCTGCGAGCCCATCACCGGAAGATTCAGCGGCTGCTCGGCCACGGTCACGTTCACCCGGACTGGAATCCCGACCATTCCATCCACTGCCGGGTCCAAAACAGTATTCACCGACACAGGCGAGCGCACCGTCATCGAATAAGCTTGCGACAGGCGCATGAATGGATCGATGGCACTCTCGCGAACCGAGATATCAAAAACATAATTACCCGGTTCATTAGGCGCACCCGAAATCTCGCCACTAGCCGAATCCAGGGACAGCCCAGGCGGAGCGTCATCTAGCGGCCACGAATACACGTACCCACTGGTGCGCCCGCCTCCGGCAATCATCTGCCCCTGCCATGCAACATTCGCATCCACGGTCGGCAGTGTCGCCGGCTCCAGGGCCAGTTGCGGGGCTTGCCCCTCTGTATTTGCACCCCAACATTCCAACGTTTGATCCGCGGCGCGCAGTGCGCAGGTATGGTCTACGCCAACGCCAACCGCCGAGAAGCTCCCGTAACCGCTTGCCGCCAAACCTACCTGCCCATAGCTATTATTTCCCCAACAAACAACGGCGCCGTCACTACGCAGCGCGCAGGCATGGAAAGCCCCCGCATCCAAATCCACAAAGCTGCCCCCCGGCGGCGACTTGATCGAGTCGACTATCCCATCTCCGCCCCAACAAGCCAACGTATCATCCGCCTTAATCGCGCAACCAAACACTCCCCCGGCGCGAATAACTTTCACCGAGCCATCCGCTGCTAAAGCCGCCGGAACAGCCGTACGATTGAACGACGAGCTACCCCAACACCGCCCAGCGCCGGTGTTCGTCAGGCCACAGGAATGATAATCACCCACCGACACGGCGCGCCAGGAATACCCGCTGGGAACACTGGTGTAATCACTTTTTCCCCAGCAGTAAATGGCGTTGTTGTAATTGCGTGCGCATGCATGCTCTACCCCCACCGAAACATCCGAAAATCCCGAAAAAGCCGGCGGGGTAGCCATTGTGTATGAATTTGCACCCCAACAAGCAAGCTTGCTGCCTGCGGTTCGCCCGCAAGTTGTATTTCCCCCCGCACTGAGTTGAGTATAGGTGCCCATCAACACACTTGTTTGGCCCGAGTCATCCTTTCCCCAACAAACCGGCAAGCCGTTGCCATTGATCGTGCAGGTGAACTGATCCCCCGCCGATACATCCGGCGCTATTACAATCGGAGCAGCGTTATAGGTAGCCCCGCTGCTCGTGCTGCTTGTATAGAAGCTATCACCCAGATACTCCGCAGTAACGGTATGGTCTCCGGGCATCTCAAAGTATAAGGTGCATTGCGCGCTGCCATCCGCCTGTACTTCGCCCTGACAGGAAACCCCGGCTTCATCCGTAGTCACTTCCACCGACCCACTCACGACCGGATCACTATCAGATGATTTTCCGACCAGAACCAACACATTCACCGGCGCTCCCACCGTAGCGCCGGACGGAGTCAGGGATGAGATCGTGGTCGTAGTCCATGAAGGCTGCACATACATCGAGTATCCCCGGCTCACGGGAACCAGTTCCAGCGGCAGGTCGCTGGCAGGAAAATATTCTTTCAATTGCAATGTAGGGGTGTAGTCTCCCGTAGTTGTTGGTGTTCCCGATATCGTCAAACCACTCAAGCTCAACCCCGAAGGGATTGTGCCCGATGTCCGTGTCAGTGCATAAGGGGTGGCGCCTCCGGCAGCCTCAAAAGTCAATGAGTAGGGCCGGTTTTGGGGAATATAAGGATCTATGGTTTCCGGCGTAAGCGACAGCCGCGGCGACTGACCATAGGCATTATCCCCCCAACAAGCCAGGTAATCGGCCCCGGCAGAGTTATCTCTCAGCGCGCAGGTGTGCAGCGCGCCTACGCCCAGCGCATTGTGCGAGCTGGTCGTGTTGACCGGCATGGCCTGGCTTCCCCAACAGGTCAGAAGACCTGCACTGGTCCGAGCACAAGAGTAATCTGATCCTGAGCCGATTTCAACAAAATTTGTTCCACTCGGAGCCGTGGTAATCGTCCCCCAGCATCGAATCCCCCCATCGGTGCGAATGCCGCAAGTATGTGTCTTCCCAGCCGACAAAGCAGTAAAGGTGGGCGCAGAAAGCTCATCATCCGGATCCCCCCAGCAGATAGCCTTATTGTCGCTCTTTCTTATGGCACAGGTATGAGTCCACCCTGAAGCCACCGCCTTCACTTCTACAGTCGGCTCGGTTGCCAGCGCCGCTTCCATTTCACCCCAGCACTGCACGTGATAGGAGGTATCCACTGCGCACACATGATTCAAGCCCGCACTGATGTGAATAAACTCCCCCGCTGGAATCGCCCCTGTCACCGCTGGGTTGTCGCCCCAGCAAGCAATCGTCCCATTCGTTTGCAGCCCACAGACGTGATAACCGCCTGCGCTAACCATGCGCAGCGGCCCTACCTGAATGGGTTGTAAATCATTCTCATTACCATCGTTCGGAATGTACTTGGCTACGCCCCAGCACTCCACCATTCCTGCCGCGTTTTGATAGCAGGTATGATAGCGCCCGGAAGTTAATGAAGGAGAAACCGACAAAGCTTCCACCGTGCGCGTCACAGATGTGCTGTCGCTGATGAAGTAGGTATCTCCTTGATACGTGGCAGTAATGGTCACACTGCCGGAACTGGTGAAAAACAGCGGGCAGGTTCCCTGTTGATCCACCAGCGTAACCGTACAGCTTGTGCCGCCACCGCTCACCACCACCTGCCCGGTAGGTTCCGGAGTGCCCTGAGCGTTTTCGCTCACGGTCACATTTGCCCACACCGGAAAACCCACCATAATTTGACCACCCGGTCCATCCGAGACCAGCGAGAGGGTCGTAGTGGTATTGGCCCGCACAAGGAAATTGCTTGTGCTAATATTCCCAGCGTTGGTCCCATCTTCATCTTCAACGGAAATGGTATAGGAAAAATACCCCACCGTCGTAGGTGTTCCAGATAGAGTGGCCGAGCCCACATCAAAGGACAACCCTGGAATCGACCCTGAACTGCTCCAGGTATAAGGTTCCACGCCGCCGGTCGCGGTAAACGTGCGCGACCAGGCCTGGCCAACAATCCCCCCTGGGAGTGCAGAAAAATCCGGCGTGATTGTCATCCACGCTGCCAGGACAATTTGAGCTGTGGGCAAAAACCAATACCCGGCTGCCAGAACAAGCGCTGCCAGGGTCGCAATTCGTGAAGGTGTCCATCCGGGTTGTTTTCGCAGCATATTTCCACTCCCTCAAGCAGCTGGTAAATATTTCTTTAATGCTCAGCCAGTATTGCCTGAACCGCCACGCGGAAGCGGTATTCCCCCGCCTCTTCGTCGTACGATGCGCATGTCAACAGTGTCAGGGTTGAGTCGTTGGAGTGCTCCAGCACCGATGCATCCTGCGGGTCAATTCGCTGCACCGATTGCACTTCATAAACCACCACCTGGCCGTAGACATACACCAGTAGACGGTCCCCCGCTCGTAATTGGTCGAGTTCAGCAAACGGCCCCGGCAAACCGGAGCGCAGGTAGTTATGCGCCACCAGCACCGAATTCCCCTCCCAGGTGGGGAAAGCTGTGCCCTCCAACCAGCCGGCTTGTTTTGCCAGCCAGTCTGTGTCCCAACTGTCATCTGCTCGCGGCACGCCCACAATCTCGGTGCGCAGGTTTAGCCGAGGGATTTCCAACTCCACTCCGGTGGATGCATGTACTGCGGTTTGAGAGCCCCCATGCCGAACTGCCGTCACGCGCCCCGCCGGGAAACCCGTGTTGGGCAGCAGCACCTCACCGTTCACACTAAGGTTGAAGACCTCTTCGTAAGTTAAACCCGCCGGGTCGGTGGCGCGTATCCTGATAGATAGCCCCTCGCCTGGAGTGAACCCATCCGCGGTAAACAACCCCGTGTCGGCAATGCTGAAGCGGCTGTTATCTTCGCTACCGGCGCCGGATACCAGCGTGTAAACGTGCGTCTCGTCCACGTTGGCATCCGTGGTGCTGAAACTGCCCACGTATAGACCCGCTGAGCGATACGCATCGACCGTGTTATCCGATAGACTGATATCGGTCGGCGGAACATTGACCCTGTGCTGATACGGATCGGACACTGACGGGTCCAGCGTCACCGCGCCGTCAGTCCCGCCCGCATAACCCGCCACAATTGTCTGAATATGCGGCGTGTTGAAAACCAGCGCGCACTGCCCCACCGCTACCGTAGCCGTGCAGGATTGGCTTCCGCTGGTCACCATCACATCCCCGCTCGGGCTTCCATCGGGCGAGGTCACCGAAAAGTGAACCATCACGCTTTGACCCAACAAAGACGGGTTGGGGTCTGTGCTCGTAATCGTAGTAAAGGTATTGGAAAGGCTCACCCGGTGGATGGCCGGGGCCGAGACTCCTTCAACGTGGGCAACATCACCTTCATAATACCCGCACAGGTTCACATCCCCCACCGAGGTGAGCGCCAGGGAACAACTCATGCCCCCAGAACCGTCCAACATGCCCGTGCAGGAATCAACCGCGGTCAAGCGCTCCGTCGCCAGGCAAGTCGCCGAACTGGCCCGGAAGACGGTCACGCTGCCGCCGGGAACCGGGCTGGCAGGCCCTACCGAAACAGACACATCCACAAGCCGGTTCAGGATCGAAGGATTGGGAATATGAGATTGGATTTCCACCACAGGAATGATCTTCGACTGGATGGTTAGATATTCATCTTCCGAAACCGCAGGCAAAAAGGGCGAACTGCCCATATACACCGCTTTCAAGGGCACCTCGCCCGCTGCCAGCCAGCTCTGCGTGCAGGTAGCCTGCCCGGCAGGGTCCAGTGGGAGTGTACACAACAGGGTGGACCCGCTTTCAATGCGCACCACTCCGCTCGGAATACCAGCGGTTGGATCCTCCGCTGTTACCTGCACCGTCAGATTCACCAACTGTTCCACGTAAGCCGGGTTGGGCGTGATCGCCGTGAACGTCACCACAGTAGTATAGGGGCCCGTCTGCAACAATGGGAATGCCGCGGTGGCTTGCGGCAGCACCAGCGCGATCAACGCCACCGCAACTACCAACCCGCCGATCTTTTTTAACATTTTCACTGGAAGTCCTCGAAAGAATTTCACGCTCCCTCCCTATTTCAACAAGACCGGCAGAAAAACATAGTCAAATGCATCTTTATAGTATATGCGCACAAAGACATTATCCAAGGCCCATTTTTCCCCTCCCGGCCCGTCCAGATTCAAGCCGTAGAAGGTCATAATGAATTTTTCCAGGTCGTGCAACTGCGTTGTGCAAAGATAATACCGCGCATCCAACGTGGCGGGGTCTCCGTCAAACTCTCCCGTCTCGGCAGCTTGCGTTTGTGGCGCAAACTCGGCTTCACCGTAATCCTTCGGGAAAGACTGAACAAACCCCGGTCGATTAGAGAAAGACGACACAAACAGGCGCGTATCATTCATATAATTGGCCCAAATATCCGGTCCAATGATCGGTGGCGGGTTGGTTGGGTCTGCCGGGTCCACCAGCGCGCTGCCATCCCACTGCCCCATCACGTACAGGTCAAAACACACCGAAGCCCGGTCGTGGGGCGGCATCTCGGGCAGTTGCAGTGTCACCCGCTGGTTGTCAAACAAGCCCAGCGCGTTCTGACCCTCCACTTCTGCCACAGTGTCCTTCGACCAGAAGCTATCCGACCCGGCGCTGAAATCCGTTTGATAAACATACTGCTGCAATGTTTCCAATTGCCGGAACGTACGGTTATTGGCCGGAAGATAATCCTCTTCGGCGCTCTCCACCTGCAAATCCAGAATTGCCGGGCTGACCGGCACTGCTGCGCGAGTCGTCAGGATTGTAAACAGAACCTCGGCCACGCTGTTTCCCGGCAAGGAGGCATGCACACATTGCATCGTCTGCGCATCTAACGTCGCACAGGTCAAGGTGGGCGAATCCGCCGAAACGAATTCCAGCCCTTCGCTGACCGTGAAAGTCAAAACGGAATCCGTCGCTGCTGCGCTGCTCCAATTTGCCAAACGGGTATCCACCGTGAAAGGCCCGCCCGCCATCAAGAAGGGCGGAGTATCAACAATGAATGCCTGCAAGTCTCGCCGCAGCGTGCTCACCGGTCCGATCTCATATACTCCTTGAGTATTGGAGGTGACAAAGACCATCTCGGGGCCTTGTCCGGCAATGATCTGGTTTCCCCCCTCCCCTTCAAAGATCGTCGTTGGCAATGAAGTTTCGACCAAATCGGTAGGCCCGCCGGCTCCGGCCAAAAAACTGCCCGCTGTTTGAACGCCCAAGAACCAAATCCGCCCATCGGCGCCCAGCGCCAGCGAGGTAATGGTGGAACTGGCCGTTAGCAACCTGAAATTAACCACCGTGCCGTCCGTCGGGTCCACCCTTCCAATCCCCTTATACTGTTCGTAGGTGAACCATAACCCACCATCGGGGCCTAAAATAATCTGGCTGGGGCGGGAAGGCGGCGTGGGGATGCTGTACTCGGTCATCTCACCCGCAGGAGTCAACTTGCCAATATTGTAGCCATTCCACTCGGTGAACCAGATGTTACCGTCCAGGTCTGAGGCCAGCCCAAGCGGTTTGCTGTTCGCGGTTGGGGTGACATATTCCACCACCTCTCCCTCCACGCTCACCTGCGCCAGACTGCTGCTATTGAACTGCGTGACGTACAAGGACCCGTCTTGACCGCTAATGATTTGTGAAGGCTGGCTGTCAACCGAGGGTAAGGCATATTCGGTCAGCGCGCCGCCGGGTTCCAAACGGGCAATCTTCCCCGCCCCTTTTTCAGCGATCCACAGGTTCATGTCCGGACCAATCGCAATTCCCCTCGGCTCCGCGTTAGATTCACCCAGAGCGTGCATCACTAGAGTTCCACTCGAGGGCAGCCATTCGGCCACCTCGCTGCTCCCCGCCAGGCTGAACCAATACTTTCCTTGCGGTCCATATACCAAACCCGCCGGGTAAGAACCTGCTGGTAATGTGGTTAAGACGGTCACGCTACCGCTGGGCAATGCCAGGGCCGGGGTCAGGCTGGTCGCCAGCAGACTCGCCGCCAGAAGTCCGGCAGCGGCCCGCTTCAATCCGTGAGCCATCCAGGCCGCCCTCATTCCTGGCCTCCCAAATCAACGTTCAGACTGTAAGAATTGGCGGTTCCATTGCCAGCCTTATCGTAAGCTGTCACGTCAATCACATAGTACCCGCTCTGCGGCTTCGCCCCCGGCAAGAAAGCCCACATGGCCGTCCACTGCTCTCCGTACACAGCCGCCCGCGTGCGATACACTTCCTCTGAGCCGCGGCTAATGCGGATTTCGACCCAGGCCGTGCCGCTCGGATCGCTCACCCGTCCCTTGATTGGGAAGAACGTACCGCTGCGGAAATGCTGCGACCCTAACTGTGTGGTCACCAATTCAATTTGTGGACCTTCTGCGGTTTCCTCTGCCACAAACGCCTCAGACAACGCCGACCAATCCTTCACCTTCTCCCACAACGCTTGCTGATCAACCACCTCTGCCGTACCGCCTATACCGCCACCGTTCGAGGTAATCAATGGCAGGAAAGTGCGGAAGCCCAACTTGGGTGGATAAAATTCTGCCGAGCAATTCCCGGCGCCATCGCAGGCATACACCCCCACCTCCTCAAGCAGATTTGTTTCTGCCTGGCAAGTTCCTTCCAACCGGAAGGGGAACGTGTTGGGAGCTACTCCCGCCGCCAACACCCATTCGCTGTTGTTGTAGGTGCGGGTTACAGTCACCGCCGGGCAAACATTGATCAACACCGAATCTTCATCCAGGAAGACATCCTCAATCGAGAAGCTGTACTCATACAATTCCTCGCCGATGAGCGTCCGGTTGAGTTGAATGCGCGGGGCCAGGTTATCCACCGTGCCGTCCCATTGGTTCACGGTTTCAAATCCGCTCTTGACGTGACGGTTGGTGTCCAAACCGCGCGCGCCCAGTTGGTAAATCCCCTCGATTCCGGCAGGAACATCCGTGGTCCAACTGGTTTCAATATCATTTTCCGCCAACTGCGTATCAACCCAGCCCGTACCAGCCAGCGCGGCCACTTCCAATCGGCCCAGCGCCCGCGGGAACACCATGATCTCATCCAAACCACCCTGGAAACGGTCACCTATGTTGAACGTTTCACCCGGATACGGCGTCTGGCCGCTCAAAGCCGTGGAGGCTTCCACCAGCACGCCATTGACGTAGAACGCTACTGTCTGCCCATCAAAAGTAACGGTCACCAGCGCCCATTCACCCACGGTCAGCGCGGGCGCGCTGGTTTCGGCTTTCACCCAATCGTACCCGCTGCCGAAGCCGGTTTGCAGCCGTAAATCTGCCGTCAGAGCCAGCGATGGATAGCGCCACTCGGGGTTTTCCGTCCGCTGGCTAATAATGTCCATCGCCGCCGCCGCGTCGGGTCGCACCCATGCCGACAGGGTGTACGGGCCACGGTTCAGGTTCAGGCTGTATTGCGGCTCCACCATCAACCAATCGTCGCCATCCAGTTCCAGGTCATAGGAACCGCTCGCCCCACTGCCCACCTTGTTACGCTTATCGGCTGCCCCGCCAATCAGTTCGGCATTGTGGAAGTAACCCGACGAATCTTCCAACACGTCTCCCGGCGCAGCAAAGTTCGTATCTACCGAGAGATGGAAGACAGTCTGAGAACCAGTATACAACTCGCGTACAGCTGCTTCGTCCAGCGAGTGATCGAAGATTTGCAGCTCGTCCAGGTAGCCATAGTAACTGCCTACTGGCGCCTGGCCCACGAACATAGCCTCGTAGGTCACCGGCAGCGGGCTGGCCGTGTCACTGGCCAGCGCTTGCCCATCTTGATAGATAACCCGCAGCCCGCTATCCAGGTCGTAGGAACAGGCCCACATGTGCCATTCTGTATCTACTACAGCCGCACCAGACAGGAGATCGCTGCCGCCAAAGCCGCACACAAACTGATTCTGGGTGTTGATGCCCACCACCATGCGCTCATCAGGCAACGACAGCGGCCCCTGCCACAAAATCGGATCGTTGTGGTTCAATTCGTTCCGCTTGCCCCAAACCGCCACCGTAAACGAACGCCCGGCCAAATCCACCTGGGTGCCCAGGCGAATGGTCTGCTCGTTTCCGTTGAAGTACATCGAAGCGTTGCGGTGCCCAATCAGGCCCGTTTGCGGACACTCAGCACCCGAACACGAACCCGAAATCTGATACGGCGAAATATCAATGAAGGTTCGGTTGGGGTCTTCAGGGTTCGGGTCACCGTTCTCATCCAGCGGCACCTCCTCCTTATCCATCGGCAGCCACAAGAGCAAACCGTCCGGATAGATATCGGGCTGCAGGAAGGAGGTCGTACCCACCGGCAGGAAACCCGCCTGAGACTCGGCCACGTTCACCGCCAGGGCGTTGTTGCCCGAAGGCGTATAGGGCAATCCGTCGCCGGGCACATCGCTCACCTGGCCGCCAAAGCTCTGGCCAGACATAATTTCGTCCTCTTCCGGCAACCCCGTCAAATCAATCTGCGCCGCCGGGGCGGTGGCATCGATGGAGAAGCCAACCTGGCTTACTGCGCGGTTATTGACCCGGTCGGCGGCCTCCACCACCAGGGTAAACTGACCAGAAGGCTCGCCTTCAGGCATCATATAATCCAGTGACCACAGGTAGCCCGGCCCGCTGGGGTCTTTTTCCAACAAGGGAGTCTGCGCACCGGCGCCAATCACAGCCCCATCGGCGCTAACAATACTCACCTTCACCGAGCTCATATCGAGCGCAGACCCGGCTGAACCATCCCCAAGCTCCGGATCCTGCACGCTACCGCTCAACGACAGCATCCAGGTGTTCCTAACCTCAGGGTGCATTTCTGCCGAGAGTAAGGCCCCTTCTACAAAGTTGACCACAATGCGCGGCGCTTCGCCATCGGCGTATAGCTTGTAACCCTCACTCGTTGTTTGGTGCCCCACCCGGTCCACCGCGCGGAAGCTCACCGTGTACAGGCCATCCCCCGCATCCGCCCGCAACGTCGGGCAATAATCCTCGCCCGTCCGAGAGTCCAGGCACACCGGCGCCGTAGACAGGCTGGGCGCCGCCAAATTGCGATGAGCCACGCTCATCTCCACCAGCGCAATTCCTGAAGTCAGGTCGCTCGCTGGGGCCACCAATTGAATATCGCTTTCTTGAATATACGCGAAATTCGGGTCGTAACCGGCCAGCGAAACCTGCGGCGCTTCGGCGTCAATGGTCAAGCGCACTGATGCATGTTCTTCCACATGCGCAATCTGGTAATTGAAGCTGTCCCGAACGTTGATCTCATTCAACTCATACGGGTACACTGTGACCTCGTCCAGCTTTCCGGCAAACGGCCCACCCGCCTGCGCCGTGTGCGCGGCCAGTTTACCGCCCAGGGTCATTTGTCCCAGCCCGGTAGCCACGTTCGTGCTCTGGTTTCCGCTCACGGTTGAGTCGATGTAGCCGTTGATATACAAAGCGGCGGTCTCCGAAGTAGAACTCAAACGCTCCACCACCAGCGTGACGTGATTCCAATTGTCCTTGATTAACCCCACCACACTGCTGGCTGTGCAAGCTGCGGTCGCTTCGCCATTGACGATGCACAAATTCATGGTGTTGGGCGCAAGGGCCAAGCTGTAACGAATGCGGTTATTGTCGGCATAAGGCATGGCCCACAGCGTCTGGACTGCATCCAGCGTTCGGGTCGGGTACACCCACATGGACACCGAGAACGAGCCCGCGTCCGTCGAAAGCTGCGTTTGTTCCAGCGTGATGAGGTCATCCGCGCCGTCCAACTCAGCCGCACCGCCCAACCGTCCGGGCTGCCCCGCCAACGGGCACGCATCTCCGGCGCAATCCAGGTTTTGCCCGTAGCGCGTGCTATCCAGGAAGACCGTTTCACCCTGGGCTTCGTCCATATGAGCCAACAGTAACGGCGAACGGTTGATCACATTTAATATATCTGTGGTTGTCAATGTGTGCCGGAATACGCGCACGTCGTCCAGCAGGCCTGTGTAATAATCTTCCCCGCCATTAGCAGCGTAACCTAACTGCGCTTCCGCTGTGGTCGAAGCGGTCACCATCCCGCTGCCACTGCCGCGCGAGTCCACAATGGCTCCGTCTACCCACAGGTTGGTCACCCCGTTATTGTTGGCATACAATACCGAGTGCCAGCGCCCGTCACTGATCCCGCCACCCGTCGAGCACACTTCCGTGCTGGCAGCCAGTGCGCACACGTTCCCGTTGCGCAAATATACCTGCTGCATCGCCGTGGTTCCCGGCGTTGTCGGATAGAGCGAGTAGATACCACAATCTTCGCAAGTGGTATTCATCCAGAAAGACACCATGTAATCGCTGGTCACGTCGCGGTTAGGCACCTTGATGATATCATCCACGCCACCAAACTCCACCGCCTGGTCCAACAATCCCAGGCCGCCCGCCGCCGGGCAGCCCGACCCCACGCAAGTGCCATCGTCCAAGGTGGTCACTTCCGCCGTGTTTACAAAACTATCCGAAGCCGGGCGATCGTTCAAAGGCATGCGCGCGGTCACCGGTAGCGCGTAATACAGGTCGTAGATCTGCTCGCTGTCCAACGCATAGCGGTACACCGCCAGTTCGTCGATGCGCCCAATGAAGCGGATGGATTGGCGATTCACGGTGAAATACATCGTGCCGTTGAATCCATCAGACATGCCCAGGCTGTACGAACCAGGAGAGTTATAGTGAACGTATGACCCACTGCCGCAATCATCATCCCCTGTCACATCATCTTCCCATACATCAAATGAAACTGATGAATAGGTGGTCATGTAGGTGGTATCGTTGATGTCATACCAGTTATCGCTTTGTACATCGCCGGACCAAATTCGGTTCCAACCACCCGAGCCAACTTCTTTATCCACCCGCACCTCGGCGTTTTTCCCTGGGTCTCCGTGGCTGCTCACATAGAAATTGTTTGCTGTCACCGACCAGCGGTGGCTGGAATGACCTACATAGAAATTGTCATTCGAGCTGGGATGCAGCCCAGTGATATCACCGTCCACATAAACCGCGTTTACATACAAGCGATATTGGTAAGTGCTGGGCATTGCTGGATCCGTGTTAGGCTGGAAAGTAACCACCACGTGATTCCATCGGTTCTCTGTCAGCACATCCTCAGATGAATTGGTATATGTCGTCGAACCAGTACCAAAGCTCAGGCGCAGTTTTCTCCCCAGTCGTTCCAGCGTCGGATAAGCATCACTTCGCCCACTTTCATAACCAAACACACCCTGCCAATCATCTTCGCTTGTACTCTGAGGGTAAAGCCACACCGAGAAGGTGAATGCTCCATCAGCCATATTCAACAAGGGATTGCCGTTCACGTACAAATAATTCATATTCCAATAGCTTTTCGGGTTCAACGAAGTACCCCGCACTGAAAGCGGATCAGGTGCTTGCAAACTCACCTCGCGGGCCACACTCTGGTTGTTTCCCGAAGAATCCGAGTAGGAGGCGGTATCCATATCCAACTCGATCACCGGGCGCTCCGCCAGCCGGTTGATATCCAGCGTGCTCAACGGACGGCTGTATAAGCGCAAATCATCCACAATATACGAGGATTGCTGCGGCGACCCGCCCACCCACATCTCAGAATTTGCGGTCAAGGGATTCACGTTTGATCTTGTGTGGATCAACGCGCCATTGATATAAACCTGCACCTGCCGGTCGTTGTCGTTATAGCGCACCACCAGGTGATTCCATACACCGCTCAGCACGCTGCGCCATGCGCTAGCATCCCAGGTCTGCCCGCTCATCACAATCCGCGGCACATAATTGCCGCTTGCCTGCCGCACCAACGAAAGCGAGAACAACCCGTCTTCCGAATGCAGCAGGCTCAAC
Source organism: Anaerolineaceae bacterium (assembly GCA_016927865.1). Taxonomy (GTDB): domain Bacteria; phylum Chloroflexota; class Anaerolineae; order Anaerolineales; family Anaerolineaceae; genus Anaerolinea. The sequence continues at coordinate 78,551 of JAFGLU010000047.1, forward strand.
ACTGCCCCGCTTGTTGAGGTGGCAGCCGGATTGATCCACATGGAAATGGTGTATCCCCGGTTGAGCATACTGAAGGTGTCCAGGTCGGTCAGGTCCAGCGGTGTGTTGGCCCCAGACTCGAAGCGCACCGCCTGATTCATAATGCTCGCCACACCCGCCGTAGGACAACTGGTACAAGTTGCCGAACGTTGCGGGGCTGCCCCTGAGAAATCCTCAAAGCGGGTCGCTCCAGCAGCCTCATTGAACCGTAGATACAACTCGGCGTAGTTCGACTCGGTCTGCCGGTCTACAATCTGCGCATCCGCAGTCTGGCCCAAGGTCAGATCACCGGAAGTTGAATAAGTGGGCTCGATTTGTAGCTGCTCGGAGTAATCAAAGGTATTCAGCTTCTCCGGCGTATCCGGATAAACCACAAAGGTGCGCGGCAAGAGCTTATCTTCCGCATCCACCACCGCCTCCAGCGGCTCGATCTGGTTGTTCAGCAGCCCATAGCCAAAGCGGTTGTTCAGCAGATTGGTCACCGTGGACATGAACTCGATGAACTCGCCCGGGCGCACAAACTGATCATTCACATTATAGCGCGCCGCCATAATCCGCTCCGCAACTTCCGACGCGTCGAGGGAGCGGTTGAAAATCAGCACCTCGTCCAACCGGCCGGCGAAGAATTCACCCAGCCCGCTTGCCGTCAGCGCCGCCCCAACATACAAGGGAACGGTCGTGCCAGTGGTCGTGGGGTTGGCCCAGGCCTGGCTGCCAGCAGAAACGCCGTTGAGCAGGAAAGTCGCATTAGTACCGTCATAGCTCACCGTGACGTGCGTCCAACCCGAGGCTGGCACAGCCGTCGAGCTAACCGCCGCGCTGTCACTCTGGTTCACCAGACGCAAGAACCCGTCGGAGGTCATTTCCAGCTTGAACTCCTTGAGTTCGCCCGCCGTCTCGCTCCATTTCGACAAGATCGTCCCGCTGCCCTGCCGCTGCACCCAGAAGGCCAGAGCGAAGGGCTCTCCGCCGGTGAAGCTAAGGCCCTGCGGGCTGCCGCTCACTTCCAGCACATCTCCGGCGTCCCCGGAAATCAGCCCGCCGTCAAATTCCACCGCCTGCCCGTACCGCCCGGCAAAACCCGCCTCGGGGCAGGTGTCGCCCTGGCAAGAGGCATGGAAGTTGAAGTTTGACGTGTCCATGAACATGTTCGCGCCGCCGTTCTCATCCAGTTTGAGCATCACCAGCGAAGCATCCTGCTCGCGGGTATCGATTTCATACTCCAGTATGTTGGCGTTGCTGAATACGCCCGGATGGAAGCCATAAACCTGTTCTTGTTTGTCGGTCAAGCCGTCCAGGTCCGTATCCACCATCAACGGGTCTGGATAAACCCTGGTGCGCATCTCTTTGCCACTGGCATCAAAACCGTAAACAAAATACCAGCCGCTAACTTCTTCGTTATCAGGCAGACCGTCACCGTCCGAGTCAGGGCGCGTTGGGTCGGTACCCAGCGCAACTTCACGCCCATCCAGCAGCCCGTCGTCATCCGTATCAGGCAAACTGGGATTCAGTCCGTTCTGCACCTCAAAGGCATCCGACAGCCCGTCGTTATCGTTGTCAAAATCCGCATCGTTCGGATCGTTGCCCTGGTAGTAAGTCGAAACCAGCGTATCCCCGTCCGCATCACGGAACACCGGGAAAGTGGGGCTGCCACCGCTGCCCCAGGCAAAGGTATACCCACCCGAGCCAGACTCCGCCAGCTCGTAGAACAGGTCCAAGGTCGCCGGGAACACATCCACAGTCATCGAACTGGCCAGGTCTACATGGATGGTAGCTCGCTCAGTACGGATATAGCAAACCGGTATATAAGTAGGAATAGGCGGAATGGGCGGAATAGCCCAGCATTCCTGCACCGGTACAGCACTGGCCTCGCTCAGATACACCACCGGATCCCGGTTTACGCCCGCGTCGGGCAAATCCACTGCGTACCCACTGGTGGTGGCATTTACTGTCGCCTTCCAGACATCATCACTGCCAACCCGTTCCCAGGCTGGAGCCATTTCGCCCCGCTCCAGTCCATCGTGGAAGTCGGTTTCAGAAGTTTGGATTTGGTATTGGAAATTCGCGCTGCTGGCATTGGAATCGCTCCACTGCCAGAAATAGGCCAAAGACTTCCAATCCAACGGGATGCTTTCTTTCGTGATGGTATTGGTAGTCTCGATCGTCACCTTAAGATTGTTGGTCTCAATGTACCCTAGTTCGGGATGCTGCAGCTGTTGATCCATGCTGCCAAACTCCAAACGTTCACCACTGCTGTAATCGATCATATAGTGAACGCCGTACAACACCCACTTGAAGATCTTGGTCACCCATCCGCTTAAACCGATGCAGATATACTTGTTCACCCAATGGTCTTCACCCAAATCCGACGCCCCGGCTGCCGCGCACACAGTCATAATCAACGCGTCAATCAGCCCTATGACCGCGGCAATGACCGTCCCCACCGGGAAGATGAGCGCAATAGCCGCCATAAGCACCAGACTCATCGTAGCCGCCATCGCCTCCGCCACCATATTATTAAACGCCAGGCTGCCAAAGCTCACCCCCGACATGCCCCACGAAACAAAGAACATGGCCCACACGATCACAATACCGATGATCAGTCCAACGATCGCCGCAGTGGCTGCCGCTTTGGTCAAGGTCTGGCCGATCTGGATGGCTTTATATAACTCTACCAACCCCTTAATCGCCAGAAGCGTTGACATCACCCCAAATGTTGTTCCCAAAATCCGCCCGGCAATCCTGCCCGCCTGGCTGTCTGGAGAGGCGAGCTCAATTATCATACATGCGACGATACCCGCCACCAGGATGATGGCAGCCACCGAAGCAGCCACCTTTCGCAGCGTGGTATTCAGATATTTTGCGACTAAAGAATTGAATTTATCTTTGAGCCCGCTCGTCACCGTCTCAAAAAATGCCGAGACCTTATTGCTTGTACTCCCCAGTTTCATCACCATATTTAACAACGGTTGCTTGGCCAGAGAATCAAGGAAAATTTCGGCAAACGTTTCCGCAAGCTTTGCAGCGCCCAGTCCGTCCTTCACGAGGCTGGAGGTGAACGTCTCAATCTCCACATCATCTTCCCCATTATCCCCGTTCACAACCGGTGTGCCGTTCAACTCCACCAGCGTAGCCATGCCGGCGTTGACCATCTCTGCGTACATTCGCGCGACGAAGATTGTTCCGTCTATCTCGTCGCGCGTTTTGCCGGATGGGCCATCCGGCTTATATTCATCCAATGTGCGCCAGCGCGCTTCCAGGCGGTCCAGGTAATCTTCAATCTCCATCGCCCGCCAGGTTGTGCCATCACGCTCATAAGGCGACCAGTTCATCACCGCCTGAACGGTTTCATCTTCTCCAGCCAGACTCAATGTACAACGATCGGGAGAAGATCCCGAATAGCACTCATTTCCAATTGCCCCAAGGCCGGTGGAGCGCTCGCGGATTTCGCGAGCAAAGATCATCAGGGTCACCTCAGGAGGATTGGTCAGGCCATCATAATAACCCTCAAAAATATCTGTTGAGAGGGTTTGCATGCGTTCAACCAGCCCATCCGAAGAGGGGATGTCATCCACATATACCACCTGGAAAGCGTCCTTTGCAAACCCCCACAGCCGGTCGTCTCCGTCCGCAATGCTGCTGTTGTAATCAGGGTCAAAGCGGTCACGGATATCCGCCACCGTCAGGTCGCGCTCACCGCTCGTTGCACGTCCGGAAAGGAAACTCTTCTCCAGGCCGTTGGCCATGCCCCACAACGGGTCAGAAAATTCAGGCGAGCTGTCGGTTGCCGGGTCCTCAAACACCACAGCCATTTCAACACCGTGCTGTTCACTGATCGACAACCCGGTCAGTGTGAACTGTTCCGGGTAAGTATGCACGATGCGCGTAACATCCTGAACAAAATGCTCGGGGTAATTCGCATCGCACCAATCGCCATTATCCGAATCCCAATCCGGGTCCATCGGCTTGCACACATCCGTGATCAGATTCAAAGCCCAAACCAGGCTCACTTCCTGGTAGCTGTCATTAAACCGGTTCCCCTCGTTAGTTAAAGGAAGCCGCGTGGTGAAAGCCACCGGCATCGATCCGGCTTCGTTATATTCCAGTTGCAAGGGCCCGTAGAGCACAACCTCGCCGGTATCGGCGTCTGTGCGGGCAAAGATGCCGTAAGGGTGGATAACGCTTTCATCCACCACCCGGTCTGCCAGCGTGCCGTGCGCCACCGGGTAAGCTTCCTGGCAAGCCAGGATTTCTGTCAAAGCCGCATCCCGCACCTGGATAGGCCGCGTGCCATCGGCAAAAGACCCCAGCGAGATGTCAACCGTCAGGGATTCCCCTTCTGCCAGGCTGCCAACCGCGGTTACGTTCGTCGCATCATCACATGAACCGCTGCCGACATAAATCGGGTGGCTGCCAGCGGGAGCCTCAGTCAAGGTGACCCGCGTCTGCGTCGCCGAGAGCGCGGTCAACTCAACCGTGCCTTCAAACGCATCACTGCTAATTGGAAATTCGTAGTGATCGGTCAGCGCCAACGGCAAGCTGTCGCCTTTCAGGCGCACCTCAGCCATTGGAATCAAGCGCATATCGCCATACGAGGCCCGCGGATCTCCGGCTGTGGCGCCTGTTTCCGAAATATCGGCAAAAGTGGCATCATCCAACTGCTGCACCTGCCCATCGACATCACCCTCAGGCCAATCCAGCACGTTTTGGGTATAAGTCAGGTGTTCTTCAACAGTTGGTCGGAATTGATACGTGAGGAACAGCGGCATGTCGGCTTCTGCTCCCGAGCCTTCAAACACCAGAGGGCTGCTCGGGCTGAACACCTGGCTGACCAGAGTAAAAGGCGTCGCGTCTACTACGGTGGGAACGCCATCACCGTCATCGTCAGGGTCAAAGACATCCGGGGTACCATCCCCGTCAGTATCGCCGCACACGCCCACAGCCGGATCATCAGCCGACATGGCACGCTGAGGACATTCCACACCGTCCAGCACACCGTCGAGATCGGTGTCATAATCCACCGGATTGGTGTACCACATTCCAGTGTCAAAATAGAAACCAACCGTTTCCAGGTGGTCGGAAATCTGATCGTTATCCGAATCAACTATCCCTGGGAACAAACCCAATGGCAATTCCTCGCCATCCAGCAATCCATCTCCGTCGGTATCAGCCTTCGTTTTGTCCAAAACAGTGGGACCATACTCGTCTTCGTACTCATCCGTCAGGCCGTCGCCATCCGTATCTTGCTGCGTCGAGCCCACTTCGGCAGCGGGAAGGCCAGTGAAAATCGAGGCTCGAATCGGGTCAAGCATCACTCCGGCTTCCTTCTGTTCCAAAGGCGATACTTTCGGATTCCAACTGCTCGTCAACAGGTCGTTTATAGCGCTCCGCTCTTTTTCAACCCGTTCGCGTTCTGCCGTGTCTTGAACAGATTTCTCGTGCTGCTCCAGAGAAAAAGAAGCTGCTTTGGCACTGCGCCACAGCGGCTCAATCAGCATAGAAGCAATCACCAACACCGCCACAATTGCGTAACACCAACGCCGGTTGGCATTGGAAATCAGTCCGTAGAACAACAGGAAAAACGCCCCGGTCAACCCGCCAGTGAAGGCCACCTGCGTCCATCCCGTGGTCGTAGTAGGCAGGTTGAACCAACTTGAAAACTGCGCAGGCAGACCTTTAGCAGCCATCAAGTCTTCATTCGACACGCCGTAATAGGTGGTTGAAATTTTGGCTTCCATGTGCTCGCCGTTGGCCTCGTCAGGGAAGCGAATCTCCACCAGCGTTCGCACCAGCATTCCATCCTCATCGATCCATGCCTGCCCGCTGCCGTCCATGCCAATTAGCTTATCAGACAGACTCAGCGATATGCCCGCGGGCAGCTCGCCCGAACGCTGCAATTCCGCAATCATCTGGTCGCGCATGAAAGCGGCAAACTTCGTGCCGTCCAAATCAAAGGAATAGTGTTTTACGTTCAGTGTGACTGAAGATCCATCCGCTTGCGGCAGTTGGATTCGCTCACAGTTAACCAGGCGCACCGCCCGTGCCGCTGACAAGAAAGAAGCAGGGTCCTTGCCGGGGGCAATCAGCATCCCCCCATCATCGTCAATCGGCCGCCATTCGCCCTCCTTGCCCATACGGCTGAACGCCTCTCCCTGCTCATACTTAATCTCCAGGGCATCCTCGGCCCCGCCTATGCTGTCGTCGTCCCAAAAACTCAACAAAAGCTCGCCTTCCGGCAGCCGCGACCAGCCATCGGCATTATAGATTTCCAACTGGCTCGATTGCCCTGCATTCGCCATCATTGGCGCAGGGAAGACGCGCTGCTCAATGGTCGTTGAGAATCGATAAAAGTCCAAACGTCCGAGCAAGTCCCAGGCAGACTCCACGGCCCGTTGGTGTGCCTGCGCAGAAGGCGTCTGCCCCAACAACAGCCATGCCATAACGATGCAGCCCAAAAGGCCGCACACCAGTGCAATTCTTGACAGGTGACGTTTGGATAATTTCATTGCTTCCCCCTTCAAAGGGCTAGAAAATGAGGGCTGGATGGATACCTGGCGCGTCTTTCATAGACTACGGTGGACGACAGGAAAAAGTATTATGTTGTGGTGAAAAACAAGTAAGGAGGCAAAAAACAAGCACACATTCACAAGATTAATTATATACGGGTTTCCTCATGCGCTCTTCACAATAAAATTACAAAATCATAACGATTTTTTGTGAAATTTTTCTACTTGCAGGACTTACCACAGCAAACTCTAAAAACCGAAATTGGTTCTCTGGGAATTGCCGTGGTAGCTGCCGCATTTTGGGGTGTGAGAGCGGCGAAGCCGCTCTCACACCCCAAAATGCGAGGTTCACCAAGCCAATTCCCAATAACCCCCGAAATTCAGTATGACTGGAATTAATTATTAGGAGTATAATACGTCTATAATGTAGAACCGCTAGGATCAGGACGAGTAACTGCACTGGCAACTCCAGAGAGAAGAAACCCAGGCTGTAAGTTTCTTCAAAAGCCCCCAGTGAAAACCCCCTGTGAGCGTAAGCCGGAACAGGCGCAAGTCCCAGTATGGTGAACGGCTGACCCCGTTACCGGTCAACAGAGATGCTCCAGTACACTGGATCAATCTGGGTGGAACCGCGTGATGACTCAACTCTCGCCCCAGAAGGGCGAGAGTTTGTTTTAATTTGTGGTTATGGAAATTGGAGGAAAAAATGGCAGACAAAAAGGCTCAATACGAGGGATCGGCGTTGTATCGCATTCGCCACTCCACCGCGCACATCATGGCACAGGCAGTGCTAGAGAAATTCCCCGATGCAAAAATCGCCATCGGCCCAGCCATTGAAGACGGCTTCTATTACGACTTCGACCTTCCCCGCGCCCTCACCCCCGAGGACCTGGAGAGCATCGAGAAACGCATGCGCGGCATCATTCAATCCAAGGTTAAGTTCGAACGCCGCGTGGTCAGCGCTGATGAAGCCAAGGCCATTTTCAAAGACCAACCCTTCAAGCTGGAATTGATCGAAGGCCTGGAAGAGGGCAAGCTGGATGACGACGGCAACCCGGTCGACGAAAAACCCGAGATTTCACTTTACACCCAGGGCAGCTTCACCGACCTGTGCCGCGGCCCCCACGTTGACCTTTCTACCCAAATCAACCCCGCCGCCGTCAAGCTCATGTCTGTGGCAGGCGCCTACTGGCGCGGCGATGAGAAACGCCCCATGCTCCAGCGCATTTATGGCACCGCCTGGGGCTCTCCGGACGAACTAAAAAGCTACCTGTGGCGCATGGAAGAAGCCAAGAAGCGCGATCACCGCAAAATCGGCCACGACCTGGACCTGTTCAGTGTGGTGGATGAAGTCGGCGCCGGTCTGATCCTCTGGCACCCCAAAGGCGGCAAGATTCGCAAACTCATTGAGAACTTCTGGAGCGAAGAACACGAGGCCAACGGTTACGACTTCGTTTACACGCCCCACATCGGCAAGTCGCAACTATGGGAGACGAGTGGGCACCTGGGATTCTACAAAGAAAACATGTACTCTCCGGTAGACATCGAAGGGCAGCAGTACTACCTAAAGCCAATGAACTGCCCATTCCACGTCTATATCTACAAAAGCTCCTTACGCTCCTATCGCGAACTGCCCTTGCGCTACGCCGAAGAAGGTACCGTCTACCGTTACGAGCGCAGCGGTGTGATGCACGGCCTGATGCGCGTGCGCGGTTTCACCCAAGATGACGCCCACCACTTCTGCCGCCCCGACCAGATGCCGCAGGAAATCGATTTTGTGCTCGATTTCAGCCTGCACATCCTGCGCAGCTTCGGCTTCACCGACATCCAGGCCTACCTGAGCACCAAACCGGAAAAATCGGTAGGCGATCCGTCCCGCTGGCAAGATGCTGAGGCCGCATTGGAAGCTTCCTTACAACGCTCCGGTCTCGATTACGAAGTAGACCGCGGCGGCGGCGCTTTCTACGGTCCCAAAATCGATCTGAAGGTCAAGGACGCCATCGGCCGCGAATGGCAGCTCTCTACCATCCAGTTCGACTTCAACCTGCCCGAACGCTTCGATCTCACCTACATCGGCGAAGACGGCCAGCCCCACCAACCCTATATGGTCCATCGCGCCTTGCTGGGCAGCCTGGAGCGCTTCTTCGGCGTGCTCATCGAGCACTATGCCGGAGCATTCCCCGTCTGGCTGTCGCCTGTTCAGGCCGCTCTGGTGCCCATCGCCGACCGCCACATCGAGTATGCCAAAGACGTGGCCGCCCAACTGCGCAAGGCCGGCCTGCGCGTGATGGTCGATGAGCGTTCGGAGCGCATGAACGCCAAAATCCGCGACGCGCAGAACCAGAAGATCCCTTATATGTTGGTCATGGGTGACCAGGAAATGGAGAACAACCAGGTGGCGCTGCGCCTGCGCAACAACCAGAACCTGGGCGCCATGTCCCTGGAAAACTTCCTCGAGCGCGCCAAAGACGACATTGCCAAGAAAATTTAGCCAATTTGCGCTATGATATAAGCAGCGCAGGCAGCATCAAGACGGCGCCTGCGCTGCTTTTCTTAACCGGTTCGCGATTCACTCAAACAAAAGGAGCTGGAATGAAATACATTAAGGTCCCCAACAGTGACTTGAACGCCTCGGAGATTTCTCTGGGCTGCATGCGAATTTCGGGTATGAGCAACCCCGAGATTTCCACCCTCTGCCACACCGCCCTTGACGAAGGCATCAACTTCTTTGACCACGCCGATATTTACGGCGGCGGGCAGTCTGAGGCAAAATTCGCCGAAGCGCTCGACATGAATCCCCGCCTGCGCGAAAAGATGCTCCTCCAAACCAAATGCGGCATCCGTCAGGGCAGCTTCGACTTCTCCAAAGAGCACATCCTAGAAGCCGTAGATGGCAGCCTCAAGCGCTTGCGCACCGATTACGTTGACGTGCTCCTCCTTCACCGCCCCGACGCCCTGGTGGAACCGGAAGAAGTTGCCGAAGCCTTCGACATCCTCGAAGCCAGCGGCAAGGTCAAGTACTTTGGCGTCAGCAACCAGAACCCCATGCAAATCGAGCTGCTCAAGAAGTTTGTCAAACAAAAACTCATCTTCAACCAGCTTCAATTCAGCATCACCAACACCGGCATGATCGACGCCGGCATCAACGTCAACATGGAAATCGACCAGTCCATCGTCCGCGATGGCAGCATCCTGGACTACTGCCGCCTGCACGACATCACCATCCAGCCCTGGTCGCCTTTCCAATATGGTTTCTTCGAGGGCGTCTTCCTCGATAACCCCAAATTCCCCAAGCTGAATGAAACCATCAACCGCATTGCTGCCGCTTACGGTGTGACCAACACCGCCATCGCCATCGCCTGGATTCTGCGCCACCCCGCCCGCATGCAGCCCATCATCGGCACCACCAACCCCCAGCGAGTCAAGGACTCGTGCCAGGCTTCCAATTTCACCCTCACCCGCCAGGAATGGTACGAGATCTACCTGGCAGCCGGAAACAAGCTGCCTTAAGTTCCAGATTTACCACGCCCAATCAAAAATGCGACGCAAACACGTCGCGTTTTTGATTGGGTATTCTCTTACTCCCAGCGGAAGGTCTTCACCGAGATGACCACACCCAGGATTAACATAACGACTAGCACGCCAACGTTAAGCAGGTGCTCGCCCCACGCCTCTCCATTCCACAATCCACGCAGCAAGTTGACCACATAGGTGAGTGGCACGAAGGCCGAAATCTTCTGCACTGTTTCCGGCATCAACTCGCGCGGCCAGGCTGCGCCGGAGAGGATCAGCATGGGATAGTTCAACACCATCGCCACAATCTGCGCCATGCGTGCGTTGGGCAGAGTCCCTGCCAGAATAAAGCCCAATCCAAAGAAGCTCAAGCTGCTCAGAACCATCCCACCCATGAAGCACAAGATACTGCCTTCGCTGCGCACGTGGTAAAACAACTTCCCGGCCACCATCAGCAGGATCATCCCCAACACCGTCATAACAAACACCACAATCACCTGCGCCGCCATGACCACCAGCGGGCTGACTGGCGTGGTGCGCAAGCGGCGCAAGATGCCATTCTCCCGGTAGGTAGCCATGGTGATGGTTACCGACATCAACCCCACCACCCCAATGATCATTGCCGTAAATGAAGGGATCAGCGGGCTAATCATCCCTGTCCCGCCCGGAACTCCTTCCGGCTGGCTATTATAGATACTGCCAAAGATCAACAACATCAGCAGTGGAAAAATCAGAGTAAAGAAGGCGCTCACCGGTTCGCGCAGGAACAGTTTTGCCTCCATCCAGGTCATTTTCATCAGGCTTTTCATCTCACACCTCATTCCCTCATTGCCCGCCCTGTCAGGCTCAAGAACACATCTTCCAGGTTGGGCTGCTCGGTGCGCAAATCCCGGAAGGCCAGCCCCTGTTGGGTTAACTGGTTGACCACCTCACCCACCAGAGGGTTCTTGCGTCCATTTCTCCCATAGACTACGACTTGCTGACCCTCAACCTCAACATGCACCTCGCCGGACAGGCTTTCTGCAAACCCTGACGGCAGCTTGCCATCCAGGCTGAACACAATCCGCTCTTCTGCTTCCAGCCCGCGGATCAACCCCGCCGGACTATCCAGAGCCACGATCTTTCCGTGATCCAGAATCGCCACCCGGTCGCACAACCGCTCGGCTTCTTCCATGAAGTGGGTGGTCAAGAATACAGTTTTCCCCCGAGCCTGCACGTCGCGCACCAAATCCCAGATCGCATGCCTGGCCTGCGGGTCCAAACCGGTCGTCAATTCATCCAGGAAAACAATCTGCGGATCCGGCAGAAGCGCCAGGGCAATGAACAATCGCTGCTTTTGACCTCCCGATAATTTTCCGAAGGGCGAGTTGCGCTTTTCCTCCAGCCCAAGTTGACTCATCAGTTCGCGCCAGTCCACAGCGCTTTCATAAAAGGACGAATACATATCCAGCGCTTCCCAAACACGCATCCGATCCGGTAGGTTAGACTGTTGGAGCTGCAACCCCGTGCATTTTCGGAGCTTCTTTTCATCATGCTGCGGGTCCAGCCCCAAAACGCTGATCTTCCCTCCATCTGCCTTACGCAGCCCTTCGATACACTCGATGGTCGTGGTTTTCCCAGCCCCATTCGGACCAACCATGCCAAAGATTTCACCCTTGCCGACTTCGAAGGAGACCCCGTCGACAGCCACAGTGGCTCCATATACCTTGCGCAGCCCTTCAACTGCAATTACCGCTTCCATAATTTCCTCACTTACGCTTCAAAATCGCTTCCAACGCAGCTACGTGTTGCTCGAAAACCTTGCGTCCCTCAGGGGTAGCACTCACAAAAGTACGTGGTTTTCGGTCTACGAACATCTTGTTGACGGCGATGAACTCAGCTTCTTCCAATTTACGCAGATGTGCGCCCAAGTTCCCATCGGTAACTTCTAACAGCTCACGTAAATATGTGAAATCCACTTCATTACCTTGTTCCAAAGTCACCAGGGCTGCCATGATGCGCAGTCGCACCGGTTGATGAATAATTTCGTTTAGTTCTGGCATTGTTTCACCACCTTGATCGGATATACCAGCCCAAAGCGATTAAACCGCCGCCGCCCAGAAGGCCCATCCACAGGTAGAACCATTCCGGCAATAAAAAGTAACCCAGCAAAATCAAAACAATCAAGATCAGGCCGGGCCACACCGGGGCCAGGTAGAGCAGCAAGCTCATCGCCAGCCATCCGGTAATGACGAAAAGAACTACTAAGATGGTGATCTGGTGCCCATCAATCGGCCAGGAGATCGCAATCGCTGAAACGCAAAAGACCCATAGCAGAAGCCAGACCATGCTAATGCGTTTTGCCGTCGCCCCAGCCGTTGGGCTTCGCATGCGCTTCCCTCGTCGCATCCCCAGGGTGGTTGCAACACCCAACCCCAGCAAGCTTATGCCCACCCATATATAGATGAGGATGGCTCCTGAGAGGAATTGAGTGCAAACAAAACCGATCAGCCAGATCAGTCCCGTAACTATCAGAGAAGTGTCTGCGCCACTACTAGCAATCGACTGGCGGGTCTTCTTCGATACCCGTTGAATTGTGGCCAATGCTTCTTCAGCGTCGTGAGGCGAAATGTTCATATCCGATCTCCATTAGAGTTCTCTATACTACAGAGTAGTCTACGCCGAAGCAACCGTTTTGTCAATAGCCAAATCACCAGCTCGCCAGCCGTCCACCAGAGTGCGATGCGCGATTTCGAAAATTGGGGGAAAGGAAAAAGCGCGGAGCCTTGCATCCCCGCGCCTTTTTTACATCATACGGTCAAAAGCTTACTTGACGATCAAACGTTCGATCAGTGCCTGTAATTCCACAGCAGCATCTTCGACCGAAGATTGTCCAAACCCAACTGACTGGCCATTAAACGAGGATCCGCTCACGTTGATGAAATAGCCAACCTGGCCAAACACTCGCTGCTTTCTACTACTCAGCCGCCACGGGTTGCGGGTCAACCGCTTCATCCACAGCTTTCACCCCAACCAGTTTGTTGTAATACTGGATCTTGCGGTTGATCGCCTCAAGGTTGTGGTTCAATTCTTCCAACTGTCGCAGGATGGCTTCACGGTGCTCAATCAGCATCTGCCTTCGCGCGCCGATAGAGCTTTCCCCTGCCGCGCACCACTGGATATACGTTCCAATTTGCTTGATGGGCATTCCGGTGTGCTTCAGGCAGGAGATCAACCCCAACCACTCCAGGTCGCCCTCTGTGAACACGCGGTTGCCGGATTTATCCCGGCTGACGAAAGGCAGCAGTCCTTCTTTGTCGTAGTAGCGCAGTGTATGGGCGGTCACGTTCATCTTCTCAGCAGCCTGCTTAATCGTGTAGGTCATTTTCGCCTCTTCAATTACGGCAAATCATTATCACCCTCGAGTGTACTCGAAGGTTGGCGGAAAAGGAATGGTTGCAGCACTCGACATGACAATTTTGTAGAAATCCAATCAACACCCTTGACTTAGAGTCAACTCTAAGGTTTAGACTAAGCTCTCATTGATTTCTGGGCAAAATTTCCGTAAACCGTTCACCCAAAAACATATCGACAACAATCGAAGAAGGAGTTCACAATGCAATACCGTAAATTTGGTAAATTAGATGTGCAAGTTTCTGCCCTGGGATTTGGCTGCATGCGCCTGCCCACCCTGGAAGGAAAAAGCGGCAACATTGAATTGCCCGAAGCCATCCGCATGATCCGCTACGCCATCGACCAGGGTGTGAATTATATTGACACCGCTTATGGGTACCACGAGAAGATGAGCGAAGTTGCCGTAGGCAAAGCCCTTCAAGATGGCTATCGCGAAAAAGTGTACCTGGCCACCAAACAGCCCGTCTGGTTGGTCAACGAGAGCGCCGACTTCGACAAGCTGCTCAACGAACAGCTCGAAAAACTGCAAACCGACCACGTCGATTTTTACCTGATGCATGCCCTCAACCGCGGTTCATGGCAAGACAAGGTGCTCAACTTTGACCTGCTCAGCCGCGCCGAAGCTGCCAAAGCCGATGGCCGCATCCGCCACATTGGTTTCTCCTTCCACGACGACCTGGAAACCTTCAAGAAGATTGTCGACGGGTACGATCACTGGGATTTCTGCCAGATCCAATACAACTACATGGACATTGAAAACCAGGCCGGCACCAAGGGGTTGCAATACGCCGCGGCCAAAGGCCTGGGCGTCGTCATCATGGAGCCGCTCCTGGGCGGCAAGCTGGCCCGCGATATTCCCGCCATCAACCCACTGTGGGAATCGGCTCCCGTGCATCGCACCCCTGCCGAATGGGCCTTGCAGTGGTTGTGGAATCAGCCCGAGGTCTCCGTGGTCCTCAGCGGCATGAGCACCATGCAGCAGGTAGAGCAAAACATCGCCTCTGCCGCCGCTTCCAGCGTTGGCTCCCTGGCTGCCGAGGAACTGAATCTCATCAGCACCGTTCGCGAACAGATTCAAAAACTCAGCCCCATCCCCTGCACCAGCTGCGAATACTGTCTGCCCTGCCCCAACGGCGTGCTCATCCCGCGCAACTTCGCCATTTATAACGAAGCCGCCATGTATGGCGACCTTGAAGGCGCACGCAACGCGTACAAATACTGGATTAGTGACGAAGGCAAAGCTGCCCAGTGCATCCAGTGCCAGGAATGCGAGCCAAAGTGCCCGCAGCACATTCACATCAGTGACTGGATGCCCGTGATCGAAGAAGTTCTCGGCCTGGGCCGCCCTTACGTGATGGAGCCTTAACAACTAAAACGGGCAAGCATTTTCCCTCTTAATTCAAAGAGCAGAAGGGACCAATCCTTCTGCTCTTTTCAAAGGAGGGAGAAGATGCCTTTTAGTTAGCCATTTTTGTTCTTGTTGTACACATCAAAGAACACAGCTAGCAGCAGCACCATACCTTTAATGACCTGTTGCCAGTCGATATTGATGCCCAAAATGGACATACCATTGTTCATCACACCCATAATGAACGCCCCAACGACTGCGCCAATCACGGTACCGATGCCACCACTGGCCGAAGCGCCACCGATGTAGCAAGCCGCGATCACGTCCAACTCAAACCCGTTGCCCGCTTTCGGCGTGGCTGAGTTCAAGCGCGCCGCAAACACCATACCTGCCAGCGCCGAGAGCAATCCCATGTTGACGAAGGTTAGGAACAGCAGTCGGGGCGTGTTCACGCCCGACAGCTTAGCAGCCTTTTCGTTCCCGCCCATCGCATAAATCCGGCGTCCGAGCACGGTTTGGTCGGCGATAAACGTGTAGATTGCAATTAAGACCATCATCAGGATGAGCACATTCGGCAGACCTTTATAGGACGCCATGAGAATGGTCAACCCCATGATCGCCCCGGTAATCAGCACGTTTTTGCCAATGAATAGGGGCATCGGCGATACTTCAAAATCGTATTTAAGATTATTCTTCCGACTGCGAATGTCAAGGAAGATCAAAGCCACACATAGGATCGCGCCCAGAACCACCGAGGTGACGTGGAAGCCGGGATAGTTGAAAAAGTCGGGGATGAAACCGGCGGCAATCTTTTGGAATTCAGCCGGGAAAGGCCCCACCGACTCGCCCTCTAGTAAAGCAAGGGTCAAACCACGGAAGATTAACATGCCCGCCAGAGTCACAATAAAGGGCGGAATTTTCTGATAAGCCACCCAGAACCCCTGCCACATCCCAATCAAACCACCAATTCCCAGGCTGATCAAGATGGTCAGGTAAACATTGAAATCGTAACGAACAATCAACACCGCAGCCACCGCACCAATGAAGCCTACTACCGATCCAACCGATAGGTCCACCCAGCCTGTGATGATGATCAGCAGCATACCAACCGCCATGATGATGATATAGCTGTTCTGCAGCAGCAGGTTGGTCAGATTAACCGGCTTCATCAAGGTGCCTTTCGTTAAAACCTGAAAGAGCACCATGATCACAATCAAAGCGATCAACATACCGTATTCGCGGATATTATTCTTAAAGAGTTCCTTCACGGTTTTCATTAAGCCACCACCTCTTCTTGAGACATGATGCATTTCATAATCTTCTCTTGCGATGCTTCCTTGGCGAGCATTTCGCCAGCGATCTTTCCTTCACTCATCACGTAGATCCGGTCGCAGATACCTAGAATTTCCGGCAACTCGGAGGAAATCAAGATAATCGATTTGCCTTCGGTGACCAGCCGGTTGATGATGGTATAGATCTCGTACTTGGCCCCCACGTCGATCCCCCGCGTAGGTTCATCCAAGATGAGCACATCCGGATTAGCGAACAACCACTTACTCAGAACCACTTTTTGTTGGTTGCCACCCGATAAGTTCAAGGTTTTCTGCAAGATGCTGGAGCACTTAATATTCAACTTACCCCGGTAATCCTGCGTATTCCGCAGTTCCTTGCGTGTGTTGATCACCAATCCTTCAGTCACATCGCCAAGGTTCGCCAGCGTAATGTTATTTTTTATGTCCTGAATGAGGATCAAACCGTACGTTTTACGGTCTTCAGTCGCATACGCCACCCCATTCTTAATCGCCCGCGAGATGGTGGAAACGTCTATTTCTTCCCCGTTCTTTCGAACCGTACCGCGAATATTTCGGCCGTAAGCCCGCCCAAAAATGCTCATGGCCAGCTCGGTCCGCCCCGAACCCATCAACCCAGACAATCCCACCACTTCGCCCTTGCGCAAGGTCAGGTTGATGTTGTCGCACACTTTGCGACCAGGATGAATGGGGTGCTCCACATTCCAGTTAATCACTTCAAAGACCACCTCGCCGATGTTCGGTTCGCGCGGCGGGAAGCGATGCGTCAAATCTCGCCCAACCATCCCGCGGATGATCCGATCTTCGCTGATCTGGTCCTTATGGCTGTCCAGTGTTTCGATCGTCGCGCCATCGCGTAAAATAGTGATCGAGTCTGCCACCTGCGACACTTCGCTAATTTTGTGAGAAATCAAGACGGAAGAAATTCCGTTCGCTTTCAATTGTAGCAGCAGAGCCAACAGCGCCTGGCTGTCATGTTCGTTCAAGCTGGCAGTCGGCTCATCCAGAATCAGAAGCTTCACTTCCTTCGACAAGGCTTTCGCAATTTCTACAAGTTGCTGTTTGCCAACGCCGATATTGGTAATCAGGGTGTTGGGCGATTCGTACAAACCCACTTTCTTGAGCAACTCCCGCGTCCCCGAAACGGTTTCGCGCCAGTTCATTACTCCGTTTTTCTGGCGTTCGTTGCCAAGGTAAATATTCTCTGCGATGGATAAAAACGGGATGAGTGCCAATTCCTGATGGATGATGACAATCCCGATGTCTTCACTGTGCTTAATATCGCTAAACCGGCATTCTTTTCCTTCGAAGAAGATTTCACCCTCATAAGTACCGTGTGGGTAAACGCCGCTCAGCACCTTCATCAAGGTCGATTTCCCGGCTCCGTTTTCGCCTACCAGGGCATGGATTTCGCCACGCTCGACACTAAAATTGACATTGTCTAGTGCCTTTACGCCGGGAAATGTTTTTGTGATATTGCGCATTTCCAAAATGACTTCAGACATAGAGCTCCATCCTCCAACCGATTGATTATTCAGAGTAAATAAACTAGTTCGGTGTAATCACTCTCCTCAGGCGGATGATGCCCCTCTCCGTCAAGTGATTATTCATATTGTATAGCAAATTGGAAATTTCCAGATAATTATAAACGGGCACGAACGTTTTGTGGACAAAGTGTGGGGGGAAATGATCCCCCCACACTTTCGATCAAGGTTTTGCCTGATCCGCCAATTACTTCAGCTGATCCTCGGTGAGGTAGCCGCTGTCGATGAGCAGAGCTTTGTAGTTATTGATGTCGACGCTCACGGGCACGAGCAGATAGGAAGGAACCATCTTGACTTCGTTGTTGTAGGTCTCGGTGTCGTTAACCGGAACTTCCTGACCCTTCAGAGCAGCGTCCACCATGTTGGCGGTCTGCTTGGCCAATTCGCGGGTGTCCTTGAAGACAGTGTAGGCCTGTTCGCCGGCGATCATGAGTTTGATCGAGGCAACTTCAGCATCCTGTCCGGTCACAATGGGCCACGGCTGGTCGGCAGTGCCGTAACCAACACCGCGCAGGGAGGACAGAATACCGCGAGAGAGACCATCATAGGGGGACAGAACCGCGTCTACGCGCTTATCGGTGTAGAAAGCGCTGAGCAGGTTGTCCATGCGGGCCTGGGCGGTCGCACCGTCCCAGCGCAGGGTAGAGACTTTTTCCATGCCCGTCTGGCCGCTAACGACAACCAGCTTGCCGCTATCGATGTAGGGTTGCAGAACGGACATAGCGCCATCATAGAAGTAAAACGCATTGGTATCGTCGGGGGAGCCGCCGAACAGTTCGATATTGAAGGGACCCTTGCCATCTTTCAGGCCCAGAGCGGTTTCGATCTGGGTGGCCTGGAGAACGCCCACCTGGAAGTTATCGAAGGTGGCGTAGTAGTCCACATTGGCGGTCTTGGTGATCAGGCGGTCATAGGCGATGATGAGAACACCAGCGTCGTGCGCCTTCTGCAGCACGTCAGACAGGGTGCTGCCGTCGATCGCGGCGATAACCAGGACATCCGCGCCCTTGGTGACCATGTTTTCGATCTGGGCAACCTGATTCGGGATGTCATCTTCAGCAAACTGCAGGTCGGTGTCATAACCCATCTCGGTGAAGACTTTGACCATGCTTTCGCCATCGGAAATCCAGCGCTCAGAGGATTTGGTCGGCATGGAGATACCAACCACTTTCTTTTCCGTGGCGGGTTCGCCGGCAGCGGGTGCGTCCGTGGCAGCCGCGGGGGTGCAGCCCACCAGGGACACGGCCAGCATCACAACGAGGGTGATCAAAAACCACAACTTTTTCATACTCTTCTCCTATCAACAGAACTGAATGGATACGTAGGCAACTGACCCGTTATTTGGTCAGGAAACCACCAGGGTTACAGCCCTCTGGCGAGGGAGTAGTAGACATGGTTGGAGCGAATTTCTTTCTTGAACTCGGCAATCTCGGTTTTGTTGTCGATCAACAAGCATTCAATCTCCGCCATGTCGGCAAAATCCTGCAACATCTCAACCGACACCGCCTGGCTAAAGCCAGTGTGGTGCGCGCCCCCCGCGTAAATCCAGGCCGCGGCAGCGATCTTAAGATTGGGCTGCGGCACCCACAATGCCTGGGCCACCGGTAGGTTGGGCAACTTCGACTCGATCGGCACAACCTCCACCGGGTTGACAATCAGGCGGAAGCGGTTCCCCAGGTCAATCAAGCTGGCATTCAGCGCCGGGCCGGTTTTGGTATTGAACAGCAAGCGAGCCGGGTCGGCCTTTCCACCAATCGAAAGCGGGTGTACCTGCAGTGAGGGTTTGTCGCTGGCAATCGAAGGGCAAACTTCCAGCATATGGGCTCCCAAAACCTGTGCAGTACCGCCGGCAGGCATGTGGTAGGTA
The DNA here is from genome assembly GCA_016927865.1 of Anaerolineaceae bacterium. GTDB lineage: Bacteria > Chloroflexota > Anaerolineae > Anaerolineales > Anaerolineaceae > Anaerolinea. Next base: position 98,071 of record JAFGLU010000047.1, read on the forward strand.
TAATCTTCCATGAACGAAGTGCCGCCCGGGAGTCCGGCGCCCATCACTTTCATTGCGCGCACCAGAGCCGCGGTCTTCCAATCGCCTTCCGCCCCAAACCCGTAACCGTCCATCATTAAGCGCTGGCAGGCCAAGCCTGGCAGCTGATTAATTCCATTGAGATCTTCAAACGTGGTGGTAAAGGCTTTGAAGTTTCCAGCCTCTAGGAAAGCCCGCATGCCAAGCTCCAAACGCGCGGCTTCTCGTAAAGTGGAATAGCTGCGCGTCTGGTGCAATTCCGGGGAGACCTGGTATTCCTCTACATAACGCGCCGCAAGCGCATCCACGTCGCCTTCCGTGGCCTGTTCGACCACAGCCACCAGGTCGCCCACGCCATAACCGTAGACGGAATAGCCAAACTGCATCTGCGCGCTAACCTTGTTCCCTTCGGTGACCGCCACGTCGCGCATGTTGTCGCCAAATCGAGCTACCTTGACATCCTGCGAGTCAGCCCAGGCCGCAGCCGCCCGAGCCCAGGTGCCCAGTTCCTGCTGCACATCATCATCTTGCCAGTGCCCCACCACAACCTTGCGGTTCAGACGCATCCGCGAACCAATAAAGCCAAACTCGCGGTCTCCATGAGCCGATTGGTTCAAATTCATGAAGTCCATGTCAATTTGAGACCAGGGAATTTCCCGTCCGAACTGGGTATGGAGATGGCAGAACGGTTTGGCTAACACATTCAAGCCGGCAATCCACATTTTTGCCGGAGAGAATGTGTGCATCCAGGTAATTAAACCAATACACGCCGGGGCGTTATTGGCCTCCTTGCATAAAGCACGGATTTCTTCGGGAGTTTTCACGACCGGTTTGAAAACAACTTTCACCGGAATGTCTTTGGCTTGATTCAGTTGAGCGGCTATTTTTTGGGAATTTTCAGCTACTTGGTCGAGGGTTTTTGGGCCATATAAATGCTGGCTGCCCGTAACGAACCAGATTTCATAAGAGTCAAAAGTGATCATCGGGTTTCCTTTCCAGAACGCGCCGGTCACAATCTTTAGACTTGCCAGATTAGGGGAAATTTTCGAACCAATAAGCGTTTAAACGTTATCGATAACGGTAACGATCACAGTATAGCAATTTCGTAAGTTATTGTCAATACTTACAAAATAATTGCCAGATCGTGGGTTCTCAGAACATGCTAGAATGAATTTACACGACTGAGGACTTTCAAAAAGCAAATTTTACACGCGCATCCAGGTAGATTCGCTCTTTTCTATCGTGTTTTTTCCATATCGTGATCGATAACGATTTTTGACACGCTCCCGATCGCAATGTATAATCTTTCGAACGAAAGGGTTTCACCGGCAGCAAGGTTTGCCCCGGCTTGCTGGTAATCATAAATATGGCAACTCCTATCCGATCGAAAGTAACCATCAAAGATGTCGCCAGAGCTTGCGGAGTATCCACGCAAACCGTTTCACGCGTTCTAAACGAACGTCCGGATGTCTCTCAGGATACACGCGAGAAGGTCCTGGCGGTGATTCAACAGATGGAATACCAGCCCAGCGCGCTGGCCCGCTCCATGCGTCAACGATCCACCACCCTCGGCGTGATTGTCGCCGGTCTAAATTACGTCGGCATCTCCACTACCCTCTTTGGAATCACCCAGGCATCCCAGGCTTATGGCTTTAGCCTGCTCCTAAAAGTAATGCCTACCTTTGATTCGCCTGACATGCTGCCCTTTATTCAATCCCTATCTGCTCATCAAGTAGAGGGGATGATCTACGCAGCGCCCGAAGTTGGCGATAACTGGAAAATCGTCCAAAAATATCTGAACGACCGAATGCCGCCTGTTGTGTACTTGAAAGGGAATCCCGCTTCGGCCCCCACCACCATCTCCTTTGATAATTTTGCCGGAGCCTATACCATTACTCGGCATCTCGTCGAACAGGGTTACAGGCATATCGCCCACATCACTGGCCCTCTGGACTGGTGGGAATCACGAGAGCGCAAACGGGGTTGGATGCGAGCCTTACTGGACGCCGGTCTGCCGGCGCCTGAGTCCGCCGTGGTCAGCGGTGACTGGTCCACCGCCAGCGGCGCTGCGGCTCTGGATACACTCCTGTTCCAGTACCCCGAAATGGATGCGGTTTTTGCCGCCAACGATCAGACAGCGCTGGGGGTCTTAAGCGCAGCTACAGCAAAAGGCATCCGCGTCCCACATGCTTTAGGGATTGCCGGCTACGACAATATTTCCGAGGCTGAATACTTTTCACCACCCCTCACTACCATTTATCAAGATTTCAACCTCTTGGGTGAATTGGCGGTCCACAAGCTGATGGCGATGAATAATCCAGAAAACGAAGCCCCAAGCCTCTCTTCGAACACAATCATCCTCCCAACTACCCTCATGGTACGTTCGTCGACACAAAGAGGATAGTTGCTGGGCGGGCTTCTCAAAGACTCATCAGAGCAAACCCCAGCACACCAAACGAAGCGTGCCAGAACATCCCCGGCAGAATGCTGCGCGTGCGCAGATACAGATATCCCCAGATCAAACCGCTGGGAAAACTGGTGCTAAAAACATCCAAGAGGGCCATATACAACGGCTGCCCATGATACAGGTCGATCGACACGTGGATCAGGTTGAAGCACAACGCTGAGACAACTAGCGCGTTGAGTGGGTTAGCAAAAACCTTCTCCAGCCGCGGCAACAGCATCCCACGAAAGAACAACTCTTCAGGCAGCGCGTTAATCAAGAACCCAATAAAGTACAGAATAAGGGTTTGATGGATCGGTGCGCGCAGCAAATATCCGGTTGCCAGCCCAAACACTGCCGTCAGGCCCACCAGGATTCCGGTCAACTTCCAGTGCGGGCAAACAAAGCCCATTGCGCGGGGTCCATAACCCAGCACAAGAAATAGCAGCAAGGCAGGGATCAATTGTTTGATCGTCGAAGACAATGCGATGAACACATCTTGCCTGGCCCAATCCGGCAGCCCTTGCGTTTCATACACCTGCTGTGCCAGGTTCGCGAAAAAACCTCTTACCTCGCTTTGCAGCGGCTGGATGTTCAAAACCTCAAAATCCAACAACTGTACCCCAACAGTCACTGCCAACAAACCTAGAGCCAGGATCAGTTCGAGGCGCGGACGCTTAACCGGCTCCGGCTTGGGCGGGTTTGGCGTCAACGAGCGGATAATAACGGCATACACAGCCAGCAAGACCATGTTGATCAGGCAGAATGCCAGGCCCATCCAACCGTCCACAATCAGGGTAACGAACGGGCCAAGGGCGAGCCAACCCAACAAAAGCGGGGTTTTCAACAAAAGAGTCTTATACGATTGGATCGTGTGGACAATTCCTGTTCTCAAAGTCACTCCTAAATTTTATACGAAGCTGTTACGGATAGGTTTCACGCAAGACCGTGTTCACCAACAGATCATGGAACAAACCAGCCTCTTCCCAAATCATTCCGTGACCAGAATTCTCAAAAAACACCAACTGCTTGCTGGGAGCCTCTAATTGGTTGAAGTAATCCTCCGGAATTTCAGACGGATTGTTCATGTCATGCCGCCCCAAAACAATATAGACCGGCAGATCCAGGCGAGCCGCATCCTGGCGAAAGTCCATTTCCTGCAACTGTGGGTAGACCACATTGAATGTGTTCATCAACCCCAGCAGATAGTACACCCGATCCAGCCAGCCATATTCCGGCTGCTTGAGCATGAGCAAGATTGCGTCACCATCCTGGCGGTATTCCTCGCTGCGGATATTCGGCACCTCAAACAATGCATACTCCCGCCCAAACAGCGCGGCATAAGGTTGGATAGGGCTCTTGCCAAGGTACGGCGGTCGCCCCTGTTTGTCCAGCGTTTGTACAAAAGCCGTATCGCCGCTCTGGCGTGAATGATCCATGACCATGTCATAGATCATCTGGTCGGTTTCAAGCACATCCACCATCTGCGCTGTTCCTACATAAGCGTAGAATAAATCGGGGCGGGCCTGGGCCGCCCGCACGCCAATGATCGAACCCCAGGAATGTCCCACCAGGTAGACCTTTTCTTCGTCAAAGCGCTTGCGCAGCACATCCGCAAGCTCAACAACATCCGCCGTGTACTGCTCTACCGTCAGCGCTGATTTGAGATGAAGAGAAGGATAGGATTTTCCACAGCCCCGCTGCTCCCAAATCACAACCACAAAGTGTTTTTCAAGCTCGCTGTTAAAGCGCAGCACCCGCCCTGCCTCACTGGCCCCAGGGCCGCCCGAAAGAAACAACAAAACCGGCTTGTTGATATCATGCCCACGAATGATCAGCCATTGATCCGTGCCGCCCAACCGCAATTTTTCCAACGAGGCGATACTGCCCTCCAGGGGCTTGCCGTTATCTCCCAGAATCGCCGGGGTATGAGCAGCCCACTGTGAACCCGCTACCAGTCCCACCAGAATAATCAGAATACCCAATAAGAACAGCATTCGACCTCCAAGGTTCTTCAAGCGGTCAGCACGGCTTTTTGCAAACAGCAGCCCCAACAGGCTCATCAGGGTGACCAGCACTGCACCGGCACCCAGTAGCGCCAGAACACCTAGCAAAACCAGTTCGAGGTTGGCCGCGGCCGCTTCTCCAAGCAATGCGCGGGCCCCAAGAAAATAAACTGCCAGTATCCCCAAAGCGGCTAACACTCCAACCATCCACACATGTTTCTTCGACGTTGTCATCCTTCTATCATCCTTTCATCATCAAGATCTAATGTGCGTTGCACAGAGATAATGTCCAATCCCAAATCGCGGATCTGGTTGAACACGCCATGCAAGGCGGCCTGATCCATCATCCCGCGTATCTCCGTTTCGGCTCCGCCAGGCTGAGTGACCACCAGGTCTTCAAAGTTGCGCAGCCAGCGCTCGTCCAACAGACCTTCGATGCGTATGCGATACATTGCAGAGCAGTTCGAGGGAGTCATATTGGATCCTAATGGACGGAGGCAATTGATGCCTCGACCGTTGCGATGTCCCAGACTGCCAGCGATTCGGAGAATACAAGCATCGCCGGACCTGATTTTCCCTCAAAGGCCAGAGCGGCCTGCCGGTAACTTTCACCGTTTCCATTCGTGCCTTCGCTAATCACCAGGGTGGCCTCCTGCTCTCGCACGGTCATTACGCGAGTCTCCAGAACGGTCAAGCGCGCCTTTAGATCCTTTTCTCCAGGATTCATCTCATTGAGCGCTTCCTCCATTTGGCTGGCGTCGGCGGCATCTCGCGACTGAAGCAAATACAAGTGTCCATTCCCCTGGCTGGGACGGTAGGAAATCACCGTATATCCATTGATTTCTGCCAGGAATTCTGGCGAGTAGCCCGCGGGCGCAGTGAAATCCACAATCTCAGCCGCAACACCCGCCACATCGTCTGGATTGGTGTTCAACGCCGCCTGAACGCCACAAGCTGAGAGCAAATAAGCCACGATTAGGAGAGAGAATATTTTGAGTTTCATTTCTTAATCCTTTCTGTTTTCTTGCCAACAGTGTATCTCTGGAAGCAGCCTTTGTCCCCTATCCGCAGGTAGGGTTAAGGGGTAGGTTAAATGCACAGAGCCGCTCGCGCGGCTCTGGCTGAGTTGTTACGGTTTTAGACTTAGAAGCCCAGTTCCCTGGCGCGAGCAATCGCCTGTGGGCGATTGCTCACCCCCAGCTTTTGTAACACGTTATGCACATGCCATTTGGCTGTGCCCACACTGATGACCAATTCCTCCGCGATTTCCTGGTTCGACTTCCCTTCCACGATCAGCTTCAACACCTTGATTTCTTGTTGACTCAACGGGTCAAACAGCCCTTCACCTTGCGCGGGTTGGGGTGCGACTTCCGGCTGCTGCTGCCCCAGGATTAAGCTCACCAGTTCGGGCGCAGCCTGGCGAACCCTGGGGAGTAATCCCAGCAGAGCCTTTCCCTCATCCAGGTAAATCCGCACGTAGCCTTCAGGACCTGCCAGGCGCAGTGATTTTTCAAGCCATTCCAACGCGGGCTCCACTTCCCGACGGGCATGGTGGTACAGGCTCAACAAAATCATCGCCTCAATCACGCTCTGCGTTCGTTCGGCCGCCACAGCCCTGTCGAGGACTGGATGAACAATGGATGGAAGTTCGTCCAACGCCCCCGTCGCCAGTAAAGTACGAGCAAAGGTCAATTCCTCAAACTCCCGAGAAAACTGCTCTCGGTGAAGTCGATATCCCTCCGCCCACTTCAATGCAACATCAATCTGGCCCAGGATCAGATTCAAGCGGGCCAGAACAGCTCCTGCCAGGATTTCCATCCGCTGAACCCCAAACGACGTCATCAAGGCTTTGATATTTTCCAATGCCTTCAGGGCAACCGGTAATTCACCTTGGTACACACGCAATCGGGCCAGATACGCCTCGCCCAACACCACGTCATCCATCAACCCCCCCTGTCTGGAAAGGGCAATACCTTCCAACAGGTATCGTTCCGCAGTCGCCAGGTCGTTGCGCTCTATAGCAATCCCGCCCAAGATAGACCACGCCAGTCCGAGTGGGTAGAGACGCGCCCCTTGCGCATACTGAATCGCCATCTGACAGGATTGCTCCGCCTGATAGAGCCTCCCCTGCTTGATCTGCACCTGGGCCGCCGCGCACAAGGCATGCATTGCCAGGAATAGGACACCTGCTTCGCCAGCTTCCGCGCTTGACTGCAAGTAGTTTTGAGCCGCCTGACCGGTTTGGTCAGCGATTTCATAAGCCATCCCCAGGCTAAAATAGCCCCTTGCATATGCCAGGTGATTCTCACGCGGGATGCGCGCCAGCGCATACTCGGTGCGCTGAACAGTCTGCTCGAAATCCCCCCGTACCGAGGCAATTGACCCGCGGTATAGTTCCGCCAGAGCCACCATTTGCTCTGTTTCCACGGTCATTTCCCCGCTCCGCAAATGCTCTTCGGTTTGCGCCAGCAAAGCTTCGGCCTGGTCAAAACGCCCCGAAAGATACAACACCCGCGAAGCGTTCAGACTCAATTGCGGACGGCCTGGGAAAACCTCGCTGGGCAGGCCATCCAGCCAGGCCAGCCATCGGGCCAGGTCGCCCTGGGACCACGTAGTCTCTTTCGCCAAAGCCCTGTCTATTACATCGGCGGCAAACTCCAGGTCGCCGCTTTCCAAGGCATAACGCACCGCTTCTGCCGCAAAATCATTCTCCTCGTGCCAGAACGATGCCTTTCGGCACAGCGCCTGTCGTTCCACCTTAGAAAGCAAACTGCGCAGATAATCACCAAACAGGTGGTGGTAGCGATACCAACGGCGCTCATCATCCAGCGGGATGATAAACAGGTTGGCTTGTTCCAACTGCGCAATTACTGCCAGGCTGTCCTCGCGATCGGTCAGAACAGTACATATCTCAGCGTTAAAACGCTCCAGGATGCTGGTCTGGATTAGAAACGTTCGGGTTTGTTCATCTAACTGGCGGATTACCTCTTCGGCCAGGTAATCCAGCACATAACGATGGCTGCCGCGGAACGTTTCTACAAAAGCCGCCGGGTTGGATTGGTACTGCAGCGCCAGTGCGGCCAGTTGCAGACCAGCCGCCCACCCTTCATTGCGCTCATCCAGCGCCAATAAGGTCTCGTCCGTTAGTGATAGGGCAGGCATTCGCCCAAAGAACTGCCGTCCTTCTTCCCGTGTAAAGCGCAAATCCCGGGCGCGAATTTCGGTCATCTGCCCACGCGCTCGCATCCGCGCCAGCGGCAAGGATGGGTCAGCTCGGGTAGTTATTACCAGGTGAACTTGCCCCGGAAGGTAATCCAGAAAATGCGCTACCGCCTGGTGAATTACCGCGTTCGTGACGGCATGATAATCGTCTAGCGTGAACAGAATGGGATGTTCGAAAGTAGCCAGATCGTTAATCAATTCATCCATCAACTGATTGACCGGAGGAATTTGAGGCAATTCTAGCAAAGTCAGCGCTTTGTCTACTACTGCCGGGGCTGCAGATTGGAAAGCCGCCAGCCAATGTTCCAAGAAGCGGATAAGGTCGTTGTCGGCTTCATCCAAGGAAAGCCAGGTGCCCTGCGCGCCTTCCGGCAGCACCCGGTACCAATCGGCGATGAGGGTTGTCTTTCCATATCCGGCAGGCGCTGAAACCAGGGTCAGCTTGTGGCGATCACGCACCCCAGTATTCAGTAATTCCAACAGCCGCGGGCGGCTGATAGCATTTACACTCCAGGGTGGGATATGCAGCTTGGTGGCAAGGATTCGGGGTCGCATCGCGCTTGATTATACTGGAGCTTGCCGTTCATTCTGCATTTTCAGACCTTTACCGCTTGCCTGGTGCGTTTTTCAGTCTTCAGCAAATCCTTCACGGTTTCGGCGGCATCATCCAGCGATTTGCCCAGGAAAACCCCCTGTACCAGAGTGAGTAAATCTGGCTCATAATTGAACGCAGACCCACCATACCCAAATACCGGCACAGGTCGCAAGCGGCTGAGTCTTTCTTTCAAGCGTTTCATCTCCAGCGCCGATTCGCGCGAGGTCGCGGTCAAGATGATCATTTGCGGCTTTTCATAGCGGGCGTGGTCCACCAAATCGTCCAGTGGGATATCAGGGCCCAGAAATTCCACCCGGAAGCCCTCGCTGCGCAGCAGCACAGCCATCATCAAAGCCCCCAGCTCGTGCATTTCAGTCGGGGCGCAGCCAAGCATGATATAAGGCGCATTGCGGTGATAGGGGTAGGACTGTAAAAGGGTTAACAACTTACCCTGGATGAAAGAGCTGGCAAAATGCTCGGTAGTGATTCGGATTTCGCCGCGGTACCAGGCTGTGCCAATATCGACCAGGCAAGGCGTGAGCACTTCGGCCAGGAAGGTACGCAAATCAAAGACCAAAAGCGCCTCGCGCAATAAGTCACTGGCGTCCGCTTCGTCATAGCGCAGCAGAGCTCGGAAAAGCTCGCGAGCATACCCGGCGGGCGGGTTGGCAGCTTTGGCCGGCTGCGCCGTCGGCCCCATCGGAAGCACCTCCGGCATCTTTCCCTGCGCCATCGACTTACGCAATTCCTCCGCTGCCGCGCTGATCGATACCCCGCTGTACGTGCGGCTTTTCAGCCAGCGCAGAACCGCAATGTCGCGGTCTGAGTACAACCGGTAGCGATTATCGGAACGACTGGGCGTAAGCACCGCATAACGTCTTTCCCAGGCCCGCAATGTTACCGGGCGAATACCGGTCTGGATGCTTACATCTTTTATTGTGTACTTCGGGCTATCTGAGAAGTCTGAGATTGATGTCATGTGAAATTCCTCCCCGAAGGAAAATAAGAAGAAGGGCTATCCATTTTTATTGGACAGCCCTTTTATTATACTTGCAACCTCTGGGAAAAGGTTAGCAGCTCATCGGCTTATTGCGGCGGCAAGATCACCGCGTTGATCACATGAATGACGCCGTTGGTAGTCTTGATATCTGTCACGATAACCTGGGCTTCGTTCACGAAAACCTTGCCATCTTCCACCTTGATCGTAACAGGCTGTCCCAAAACGGTATCGGCGCTTTCCAGGGTCACAACTTGCTCAGCCAGAACGCTTCCGCTCACAACATGGTAGAGCAAGATATTGGTGAGGGCCTGTTTGTTCTCGGGCAGCAGCAAGCTATCCAGGGTGCCTTCGGGCAGGGCCGCGAAAGCTTCTTCAGTGGGAGCAAAGACCGTGAAGGGTCCTTCACCCTTGAGGGTGTCTACCAGCTCGGCAGCGGTCAAGGCAGCAGCAAGGGTATCGAACTTGTTGAAGACCGCGGCATCAACAATATCCTTGGGCAGAATGACCGTGTCAATGACGTGGATCACACCGTTGCTGGCTTCAATGTCGGTGATGATGATCTGAGCTTCGTTCACATAGGCATTGCCCATATCGAGCTTGAAGAACAACGAGGTGCCAAGGGCGCTATCGGCGATCAACCCATCGCTCACGTCCGCAGCCATCACCTTGCCGCCCATCACATGGTAGAGCAGAATGTCGGTCAGTTGCTGCTTGTTCTCAGCCTTGAGCAGTTCATCGATCGTGCCGGCGGGCAGCTTGGCAAAAGCCTCATCGGTGGGGGCAAAGACCGTGAATGGACCTTCGCTCTTGAGGGTATCGACTAATTCAGCAGCCTGCACAGCAGCCACTAGGGTGGTGAAGCGTCCATCCGCAACCGCAGTGTCAACGATATCCACCACTTGCGGTTCGGCGGGCGGCAGAATGACCGTGTCGATGACATGGATCACGCCGTTGCTGGCTTCAATGTCGGTAATGACAACCTGAGACTCATTGATGAAGACCTTCTCGTTTTCAAGCTTGACCATCACCTTTTTGCCCAGGGCAGTTTCGGCTTCACTCAGGCCAACCACATCAGAGGCCATTACTTTCCCGGCCACAACGTGGTAGAGCAGAATGTCAGTCAGTTGCTGCTTATTCTCAGGCTTAAGTAGTTCATCCAGGGTGCCCGCGGGCAGCTTGGCAAAAGCCTCATCGGTGGGGGCAAACACGGTGAAGGGGCCCTCGCCAGAGAGGGTTTCAACCAGGCCTGCCGCCTGAACCGCAGCCACCAGGGTGGTGAAGCGGCCGTCTTCCACGGCGATGTCAACAATCGTCTTCGGAGCTTCCGTTGGCTCAGGCATCGGTGTAGCAGTCGGTTGGGGCGGTTCCGGCATAGTAGTCGGAACAGGGGTAGCGGCGGGCGCGCAAGCGGCCAAAACCATTACAGCCATCAGGGCAACAAAAATCAAACGTTTCATCTCATACCTCCTAAAGTATTCAATATCCAAAGGTTTGTAATCAAGAGTATATTGTTTTGTACAATCAAATGCAAAGAAATATATTGTTTTGTATAATGTTTTACAGAAACTAGAGAATTCCCTCAACAAGCCAAACCCCGCATCCACAATAACTGAAGATTTTGAGGCGCTGGTATAATCACCGCAGCCGATGATTGGCACCCCTCCCCAAGGAGACTGCGCTTTTGAAACCAATTACTGGAAAAGATCGTTTGCTGCAAACCCTCCAGCACCAGGATGTGGACGAAGTTCCCTGGGTGCCTTATGCCGGGGTACATGCCGGAAAACTGACCGGCTTCTCGGCCATTGAAGTGCTCACCGACAAGGACAAGCTGCTTCAATCCTTGCTACGAGTCAACGAGGTCTATCACCCCGACGGACAACCGGTGGTCTTTGACCTGCAACTGGAAGCCGAAATCTACGGCTGCAAGCTGTTGTGGGCCACCGATTCGCCGCCCTCGGTTGCCACCCATCCCCTGGCCGAAACGGATCAAATTCCAAACTGGCTACCCACACCTGACTCCGGACGCCTGCCCCTGGTGCTGGATACCATGCGCGAGATGAAGGCGCGTGTGGGCGCTCATACCGCCCTCTTCGGCCTGGTAACCGGCCCTTTGACGCTGGCCTCGCACCTGCGCGGCATGGAGTTGTTCCTGGACCTGGTTTACAATCCCGACTACGTCAAGCGCTTGATCGAACAATGCCGGGCTGTAGCCGAAGAAATCGCCCGTTTCTACCTCGCTGCCGGCATGGACGTGATCGCCCTGGTCGACCCGTTGGTCTCGCAGGTTTCTCCGCGCAACTTCACCCAGTATCTCACTGAGCCCTATACCCAGCTTTTCAGTACCATTCGCGCCCAAAACGCATATTCAGCCCTGTTCGTCTGCGGCGACGCCACGAAGAGCCTGGAGGTCATGTGCAAAACCTCGCCCGATATCCTGGCGGTGGATGAAAACATCGACATGCTCCAGGCCAAGCCCATCACCGACCGCTACAATGTTGTCCTGGCAGGCAATATACCGCTAACTACACGCATGTTGCTCGGTTCGCAAATGGACAACATGCAGTTTGTGGTCGATTTTCTCGAACAATTGGATCACCGCAACCTCATCCTCTCCCCCGGCTGTGACATGCCCTATGACACCCCCATCGACAACGTCATTGGCTGCCTGCAAGCCGTGCGCAACCCCCACGAGACCCGGCACCTGCTAGCCTCTTACCAGGCTGAGCAGCCCAACCTCGAGTCGGTCGTTCTGCCCGACTATAAGCATCTTGCCCGACCGCTGGTCGAAGTCTTCACCCTGGACTCCGCAGCCTGCCCAGCCTGCGGTTACATGCTGGCTGCCGCCCAGGACGCCGTCGGCTCGATGAGCGAGGCAATCGACCTGGTGGAATACAAGTTCACCCGCAAGGAAAACGTGGCCCGCGCCATGAAGATGGGCATCCACAACCTGCCGGTCATCTTCATCAACGGCGAGATGAAATTCTCCTCGCTCATCCCCGAACGCGAACTGTTGGTCGGCGAGATTCGAAAAGCTTTCCGGGAGCCGTCGGCATGAACCTGCATATCGTCGGCGGATTCTTGGGCAGCGGCAAAACCACCGCCATCATCGGCGCTGCCAAACGGCTGATGGCCTCCGGCAAGCGCGTTGCCATCATTACCAACGACCAGGGCAAATATTTGGTAGACACAGCCTTCTTCCGCGCCGAAGGCATGCCAACGGTTGAGGTCACCGGCGGCTGCTTCTGTTGCCGTTTTGACGATCTGGAAAAGCACCTCGACTTCTTGCGCGATACCGTCCAACCCGATGCAGTCTATTCTGAGTCAGTCGGCTCCTGTGCCGATATTGTTGCCACCGTGATCAAGCCCTTGCAGGCCCTGCGGAGCGGCGCGCACACCCCCACCAGCCTGAGCGTTTTCACCGACAGCCGCCTCCTGCTCATGCGTCTGCTCAATGAGCCTCTGCCCTTCAGCGACAGCGTTGTCTACATCTTTGACCAGCAAATTGAAGAATCTTCATTGCTGGTGGTGAACAAGATCGACCTGCTTGCCCCGGAAGAACAAGCGCAAATCCGCCGCCAGGCCACCGAGCGCTACCCCGGCAAAACCATCCTCTTTCAAGATTCTCGCAGCGAAGAAGACGTCCGCCTTTGGCTGGAAGCTATCCAGCCGGGCCGCTCCCCTCTCCCCAGCGAGTCACTGGAGATCGACTACCAGCGCTACGGGCAAGGCGAAGCCGAACTGGCCTGGCTGGACAAAGAATTGACTCTCCAGGCTCCCCATGGCGCAGCCCGCCAGGTCGCCATTCACTTCATCGAACAAATTCTGGGCCAACTTGCCGCTGCCCAGGCAGCCGTCGCCCATCTCAAGCTGTTCATCACCTGCGGCCATCAACATACCAAACTGTCCATCACCGCTTCCAGCGGCGCAGATTGGCGCGCCAACCTGCCGCAATTTGGAGACGAACCTGTACAAGTTGAGTTTAATGCCCGCGTGCAGACCGACCCCCAAACCCTCGACTTCATTTTTACCAACGCGCTCACTTCAGTGGCAAAAATAACCGGTGTCCAGGTTCAGTCCGCGGGCCTGCCCGCTTTCAAACCCGGATTTCCCAAACCAACACACCGAATCGCCGGATCGAGCTGAGTCCGTCTATTCGATCCTAGCCTTGATCCGGCTTCCTTTTTTGAGCCTCCAACCACCAAGACTTTCCCTCCAGCAGTTCCGGCGGAGTGTTTTCACCATAGGTCAATTCATTGAGCAGCCCGTACACCTGGACAATATTCCCGCGCAGCAAATTGACCGCGGCGGGCTTGTTCCCGCGAGCCGGCTGGTCTTCCTTCATGATAAACCAATGGAACTCGTGGATTAACCGGTCAATGGCCAGAATCTTCTCTTCCCGAGTCCGGGATTGCGGATAAACCGCCAGGTAGCGCGTGAAAGCCTCACGCGCATGACCCGCCAGTAACTGTCCGTCGTAGTTTTCGGATTCGTTCTTATAAACTCGCCAGCGCACCTGCCACCCGCACACCGGGCAGCGGATCAACGCCGAAGGCTTACTCATATTCCGCTGGATGATCGTGGTTTGGCCCTGTTTGGCGCAACGCATACAGCGCACCTTGCCCTCCTCGCACGCCGCGGTGTATTCCATAATGCTCTGGCAGCGCGCCAAAAGACCAAAGCCGACCTCTTCAATAAGTTCGTCTTCAACCGTTCCGCGAGCCTCATTCACATACAGTTCGCGGATCTTGGCCAGGCTCACCCTGGGCGACCATTCTATTTCCGATCGATCGCTCATCTGCACAACCCTACGAAAAAGCCGGGAAGGTGGAAGCCGCCCGGCATCAACTTCTTACCCTTTCAGCAATTCCCTCGCCGCGTGCACCAGGAACAGGTAGCACGCGCCCTCGCTGATCACATACTCGTTCTGGCCCCAGTAGAAGGGCCAATCCTCTTTGTTCTCGGGAAAATCCGGCTTGATGATCAACACACCCGGCACAATCCCTCCGGCGATGAAGGTGAAGTCGGCGCGGTTGTTGCCGTAAGCTACTTCCTTGGATACCGCACCCACGCCCGAGACAAACGAAATGTCCGAGCCTGGGTGGCAGCCAAACAGGTAATGCAGCCCGCGGTAGACCGATTCAGCATCGATCAAGTCCGGGTAGAGCTTGTGCAGCCAGTAATTGGTCATCGCCATCCGTGTGACAAATCCACTGCCTGCCCAGGCGTGGGTGGTGATCATTACCCCAAAGGGATTTTCCCCAGCGATCTTGTCCAGACCCGCCCGATAACCTTTCACCAGCTCCTTAAACTTGGCTTTGAAGTCCTCGTCCAACCGGTCCAGCGCCTGCGCCACCGTTCCCGCGTGCCAACCAAACTGCTTCTCAACGGTCGGCCACAAGGCCTGTAAGCGCTCCTTATACTGTGCCTGGCCGGTGGTCAGCAGCAACTGAACCGCGGCGCGCAATTCCTCTGCTTCCAGTGGCCCACCGGTGGTATTACCATGCGCAAAGATATCGGGCGCATGGCTGTGTTCCTCCTCCCAAATCCGCACTGCCGTCTCCAGGCATTCCTCGGCCAGCTCATCGCGATATCCACGCAGCGCGCGGCTTGCGGCAGCCAGGGCAGCAATCGAACCATAGTTCAAGGCTGTCGACTTGGAAGTGAAGGCCCAACGGTCATCAAACCGCCCGCTGGTAAAGCCGTCCGATTCATTCGGCTTCAAGTTGGGGTTATAGATCAAATTGTCGGTCTTGGTCACCGCATCACCCAGGTGAGTGTACTGCTGCAGGGTCGGCTCGACAATGCCATGAATGGCATGTCCAACTGAGCGGAATTGGGCGATCAGGGCCAGGGTGCCGTGCTCAATCTGCTGCAGCACGTCCGGCACGCCATCCGGGGCGTGAATTTCCACATAACGTTTCACCTGGTCTACCATGGTCTCATCGCGCTGGATTTCAAAAGCCTCCCAGGCCGCCACCAGGTCAGAAACCACGCCATATTGAGTCTGCGTGCGGATGTCAAAATCACCCGCATCGTACCACCCCCCAATATTCAACCCCGGAATATGCTCGCCGGGCTGGTAGGGCGTGTCGGTGGTCGGCCCCTGCGCGTACAGATCAAAGTGCTCATGGTTGACAGGCGCTTGCAGAGCATCGTCTTTGTGGGACTCGCCGTGCCAAACCCGGTAAGCCTCGCGCACAAACATGTGGTCCATCTGCACGGGGAAGAACACGTCCAGGGTCGGGTGCCAGGCCTGTTCATAAACATCTTCTGAAATAGGGAAGGCTGCCGTGCGAACGTCCCTGTACTCAATCACATAGACTCCGGTCTCTTTCACCGCAGAAAAGTCAAACGTCAGATAGTCATAGCGCAGATAAGGCCCCCAGGGTTTAGCTTCGCCCGCCAGGCGCTCTTTCCAGCCGCCCTCCGGCGTGGCTTGCAGCAAGCGCGCACTGGCCTGGGGTTGGTCATTGCGATCCAGCTCAATCACAGCCACTTTCTTCTGCTTGGGGTGGTACCCCACCTGCGAATGGGCAATCACCGGTTTACGCAGCCACCCGGGCACCGTCCCGGCACTGAGCAGCCATTCCAACACCGTGCCCTTTTGTCCGGCAGGCAGCAGCGTGCGCAGCACAAACCAGCCGTTCTGGGCCGCGTTGCGCCCATCATAGAGGCTCATTGCGCCGGTCAGGCACTCCACTTTAACCATGCGCGCGGGGTCGCCCGGCGCAGCAATGAACAGCTTCCCCCTGGTAAACGGCGCCGGGGTGGCGCTGCCGTCTGGCAGCTTCTCCATCGGCCCGGTGGGGTAGCGAGGGAACAGGCAAGCCTGCCCATCCATCTGGTAAGTCTTATGAAAATAAGCCGAGGGCAGGAATTCAAGGTTGAAACCGGCCTTTCCCTCCAACTGAGCAGGCAGTGGCTCATCCAAAAGCACGCTGATTCGAACGCCCTCGCCTTCCGCTTGAACCCGCACCGTGTAGGTAAAGCCATAATCGGCGTACCTCAGGGTGGTGTCCACCCGCTCCTGGGCAGTGTCGATGTTCCGCGAAACCAGTTGCGGAACCACATCCCATTGGGCCGGCGTCGCGCTCAAGCGCACGTCGCCGTTGGTCACGGTGCGCATCTCCTGGTGAATCAGCTCCACGCCGCTGATCTTGGCATCGTTAAAAAGGCCTTCATAACAATTGTTGAAAGCTAAGATGTTCAGTCCGGGACCTTCGAAGAAACCCTGATCCGTCAATTTCAAGTTCACCTGAGTAGTCATGGCCTGCTCCTGGATAACTGGTTGTTACGCTTAACTCTACCATAAAACGAATATTTGTGAGCGGTCACAGATTTTTTTATAGAGTCGATGGGGGAGAATATCAAAACCGAAATCCTTTACGGTTTTTTGCATGGCCTCCAACCAAGCTCTCGGCTGGGAGAACTTGGTTTCTGACTTTCACCCAAAGCCCGGCTCTACTAATCGGTCCGAGTACCCTTTGTGCAGTATTCAACCGATGGGAATCGACTTCACTTCACCGAACCGGGATGTACAATCCCTTTCTTCCAGGCATAAACCGCGGCTTGCGTACGATCAAGAAGATGCAGCTTGCTGAGGATATTGCTCACATGGCCTTTAACCGTGTTCTCTGTAATGACAAGTTTTTCCGCAATCTGGTTGTTCGACAGGCCGTTGGCAATCAGCTTAAGCACTTCCATCTCTCGATCCGTTAAATCCCCGGTCAAGGCGTCTTCATCGTTTCCCGACTCGCCGCGCAAATTCTTTAGTACCCGTTCAGCCACCAAGGGATGCAATATCGTTTCACCCTTGACCACGCGCGTAATGACATCGGCCAGCTTGTCCATCTTCATATCTTTGAGAACATATGCTACTGCGCCTGCTTTTAAAGCAGGGAAAATATGGATATCTTCATGATAGGAAGTGAGCACAATAACCTGAGTTCGCGGACTGATCTTCTTCACCCGCCGCGTAGCCTCAACCCCATCCATACCCGGCATAATCAAATCCATCAACACAACATCCGGAATAAATTCCATGACCAGGTTTATTGCCTCTTCACCAGAAGCGGCTTCACCCATCACAGAAAATTCCGGAAGTGTTTCCAGGTATCCCCTTAGCCCCTTCCGAACGACCTCATGATCATCCACAACGATGATTGAAATAGGTTCGCTCATGCCGGATCCTTGATAGGAATTGTGATGACCAGCCGGGTCCCATCTCCCGGGTTGCTTTCTAATGTGAACCGCCCACCAAACCTTTCTACTCGCTCGTTAATCGAGCGAAGGCCCATGCCCCTGGGGGTTTGGCTGGGATCAAAACCTTGTCCATCATCGACCACTGAAATGTTAACCTCTTCTGGTTGAATAACTAGCGAAAGCTGCACAGCCCTGGCATTACTATGTCGGGCAACATTCGCCAATGCTTCCTGGATTGCACGATATAGCGCCTGTTCAATTTCCAAAGGTAGCCGGCCATCTCCGTTTAAACTCAAATCCACGGCAATCCCGGTCCGGTTCCCCCATTCAAAAGCATATTCCCGCAACACCGCAGAAAGGCCTTTTTCTTTTAACGCAGCTGGATGGATTTCCTGAATCAAGAAAGTTATTTCCTGAATCACCTCGCTCACCAGGACCTCGGCTTCTTGCAGGTGAAGTGCGCCTTTCCCGGCTGTGTCATTCCCAAGGCTGCGCGCCGCGCCCAGTTGAGCTAACGCTGCAAAAGCTTTCTGTTTGGCGCTGTCATGAAGGTCCCGCGCCAGGCGGTTGCGCTCTTCCAGAATTGCCAACTCTTTTGTTTGTTCAAATAATTGCTCGATCTGTTTTGTCCGTTCTCCAACCAGCCGTTCCAATTCTTGTTTTTGCAGCGCCATATCATGAACCCGGAGTCGGTACACTCCCACAATCCCGATCAACAATGCCAAAACGCACAAAGTGTAGAACCACCATCGTTGCCAGAAAGGTGGAATAACCGTAACTTGCAAGGAAATGCCCTCTTCATTCCAGACTCCATCTGCGTTTGCTGCTTTCATCCTCAGAATATAAGTACCGCCAGGCAAATTGGCATATCTCCCGCCCCGATTCGATCCGGCAAAGAACCAGTCACCATCCACACCTTCTAACATGTAAGCATAATGGTTCTTGTCAACCTGAGAGTAACTTAACGCCGCAAACTCAAATTCAAAGGAATTGTCGGGGTAGCGAAGCGTGATCTCTTTCAGCATCTCTGGAGGAGTCTCAACCGACACAGCTTTCCCATTTTGAGTCACCGAAACCAATCCCAATAAAGGCACAAATGAATTAGCCACAACCTCTTCCGGTTTGAATACATTTAACCCGTTGACCCCTCCAAAATACATCCGCCCATCCAAATCCTTTGCGAATGCCCCCATATTAAACTCATTCGACTGCAATCCATCTGCCGTGGTGTAGTTAGTTGTGGTCCCTGTTGCCGGATGAAAGCGCGCTATCCCCAGATTGGTGCTCAACCATAACTGGCCTATTTGATCTTCTAGAATACCGTATACAACATTGTTGGGTAATCCATCACGATCCGTGAAGGCCGTAAAAGAATCCTCTTCAGGATTATAGCGATTCAAACCACCCCCGGCTGTCCCTAGCCATAATACACCTGCCGAATCTTCGTGGAGCGCAAGAACAGAGTTATTGCTCAGCTTGCCTGAGACTCGCGGATCGCTGATGTAGTGCTTAAATACTCCAGTTGCCGGATCAAGTTGGCTTACCCCGCCGCTAAAGGTTGC
This sequence comes from Anaerolineaceae bacterium, assembly GCA_016927865.1. Classification (GTDB taxonomy): domain Bacteria; phylum Chloroflexota; class Anaerolineae; order Anaerolineales; family Anaerolineaceae; genus Anaerolinea. Next base: position 117,119 of record JAFGLU010000047.1, read on the forward strand.
TACCCAAATCATGCCATCCCGAGTTTGGACGATGTCAGTAACAGATCCCTCTAACAATCCCGTTTCATCCCCTGTTTCCAGATAACGAATGAAACGCTGAGATCCTGAATCATACTTTGCCAGGCCGTGGTTCGTGCCGACCCAAATGTTGCCCTGTCGATCTTCATACACATTGTAGATTGCAGCGCCGGGTAAATCGCCAGAACGCTGGGAATCATGGGGGTAATGTACAAATTTCCCCGACACAGGATCCAGCCTGTCCAATCCCTCAACCGTTCCCACCCACACCGACCCGTCTCGTGCCGCCAGAACGGACCAAAGATAGTCACTTCGCAGACTGTCCAAGTCATTAGAATCATGGCGAAAATTTGTAAAAGTTGCCGAGTCTGGATCAAACCGATCCAAACCGCTACCATATGTTGCCAGCCAGATTGCTCCATCCGCCCCCGGGCTGACTGAAAAGACTAAATTATTACTTAAACCATTAAGTTTCTCAGGGTCACTTGAAAAATGCTCAAATTTATTTGCCAGAGGATCGTAAAAGCTCAGCCCGCCGCCATACGTCCCAACCCAGAGAATTTGATCCTGACTGAGAAATAAGGAATGGACAAAATTTGCGCTGATGCTATTTACATTTTTGGTCTGATGAATAAATTGCACAAATTTACTAGTCGTCGGGTCCAACAGGTTCAAGCCATATACTGTTCCAACCCAAATCATCCCTGATGGGTCTAACAAAAGGCTGCGCACATCATCAAAGGAGAGTCCATCTTCGGATGTAATCCACTGCCAGTCTCCCTGGGCGGGCAAGAAATGCACCAGACCCTTTGATGCCGCCAACCAAAGTGAGCCGTCGGGGTAGCCCAGAATCCAGCGTACGGTTCCCACACCCTTCCCAACCGGACTTGCAAGGATGGCTCCCTGTTTTGGGTCAAATTGCCAGAGACCTTCGGTGGTTCCCAACCAAAACGTTCCATCCTTTTCTGAAACGACACTGAAAACAGGGAGGCTTTCACCTTCCGGCAGTTGAAAATGCTCAAACGTCCCAGATTCAGCGTTGAACAAATCCAATCCGGCATCCGTACCCACCCACAAAGTGCCTTGTGCATCAAAAAAAATCACATGCACATTATTGTTAGAAAGGCTATTCTTCTCTTGTGGATCATGCTGGTATCGGGTGAATAAACCCGTCCTACTGTTATATCGATTTAAGCCTCCCAGTCGCGTTCCCACCCAAATATCACCGTTTGGATCAAGCCCCAGCGAGCAAACCCATCCATCGCTCAAGCTGGCGGGATCACCTTGGACAGGGCGGAAGGTTTTGAAATTCTGCCCGTCAAAACGGTTCAACCCATCTTCTGTTCCAAACCACATGAACCCCTGTTTGTCTTGCAGCATGGCCATAACAGAGCTTTGTGACAGGCCGTCTTCCAAACCGATCCGATCAAAGTGTAACCGTTCTGTCAGTACAACAGCCGCACTGGGGCGATAATCACCCTGTGCCTTTGGGATGGCCGTTCCTAAATCACTGTTTCGTTCTGCCGTATTCCCAATAGGGGCACAGGCAGCAACCCACAAAGGAAGAATGATCATCCAACGCCAGAAATGGGTCCTCATATGCTTAGTATAGTGCATATCAATCCTAAGCCATAAGCCTTCCTGGTGTGTTCTCCCCCTCCCTTAGGAGGGTTTTTTAACGTCTTTTCACCCTACCCCAGGGGGGTATAGCAACCCCCCACCCAGGGGGAAGAAGACCCAACTTCAAGCGCATGTATTGCCAAACCCACAATCATATACTGATTTTGAAGCAAGCCTTCGCCAATCCGCAGATTTCCGAACTCCTACAATCTCCTCCTGGAAAACTAGCCGCTTCACTGGCAAATAGGATTGGCCGCAGCGCCCCGACACCGCACATCGGGGCGCATGCTCTCTGAGAAGGTGACTCCAGGGGCAACTGTAGGAAACCGAAAGGAGTGTTCTATGTATACCCAGGACCTGAACCTTTCATTGCTATACGAAGCCGAACGCCGAAAAGATGAAATGGCCCAAGCATTGGAATGTTGCCGCGCCAACCAACTCTGTCCAAAACGCAGCGTCAAACCCTTCAAATTGATGCATCCTGCCTTCCTCAATCTTCTAGTTTTGCTAGCGACATTATTTAAGAGGCACGTATAAAGGAGGTCTACAGCCAGAATAGTCATCACCTTATTCCCCAATCCACATCATCCACAAAATCAGAGGAGAAGTAACATGTCTCGAAAATTGATTACCTTTTTCAGCTTGTTGGTGGTGACTGTCCTGGTTTTGGCAGCCTGCCAGGGACCAGCAACCGCCCCACAAGCCACCGCACTTCCCGGAGCGCCCGAACCTACTACGCCTGCCCCCTCCAACACTCTTCCCACTGAGGTCCCAGACACCGGCCGCATGGGCGGATGGTTGGACACGCTGGTCTTCACCTCCATTGACCAAATCGCTGATGCGGTCACGCAACTAAAAGCCGACGCACTCGATATCTACCCCTTCGGCTCAGAAAATTCAGATGCCTTCCAAACCACTGCATCAGATCCCAACCTGGCTTACACAGTTGCGATTGGCAATGCAGTGGACGGATTCATGTTCAATCCTGCCGGCCCCACGTTTACCGATGGCCGTCTCAATCCTTTTAGCAATCCAAAAGTTCGCGAGGCCATCAACTGGCTGATCGACCGCAATTATGTGGCCCAAGAAGCCATTGGAGCCTTGGGCCAGCCCCAGACTGTGGTCATTGTCAGTACTTTCCCAGATTATGTGCGGTATGCCGATATCATCCGGCCCCTGGAAGTGAAATACAGCTACAACCTGGAAAAAGCCAAAGCCGCAATTTCTACCGAAATGGAAGCAATGGGTGCAACGATGGGCAGCGATGGAAAATGGCAGTTCAATGGTGAACCAGTAGTTCTCATTGGACTCATTCGTTCCGAAGATGCGCGGACTTTCATGGGTAATTATCTGTCTGACCAATTGGAAAACATTGGATTCACCGTTGATCGCCAGGTGCGCACACGCACCGAGCTTTCACCCATCTGGGGCCGCAGTATCCCCGAAAATGGCGAATGGCACTTCTATACCGGAGGATGGGGATATAACTCTATTGCCCGCAACTCATCGAATCTATTCGATGGTTACTACACGCCCCGAGCCGGTTCCACCACCGCCGAACAAGGCTATGTGGTGTCGCCCGAATTTGATCAATTAGCCATGGACCTGGCAAATAACAAATACAGCGACATGAACGAACGCCGGGAAATGTTCGCCCGTGCATTAGAGCTCTCCCTGCAAGAATCTCAGATCGTGTGGGTTGCTGGTGTCAACCAATTCTATCCTCGGAATGCCAACTTGCAGGTGTCGTCCGACATGGTCGCTGGCGTGGCCCAATCCTCTTTGTACCCCTACACCCTTCGTTGGATTGACCAGGAGGGTGGAACTGCCCGCCTGGCGAACCAGGGCATTCTTACCGGCGCCTGGAACCCCGTTTCTGGACAAAACTGGGTTCAGGAGGTTGTCGTTCAAAAGGCCACTGTCGATGATGGTGTCCTTGCCGATCCATATACTGGCCTATACTGGCCTCAACGGATAGAACGGGCAGAAGTGACAACAGTCGAAGGCCTGCCGATGACCAAAACCCTGGATTGGGTAGACCTGCAATTCACCTCCGAAATAGTGGTTCCAGCCGATGCATGGGCAGATTGGGACGCCGCGAAACAGGAATTCATCCTCGCAAGCGAAAAGTACCCCTCTGGCGCCACAGCTTTAACCAAAATCACAGTGTACTACCCATCCGATTTATGGAACGTAAAGTGGCATGATGGCAGCAACATCTCGGTCGGTGATTTTGTCAACAATATAATTCGCCTGTTCGATCGAGCCAAGCCAGAGAGCGCTATCTTTGACGAAGCAGCCGTTCCAACATACGAGTCCATGATGACTTACTTCAAGGGAGTAAAGATCGTATCAACAGATCCGCTGATCATAGAAACCTATGTGGACACTTACGATCTGGACGCCGAAGTACTTATCGGTCAAAATGCCTTCGGCACCTGGTTCCCCACCAACCGCACCAACGCCTGGTCGTCCTTCTCGTGGCACAGTTTTGTTCCTGGATATCTGGCTGAAGAAAACCGTGAGCTTAGCTTCTCTGAAGAGAAATCCACCTCGCTCAATGTAAACTGGACTCACTACATCGATGGTCCCAGCCTTGAGATCCTGAAAAAATACCTCGATCAGGCTGAAAAGGACACCTATATACCTTACAGCCCAACGTTGAGCCAATTCATTACGCCTGACGAGGCCGGACAGCGCTATGGCAATCTGCAAGCGTGGTACGCAAAACACAACCACTTCTGGATTGGCACGGGCCCCTATTACCTCGATCAGGTCAACTCGGTTGAAGGCTCCATCGTTACCCGCCACTTTGCTGACTTCCCCGATCCTGCCAACAAATGGGATCGCTTCGGAGAGCCGATGCTGCCGGTTTTGGATGCCGCCGGTCCTGCAAAAGTAAGTAGCGGCAAAGAAGCGACTTTTGATGTGCTGGTCAGCTACAAAGATGCTCCCTATCCTTCCTCCTATTTGGATAGCATCCCCTTCCTGCTTTACGACGCTGAAGGCACTCTGGTGGATAAGGGAACGGCCGAGTTCGTTACGGAAGGACAGTATGCCATCCAGTTGACTGCCGACATGACTGCCAAACTCAAAGAAGGAACCGCACAGCTAGAAATCATCGCAGTGTCCAATGTGATCAGCGTGCCAGTATTCACTCGAGTCACCTTTGTTGTGGGTCAATAAACCAATCGATCGAGCAGTGTGATCTTTAGGTAACCAACTGCTCATCACCAACAGCATTGCAGGATGTGAAGGATATTCGTATTCCTTCACATCCTGCTCACTACCTACCTTTGGAGTCAGGTATGGCAAATATCGCTTACTCTCAGCGCTCTTCTACCTTCAAACGCGTCGCCGTTTATATAACAGGGCGGTTGGTCATGATGTTCGCAACGGTGGTTATCGGTGTGTTCCTCACTATTCTGATCGCCAACATGGGCGGCTATGTTGATGAAATCCAACGCGGGATCATTCGAGAAGATGTATCACAGGCGGCAAATCAAAATCTATCGTTACGCTCGCTCACATCCGAGGAGCGAATGCATTGGGTCAATGAACAAATCATCCTTCGTGAAAAACAGTTAGGACTAGATAAACCTTTCATGGTACGTGCCGTGAAATTTATGAAGGATGCCCTGACGCTCAACCTTGGACGAGCGCAACGGATGACCAGTGATAAGGGCTCTCAGATGGTCCGCGATATCATTCTCGAACGCCTCCCTCCCACCCTTATTTTGTTTGGTATTTCCGGTTTACTCCTCTTCGTTGTGGAGATTTGGATTGCCTTGGGATTATCTCGGCACTATGGCGGATTTTGGGATAAGCTTTTTGTCTTTTTGGCGCCCGCATCCACATCTCCCGCCTGGTTTTATGGCATATTCCTGATACTAATTTTCGCGGCCATGTTGGGCATTCTACCTTTTGGTGGAATGATGGACGCTCCTGTTCCTGACAATTGGGTTGACTACACCTTGAGCCTTCTCCGCCACATGATCCTCCCTCTTGTCGCAGTCACTCTTTCCCAAATCTTTTTGAACACCTATAACTGGCGAACCTTTTTTCTGATCTACTCTAACGAAGACTATGTAGAAATGGCCAAAGCCAAAGGCTTGCCCTCCCGGGTAATCGAACGCGAGTACATCATGCGTCCCACTTTGCCAACGATCATCACTTCCTTCGCGCTAACCTTGATCGGATTGTGGCAGGGCTTCATCATCATGGAGACTGTATTCAACTGGCCCGGCATGGGGCGGGCCTACTTCCAGGCCGTTCAATTTTTTGACGTTCCGGTGATCGTAGGCATGACCGTCATCAACGCTTACATGCTGGCAATCACCATGTTTATTCTCGACTTCATCTATGCTATTCTGGACCCCCGAGTGCAGGTTGCAAACCAGGGAGGAAATCAATGAACAACTTTTTCCATGAACTAAGAAAATACCCCTCTGTCATTGCCAGCTTGATCCTTATTTCTTTTCTGATCGGGGTTTCAATTTATGCAATCACAACCATCCCGTACGAAGAAGCCAAGCGTCTTTGGCGCGGAGGAGAAGAAATATGGTACACGAACCCACGCCAGGCGGCTCCAGAATGGATTAATTGGTTCTCGAAAAATAAACAGGCTGTCTCATTTTCTTTAAGAACGACCAATCCTGGAGTATCCAGAACAATCCTTACAGAGGAAAACGGCAACAGTGAAATCATCTTCTCTATTCCATTTGATTATCAATATGACAGTTTTCCCCAGGAGTTAATGATCTACTTTTCTTCTACGTTCACAGCCAAACAACCTTATGCAGATGTGACCTTGATCACACCCGATGGGCGTGAAATTCATCTGAACAACTTTGCCTTAATCAATCGGCAAACGTATCGGCTTTCGCAGGACGATCGCTTGACCCGCTGGTTACGCAACGACAATGTATTGCAAGCTCTATTTCGTGACCCGCAGGTAGAAACGCCAACACCCCTAAAAGGCTCTTACAGTGTGGTAATTTCTGCCTATACTTTCGAAGCCAATTCCACGGTTGATGTTGAACTGGTTATGCATGGCACGCTGGCAGGGTGGGCCGGCACAGATCACTTGCGCCGCGATCTGTCGGTTGCCCTTTTATGGGGCACACCTATAGCGCTTGCATTTGGATTACTGGCGGCTCTCGGTACAACCTTCACAACAATGGTCATCGCAGCCATAGGAGCCTGGTATCGGGGCTGGCTCGATGAACTCATTCAGCGAGTCACAGAAATCAACCTAGTTTTGCCTTTTCTACCCTTGTTATTAATGATTGGCACGTTCCATTCACGTAGTATTTGGGTAATCCTGGGCGCAACCATCCTACTCAATATTTTCGGCGGGGCAATTAAAACCAATCGAGCCATCTTCTTGCAGATCAAAGAATCACCTTACATCGAGGCTGCCCGCGTCTATAACGCCAGCGATATAAGAATCATCCTGCGTTACCTAACCCCGCGTTTAATCCCTACTTTAATTCCTCAATTGGTGACCCTAATCCCTACCTATGTATTTATTGAGGCGTCTCTGGCTGTGCTCGGCCTGGGAGACCCTGAATTGCCGACCTGGGGAAAGGTAATTAATGACGCATTTGTTAACAGCGCCCCCTATCAAGGACTCTACTACTGGATGCTCGAACCCGCTGTGATGCTGATAATCACCAGCCTGGCATTCGCCATGCTTGGATTCTCTCTGGACCGAATTTTCAACCCTCGCTTGCGCCAGATCTAGGAGTCACAATGACCAACCAACCTCTTCTTGAGATTTCAGATCTTGTGATGCACTTTCGCACCAGCCAGGGGCCGGTACAAGCGGTTGATCATGTAAGCTTCAGGCTCAACCCACAACGTGCGGTTGTTATTCTGGGTGAATCAGGTTGCGGGAAAAGCTCGTTAGCCAAAGCGATATTGCGTATGCTCCCAAACAACATTGGCGCTTATTCCGGAAAAGTGTTTTTGAACGGCACAGATGTGATGAGCCTTGGTGATGAAGAATTTCGCCGCTCGGTGCGTTGGGTGCAAATGTCTTTAGTACCACAAGCCGCCATGAACGCACTCAACCCTGTTATTCGAGTCGGTCACCAGGTGGCCGAACCCTTCATGTTCCACAATTCAGCACAAAGAAAACAAGCGATGGAATTGGTGAAGCAGATGTTCCACTATGTTGGCGTGCCCGCCGATTTTATCTCTCGTTATCCCTTTGAGTTGAGTGGTGGAATGCGCCAGCGAGTTGCTTTAGCAATGGCACTGGTCACTTCACCCAGCCTTGTCATTTTGGATGAACCTACCTCGGCCCTCGACCTGCTAACCCAAAGCAATATCATGAACGTACTCAAACGAAACAAAGCCGAACTAGGCACCAGTTACATTCTAATCACACATGATGTGGCTACATCCAGCGAATTAGCCGACGATATAGCAGTCATGTATGCAGGTCAAATTGTCGAGACGGGCGATGCAGAAGCATTCTTTGGACAACCTCTTCATCCATACTCGAAAATGCTTATGGCCAGCGTTCCACGCCTGCGGACTGACGTGGAACCTGATTTCATCAGTGGTCAGCCACCAAGCTTGATCAGCCCGCCTTCTGGTTGTCGATTTGCTGCGCGCTGTCCCTCCCGATTTGACAAATGTACACTAGAACCGCCATCGGCAATAAAAGAATGGCGAACCGTAAAGTGTTGGCTCTATCAATAAAATTCATGGAAATACCAATGGAAACTTCAAATGCTACTCCCCCCACACTTTCAATCCGCGACCTGCGCGTCTGGTTTGAACTGCGCCGGTGGGGTTTCGGCCACGTCGGCGATGTTCGCGCTGTTGATGGTATTAGTTTTGAGATCAGACCCGGTGAAGCCGCTGCGGTGGTTGGTGAAAGCGGTTGTGGAAAATCCAGCCTGATGAAAACCATCCTTGGTTTATACAAACCTCGCACGGGCAGTGTTTACTTTTCTGGCGAGGATATCCATGCCCAGGGGCGAAAAAGTATCCATGCGTATCGAGCAAATGTCGGCTACGTTCAGCAAGATCCATTTGCCGCACTGCCCGCTTTCATGAATGTCTGGCAAATACTGGAAGAACCCCTAATAATCGCCGGTGGGCACAATAAAGCAAACCGTCAAGATCGAATCCGACAGGTACTGGAAGAAGTCAAAATCCACCCTATCGAAGACTTCTTGCCTAAATACCCCCACATGCTCAGTGGTGGTCAGCTGCAGCGAATTGTCATAGCAAGAGCAATGATCTTAAAGCCACGAGTGATCATTGCCGATGAGCCAGTATCAATGCTCGATGCTTCTGTCCGCGTGGAAATTTTGCGCTTGTTGCGCGGCTTGCAACAAAGTCACAATCTTTCCTTTATTTACATCACCCACGATTTATCCACCGTTAAATACTTCTCGGAATACATTTTCGTCATGTATGCCGGGAAATTGGTTGAAAAAGCGCCTATAGGAAGGATGTTAAGGAACTCCAGCCACCCTTATACTCAGGCATTACTGTCTGCCACCTCAGACCCCGAGGCAATGAATGCTCGTGTGTATAAAGAAGTTCCCTCAGGCGAACCCCCCAGCCTGGTTAATCCTCCTCCCGGTTGCCGTTTTCATCCTCGCTGTTCCAAATGTATTCATGGGTTGTGTGATGTTCAAGATCCACCCGAGATTCACCTGACCCCTCAACATCAAGTAGCTTGCTGGCTATATTCCCAAAGATAAACCTCTTGATTGATGGTTGACACCGGCTCTATCGATCCTCCAAGAGTTGCCGTTGAAGGAACTACTGCACATATGGATATGAGAGCGGATTCGCCACGACTCGCATCCCTATACACGGATTCCAACACAGCAATTCCTGGAGAAGCTCTATCTCAATCTTGCCACTCAAGTTACAATGTTAAGCGTAGATCAATCACTTAACTCAAATTTGAATGGAAGTCCTTATGAACGAGTCTAACTCTTTTACGAACACGCCCGAGAACAAAAACTCTTCAGAGAGTTCATTGCTGGACGTTCTCCCCCTGGCCACTCTGGCCGATTTGCCCGAGAAATTGCGCGAAGGCGTTGTCCGGGCTGGCTGGACTGAACTGCTGCCCGTCCAGGCCAAGGCCATCCCCTACCTGTTCTCGCAGCGCGACATGATGATCCAATCCCGCACCGGCAGCGGCAAGACCGGCGCCTACTTGCTGCCCATCTTGGAAATGGTCAACCCGCTGCAAAACGCTACCCAGGCCCTCATCCTGGTGCCCACCCGTGAGCTCGCCTTGCAGGTGGCGTCGGAAGCTGAACTGCTCGGCCGCACCACCGGCGTGCGCTCTATCGCTGTCTACGGCGGTGTAGGTTACCGCGCCCAGTTGGACGCCTTTAAAGCCGGGGCGCACATCGTCATCGGCACCCCCGGTCGCATCCTCGACCACCTGCTGCGCCGCTCGTTATCTCTGGCCAACCTGCGCTTCCTGGTCTTTGACGAGGCCGACCACATGCTTTCGATGGGTTTCTACCCCGACATGCGCCGCGTTAAGTCTTACTTGCCCGAACATCCCATCAGCACCTTCATGTTCTCGGCCACTTTCCCACCCCAGGTCATGCGTCTGACCGACCAGTTCCTGCGCGACCCCGGCTTCATCAACCTCAGCAGCGACCACATCCACGTCACTGAGACGGAACACCTCTACTACACCGTCCCCGGCCTGGACAAAGACCGCAGCCTGGTGCGCATCATCGAAGTCGAAAATCCCATGTCCGCCATCATCTTCTGCAACACCAAGCTGCACGTCGAGTACGTGACCACGGTGTTGCAGCGCTTTGGCTACGACGCCGACCTGCTCACCTCCGACCTGTCTCAGGTGGCTCGCGAAAAAGTACTCACCCGCGTGCGCCAGGGCACCCTGCGCTTCCTGGTCGCCACCGATGTGGCCGCCCGTGGCATCGACCTGCCCGAACTCTCACACGTCATCCAGTATGAGCCACCAGACGACCCCGAGTCTTACATCCACCGCGCCGGTCGCACCGGGCGGGCGGGCGGCAGCGGCACCGCCATCACCCTGGTGAACGGCGGCGAGCGAATTGATATTCTGCGCATCGCCAAACGCTTCTCCTTCACCATTGAAGAGCGCCCTCTGCCCAGCGACGAAGAGGTGGAACGTGTTGTTTCCGAGCGCATCATCGCCTTGCTAGAAGCCCGCCTGCGCGCCCGCGACAATCTGCAAACCGTTCGCATGCAGCGCTTCCTGCCCCTGGCTCACACCCTCAGCGAAACAGACGAAGAAACCGGCCTGCTGGCCATGCTCCTGGATGACTTCTACCAGGAAACTTTCCACGCCCCGGTTGTGCCGCCCGCCTCCGAAGATCAGCCAGAAAAGGCCGCTTCTACCCACCGGCCAGAATCCCGTTCCAGAAATGAAGGTTCGAGCCGCAGTGGAAGATCGTCCACTCGCTCACGGGGCCGCCGGCGTTAATAAACAATCCGAATGAGAGGCGCACAGTACAACAAAAAAGCGCCTCACATTCGGATAGATCCCATCTTTGCCTATGCCTTAACTCGCCACCACCTCGGTTTGCACAAGCGCCATCCGCGCGCAGTTACGCCAGGTGATGACATAATAAAACGCGTACACCAACAAAAGCCCGCCCAGAACCAGCCACAAACCCAGAGGATTGATCACAATCGCCCCCCCAATAACTTGTTGAAGGCAGACAACGCCACCAGGCTGTGCAAAATGGCCAGCGCAACCGGCACAAAGAAGTAAAAAGTGACCTGCTGAAAAATTGAACGGTGGATCTGCCGGTCTTCAGCGCCCAGGTTATATAAGCCCTGGTAATGGCGAGCACTATCAACGGTTTCGATCAACTGCTGCAATCCCAACACGCTACCGCAAGCCAACAACAAGATGATCTCGACAAACAGCCCAGGAAACATGATAAATACCTGGATCATTTTCAGGTTGGCGGCCTCCTCTTGTTTTGAGGTCCAGTAGCCCCTCCCCACCCGATTGATTTCATTCAGCAGGTTTTCTTCCAGGATCGGATCTTGGCCGTTGGCGTATTCATACATCAAAGTCGTGGCAGCGCCATCCGGCAACAGCTCCGCCACGGCCTCATCCGGCACAACCAACATGCACATGCTGGATGATACCACCGAGACAAAAGGCTCACTGACCACCTGTCCAACCGTATAACTGGAACCAGCCAGGTTGAGGGAAAGTCCCTGTCCAGCCGCTTTTTGAATTTTCTCGGTGAACGGCTGGCTTAGAGCCCCCGTCTGAATCGCAATCACTCCTTCATCCAGATTCACCGGGTTCAGTCCTTTCGCCTGCCTCACGGCGTTATATTCGCTCATACCTACCGCTGAGCACGAATCATTGAACGACAAAATGGGCGAGTCATTCTTGTCAGTGTCTTGTGGCAGAACCAGGTCTGACGAGGAAACTTCAGTCAAATAGCGGGTGATCGCTAATTTCTTGAGTAACGGGTTCAGTGGGTTGGCGTTGGCAACCGCATCGAACCCGACAACATCGTCAGGTTCCAGGTACAAGACAGCATACGCATAAGGCAAAGCTCCTGCCTGGTTTTGTTTTAAGAGGGATTGGAAAGCAACCAGAAAGACCACCGAGGTAATGATCATGGCCAGTAAAATATTGGCGGCTGTCAGCACCAGTGTGTTCGAGTTGACCTTCTTCAAGATTTGTTGCATGGTGAAGGTGTTCAAGCCCTTCCAGCGGAACCTGTCTATGCGGCAAAGGATCGAAAAAACAAAACCGAGCCCCACATAGAAGAAGCCAAAGCTCCCCACAACCATCAAAGCAGCCACCAGGATGAATACCGGGTTCATAGGATTAAAATTGGAATTGGCAATGGCCCGATAACCTATCCAGTAACCGAATCCCAATACTGCCAGAGACACAATCCCCAACATGACTGTGACCCAATGGTTGCGCGCTTTATAAGCTTCATTCGTGCGATTGGCCACCAGTAATGAGGCCAGGCTGTGACGAGAAACAGAAAACGAGCCCATGATTCCAACGCCAATGAAAATCAACGTGTAAAAAACGCCTGTCAGGAGGATGGAATACAGCGAAAAGGTAAAAATCCGAGCCGGGAAAGCTACCTCGAGTAGTGTGGCAAATAGAACGCTCATCAGGCCTGAAAAAAGAACGCCTGTGACAATCCCCAGAAGGTAGGCAATTGCCCCCACCCCCAAAGTTTCGAGAAACAGCATTCGCGCCACGGCCCCCTGGTTCATCCCCAGGAGCAAATACGTGCCCCATTCACGCTTGCGCCGGCGGATGATGAAATTATTAGAGTAAAGCACCAGAGCCGCCACAATAAAAGCCACGAAAAACGAGGCAAAACCCAGCAGAACGGCGATGATATTCGACTCTATCCCCGCCTGCCGGCAAACTTCCACCATGACCGGCTGGTCTTTGAGTGAGTTGAAGGAGTAAAAGATCATCACCGATAGCACGATGGTGAAAAAGTAAATCGCGTAATCGCGCAGACTGCGCCGCATGTTGCGATAGGCCAGTTTGAGGTAAATCATTCGGCCTCCTTCTCCCCCATCAGGGCGACAACCGAGAGGATCTGGTCGAAAAATGCCCGGCGAGGCTGTTGGGCTGCGCGGCGCAGTTCTGAGATAATGCGTCCATCCTTGAGGAAAACGATTCGATTGCAGTAACTGGCTGCAGTCGCATCATGCGTCACCATCAGGATCGTGATCCCCAGAGACTGGTTCATCTTCTCCAGGGTTTGCAACAGAACCTTGGCCGAACTGGAATCTAATGCACCGGTGGGCTCATCCGCCAGCACCATGGTCGGATTGGAAATGATCGCCCGTGCCGCGGCAGCTCGCTGCTTCTGTCCTCCCGACACCTGGGCGGGAAATTTATCCAACACATCGTGCAAGCCAAAGGTCTGTGTAACACTGCTCAGGCGGGCTTTGATCTCTGCCGGGGTCTGATTTGCAATCGACAGTGGCAGGCAGATATTTTCGCGTAGAGTCAGCGTATCCAGCAGGTTGTAATCTTGAAAGATAAAACCCAGGTGTTCTCGGCGGAAACGGGTGAGATCACCCCGCCGCATCCGTTGGGTATCCTGCCCATTAATCATTACCACCCCGCGGCTGCCCCGGTCAATGGTAGCGATGATATTGAGCAAGGTGGTCTTCCCCGACCCGCTGGGACCCATCACGCCCAAAAATTCGCCTTTACCAACCCCCAGGCTTAACCCGTTTAGGGCCGGATAGTGATTTCCGCGAAAGCCATAGACTTTCGTCAGATCAGATATTTGCAGAATAGATTCCATTGCAACTGCTCCATAAAAAAAATTTGAACAGAGCAATGCTATCCAATGGAGGTCATAGGCTGGTATCACATCTGTCGCAATTTGGTCGCAAGTTGTTTCAAGAAATCGAAAATGCAATAACTGCCGCAATCACCTGCCAATCCTCTGGTCATCATTAGGAAAGGCTTCTCCTTCGCCCAATTCCCCCAAAGTATATACAATATGTATATTTCTATTGTCTTCCGCTGACTATTACCGTAGCATAGAGAATAATTTGATGCATGGGAGGTGCGGTATGACTGCTTACTTTCGGTGGGAAGAAAATCTACTAGATTTGGCTCTTAAGGCATTTGAGCACAACCACACAATTGACACGCACAATCACGCCGCCGACCCCCTCCTCCAACAGGCTTATCGCCATTGTGAAGACATCACTCGGGCAAACAGCAAGACATTCTTCATGGCTTCCGGGTTATTACCTGGTGAAAAGAAACGCTCTATTCGCGCTCTATACGCTTTTTGCCGGGTAACGGATGATATTGTCGATTACGGTGGGCAGAATTCCGATCTCCGCCTTAAAGCTTGGGAAAGGCAAGCGCTTCACCCCAACCAGAACCATCAACTCGAGAACATTGATGGAAATAACCTGGTTGCGCTTGCCTGGTGTGACACTCGTAAACGCCATTCGGTTCCCATGATCTATGCGGAGCAATTGATCAATGGCGTCGAACATGACCTCCACAAGCAGCGCTATGCAACCTTTAACGAATTGGCGGCATATTGTTATGGCGTCGCCTGTACAGTTGGACTAATGTCCATGCATATAACCGGGTACATAAGCCCCGAAGCCATCCCCTACGCAATTCGCCTGGGCGTCGCGCTTCAGTTAACCAACATTCTTAGAGATATCGGCGAGGATTGGCGAATGGGCCGCATATATATTCCCAGGGAAGAACTAGATGCCTTCAACCTTGATGAAGAAGATTTCGCATGCGGCAGCGTAACCAAACGTTGGCGGCAATTCATGCAATACCAGATTCAGCGGGTGCGGGTACTGTATAAATCCGCACTTCCCGGCATCAAGTTACTGCACAGGGATGGGCGCTTCTCTATTGGCGCCGCCGCCGAACTATACCAGGAAATCCTGGCTGAAATTGAGAATAATGATTACGACGTATTCTCGCGTCGTGCATCGGTGAGCAGCAGTGGCAAAATTCGTCGGCTGCCCGGAATCTGGTGGAGGACTCGAACCGGGAATTACCCTACCACCTTTTCATTGCAATCGCCATCATAAGAACACATCTCGATAAAGGATACTCATGAACAAGAAGAAAATCATCGTCATCGGCAGCGGTTTTGGCGGATTAGGCGCGGCGATTCGGCTGGCAAGCCAGGGGCACGATGTTGAAATTTTCGAAAAGCGCGATAAATTGGGTGGCCGCGCTTACCAATATGAAATCAACGGCTTCAAGTTTGACGGCGGGCCAACAGTGATTACGGCCCCATACATGTTCGATGAATTGTTTGAGGGCGCCGGAAAGAAAAGAGAAGATTACTTCAAGCTTGTTCCGCTGGATCCCTTTTACCGCATTTTTGATCAAGACACCAGCTACTTTGATTACCGCCATAAAACAGAAGACATGTTGGCACAGATCGATCGCCGCAGCCCGAAAGATAAAGAGGGTTATTTGCGCTTTGTTGAAGCCACGCGTGCCATCTTCAACCGCTTTCATGTCAGCACAGACCAACCTTTCTTGAAGCTTTCAGACATGCTTAAAGTTATGCCCGACATCATCCGCCTGCGAGGAATGGGGGGCACTTATGGATTCGTTTCCAATTACATTCAAGATGATTTTCTGCGGCGCACCTTCTCCTTCCATCCTTTGCTAATCGGTGGCAACCCTTTCAGCACGCCCTCTATCTTCACCCTGATCGTCCAGTTTGAAAAAGAATGGGGCGTCCATTACGCCCTGGGTGGCACCGGCGCAATTGTATCTGCGCTTGGAAAATTGTTTGCAGAGTTGGGCGGAAAGGTCCATTTTGGCGCAGAGGTAAAAGAAATCGTCATTCATCGGCGCAAAGCAGCCGGCGTGAAGCTGCAGGATGGAACCTTTTACCCAGCGGATTATGTGGTCAGTAACGGAGACGTAGCCTTCACCTACCGCCACCTGATAGCCTCCGAACACCGGCGCGTATATCCCAACTGGCGTATTGACGCTATGAAGTATTCCATGTCGCTGTTTGTACTTTACTTTGGCACCAAACGCCGCTACACAGACAGCAAGCTGCATCATCACAACATCATCCTCAACAAACGCTACAAGGAGCTTCTCTCAGACATTTTTAATGGCACGAAGCTGCCTGAAGACTTCTCGCTTTATCTACATATGCCAACTCTCACGGATCCAAGCATCGCGCCAAAAGGGCACGAAGGCTTTTACGTCCTCTCCCCTGTCCCCGTGCTTGGCAAAGATTCACCCGATTGGAATGAGATGGCGCCCATCTATAAGGAAAAGATCTATCGATTCCTTGAGGAGAACTATCTGCCCGATCTCCGTGCGAATGTGGTGGCGGAACACCACATTGACCCACTACACTTCCAAAACACACTAAACAGCTATCGTGGCGCAGCCTTCTCTGTGCGCCCCAGTTTGGTCCAATCGGCCTGGCTTCGACCGCACAACCGCTCAGAGGAATTCTCCAATCTCTACTTTGTAGGCGCAGGCACGCACCCTGGAGCAGGCGTTCCGGCAGTTTTGTCTTCCGGGAAAATTGCCGCCAATTTGATCTCCCAAGAAATCGCTCACCAACGTTCTGTGTTCCCCTCGGGTAGCTCAAACACTAAATTGGCATTGAAATAAATCGTGGAATAAACCAAGCATGTCTGCACCCTACATAACTGGATTTTCGGAGACGCCTGCTGAAATCACCCTGGAATCGCTTCCCATTCAAGGAAGTTTTCCCCAATGGCTGGTTGGAACTTTGATCCGCAACGGCCCGGGAACTTTTCACGCAGGCAGCCAAAGCTACCGTCATTGGTTCGACGGGCTGGCCATGCTTCATAAATTCTCATTTGCCAGAGGGAAAGTCTCCTATGCAAATAAATATTTGGAGACAAAATCCTACCAATCGGCTCGTGAGACAGGAAAAATAACTTATTCCGAGTTCGCCACAGACCCATGCCGAAGTCTATTTGCCCGTGGAATGGCCTTTTTCTTTCCGAAAATTACCGACTCGGCGAAAGTAAACGTAGCACGGATCGCCGACCATTACATGGCGTTGGCCGAAACCCCGATCCAAGTCGAGTTTGACATCGACACCTTAAAAACTGTTGGCGTTTTCAACTACGAAGAGCGTATCGTGGGGCAAATGACCACGGTGCATCCCCAATTTGATTTTTCCACCGGCGATGTTTATAACGTTGTGACCCGCTATCACGCGCTCAGCCACTATAACATCTACCGAATCCATCCAAGCGGCTCAACCCAACGAATAGGTTCGGTCCCGGTCATGAACCCAGCCTATTTGCACAGCTTTGGGATGAGCCACAAATACATTATCCTGGCTGAATTTCCTTTAGTCGTAAACCCCATTCATCTGCTCTTATGGCTCAAACCATATATTGAAAACTTCCGTTGGGAGCCTGCCCGCGGCACGCCCTTTACTGTTGTGAACCGCCACACAGGCGAGATCGCCGGTCGTTTTGAGTGCGATTCCTTCTTTGCTTTTCACCACGTTAACGCATTTGAAAAAGGCGGAGAACTGGTCATCGACCTGGTTGGGTATGATGACGCGTCCATTATCCAATCCTATTACCTAAATCGCCTCAGCGACGAGCATAATGAGTTGCCGGCTGGCACACTGCGGAGGTATCGCCTCCCTCTCAACCAGAAGCGCGGCCGCGTGCGCAGCGAAGTGTTATCGGATGCCTTCATGGAACTGCCCCGCTTCGATTACGAACGCTTGAATATGGATAGCAGTTACCGCTACGTGTATGCCTCCAGCATAAACCCTGATCAACGCAGCGGCTTTTACAATCAAGTTGTTAAAATTGATGTAACCAACGGTCGCCAGCAAACCTGGCATCAGGCAGGCTGCTACCCCGGAGAGCCAGTTTTCGTTGGTCGCCCAGGCCGCAGCGCCGAAGACGACGGAGTCATCCTTTCCGTAATTTTGGACTCCATTAAAGGCAATTCATTCTTATTGGCATTAGATGCCCACACTTTCACAGAGATCGGGCGTGCCGAAGTGCCTCACCCCATCCTTTTCGGATATCACGGGGAGTTTTTCCCGCCCCATCCTACCATGCATTCGGAGGGTTCATGATTGCTCCCTTTTCCACCCTACCCACTGATCTTCAAGCCCAGCCACAACCCATCATCGAGGTGATCGACGTCTATAAAACATATCATGTTGGAGACACAGAATTTCCTGTACTCCGCGGGGTAAGCTTCAATATTTTTCCCGGTGAATTCGTCGCAATCGTGGGGCCTTCGGGGAATGGCAAAACCACCCTCTTGAATATGATGTCTGGAATCGACCACCCCTCTCGCGGTGAGGTTCGCGTGAACCGTAAAACTCTAAACCGCATGAGCGAAGACCAACTGTCCCAATGGCGTGGGTCAGACCTGGGCATTGTATTCCAATTCTTCCAGTTATTGCCGGCGCTCAGCTTGCTTCAAAACATCATCCTTCCGATGGATTTCTTAAAGAATCTGCCGCCAAGGCACCGTCGAGAACACGCCTATCACCTATTACAGCAAGTTGGCCTGGCTGATCAGGCCCATAAGATGCCCTCCGCCGTGTCTGGCGGGCAGCAGCAACGTGCTGCCATTGCCCGCGCTTTGGCCAATGACCCGCCCGTGATTCTTGCGGATGAACCCACCGGCAACCTTGATGCAAAAACCTCTGCCGAGGTTTTTGACCTTTTTATCCAGCTTTCTCAGAAGGGTAAGACATTGGTGATGGTCACGCATAACATGGAACTAGCACGACGAGCCTCCCGAATTCTCGAGGTCGTCAACGGCCAAATTGTGCGCGATGAGAAAATCCAATGAGCGTCCTTTGGAAAAAAATCTGGTACGATCTTTGGCAGCACAAAAGCCGCACACTGCTGGCTATCTTTAGCATCGCTGCCGGTGTTTTTGCGGTTGGAGCTATCTTTGGAATGGTAGATCAGATGTTATCCGGCATGGATGCAGCTCACCGCGCTGTAAACCCTTCGCACGTCAACATCTTCCTACGCAATTATGTAGATCAAACCGTCGTTGATGAGTTAAAAAATATCCCCGGCGTTCTAGATGTCGACCCGGTTAACCAAATCACTGTTCGTTTCAAAACTCAACCGGATGATCGCTGGGAGCTGGGTACACTTGTCCAACGGGATTACACGCAACAGATATACGATCAAATCCTGCTCACCGAAGGCGAATGGGGCAAGGACAGCGAAATTGGCATCGAACGACTAACCAGCGAGCATTGGCAAGTTGGGATTGGTGACTCCATCCTGTTGGATGTTGGTGGTGAGGAGAAATCCATCAAAATCAACGGTAAAGTTCGCCACCCATTTGTCCAGCCTCCCCTTTTTGGAGGACAGGCCCATTTCTTCACCGATGCTGCTGGTTTATCAGAATTTGGCATTCCTGAAGGCTATTATGGCCAGCTGCTCGTCCGCGTAGATGAGTACAGCCTGGAGCGATCAAAAGAGATTGCTGCTGACATCCGCAGCAACCTGAGTAAACGTGGGATTGGCGTAATCATTACCCTTTATCAGGAACCCGACCGCCATTGGGGGCGCATGTTTGTCGAAGGAATTAACGCGGTTATGCAGGTCATGGCGGTCGTGGCACTTTTCCTCAGCGTCATCCTCGTCCTCAACACCATGACAGCCCTCATCACACAGCAAACGGATCAAATTGGAATCATCAAATCCATCGGCGGAAGTAAGTGGGATATCTTGAAGGTATATTTCACAGAAGTGCTTACACTGGGGGTATTGGCCTTGATCATCGCTCTCCCGGCAGGAGCACTGTTTGCTTTCTGGATGAGCCAATGGTTCCTCAATCTGTTCAATATCGATTACAACACCTTTGTCTTATCCCCAACAGCGGCTTGGCTACAGGTTGGCGCTGCCATTCTGGCTCCCATCATTGCCTCGCTTCAACCCATTTTACGCGGGGCACGGATGACCGTCCGCGAAGCCATTGCTACTTATGGGATTGGCGCAGATTTTGGTAGTGGCCCGATCGAAAAAGCTATTGAACGATTTGCTGCGATGTTTTTCTCGACGCTATTTGCGATTTCTCTTGGCAATATGTTCCGCCGAAAAGGCCGCTTGATATTAACCCTCTCGGTTTTGGTCGCGGCGGGCGTAATGTTCCTGGTGGTAATGAGTTTAATCTCATCCACCCAACTCACCCTGGACAATGAACTTGCTCGCCGCGCCTTTACAGTGCGTATTGGGCTTACTGGGAGCCATTCAGCGAATGAAGTTATACCGCTGGTGAGCAACGAATCAGAAGTATCCGACGTTGAGCTTTGGTACAGCCGGAACGCAACCCTCCTTCGCCGTGGAGAGAGGCTGGAAGATTCCGCTGGACTAGGCACACAATTGATCGGCATTCCTGGCGCTTCAAAAATGTACCGTCCCGTCATAATAGAAGGTCGTTGGCTTGGCCCACAAGACACTGGTAAAGTCATTGTCTTGAGCCAGGAAACAGCGAACAAAAACAATTTGCAGGTCGGCGACATCGTTACACTTGATTTAGGCGACCTGGGCCAAAGCGATTGGACAATTCTAGGTACCTACCGCGTTGTTTATGGGGGCGGCTTTTTCGTGGAGCCGGTTTACACACCGCTTGCTGCGCTGGAGACAGTCACCGGGCGAAAAGGAGAAGGTACACAAATTGTGGTTCGTGCCGACAACATTACAACCATGAACGCCGCCACCGATCTTTCAGACCGACTCAATGACCGCCTGGAAGGGCAAAACATCGGCATCGACTTTTACACTTCGCTCGTCCCCCTCAAAGAGCGCGATTATGTCAACAATCAATTTGCTTCAGTAATATCTACCCTCTTGGGGCTGGCGATGATTGCAGCCACGGTTGGCGCCATCGGCCTGACAGGAGCCCTGGCTATCGGTGTTGTCGAGCGCACGCGTGAGATTGGGGTAATGCGTTCCATAGGTGCTCAATCCAAGACAATTTCGTCGCTCTTTCTGATGGAAGGTGCGTTGCAGGGCTTGATCGGCTGGCTAATTGCTGTGCCAATCGCTTATATCCTTTCCCAACCGCTTGCTCGTCTGTTAGGCCAGCGCATGCTCGAACTGGATCTGGATTATGCCTTCAATTTTCCGGCCGTGTTCATCTGGCTGGTTGTGATCATATTGTTTTCAATTTTGGCTTCTATTTATCCCGCCCAAATAGCCGCCCGTGCCAGAGTCCGAGAAAACCTTAGCTACTCGTGATACGCAGCCCAACGATCCCAGACAGCAGCAAGACCAACGAAACCAGCTTCAGAACATCTTTCGACTCGCCTAAAAACAGCATCCCGAAGATGGCGGTTCCTGCCGCGCCAATCCCCGTCCAAACCGCGTAGGCGGTGCCAACAGGCAGGGTTTTGAGCGATTGCGAAAGCAAGTACACGCTTGCCACCGAGCTAATCACAAAACCAATTGAAGGCCACAACCGCGTGAGTCCTGCCGATTGCTTCAGCAGCAATGCCCACACCACTTCAAGGATGCCCGCAAAGAAAAGAATTACCCACGCCACTTTTCTCCTCCTGTTTCTCAAAAATGAGCTTTTTCCTCCCCCCTTGAAGGGAGCTTGTTCATAGAATGCAACGCAGACCGGTTCTGCTATTTTCCTGAAAGCACCTTCGGAATCCAACTAGGATTAAGTACTTCTTTTGCCCATAGTATACGCAAATCGCGCGCCAGACTCTGGCGCGCGATTTGCTATGAAAACTATCCCCCGCTCAAGGCGCCGATGATTCGCACTTCATCCTCGCTTCCCATAGGTCTTTCTAAGTCAAACACCGTCTCGCGGTTGACAAAGATGCGAATATGCTCGCGGATCTCATCCTGTTCATTGATCATTCGAAAGCGGATGCCCGGGAACTGCCGGTCCAGATCGTAGAGAACCTCAGCTAGCGTCTGGCCCTGGGCTTCTACAACACTGACACGGGTGTAGGAGCGCAACTGGGTAGGAATATGCACTTTCATCGGGTCAGTCGCACTGCTTCCAGCGAGTAAACTTCTGGCAGGTAATCGGCCAGCTTCTTCCAGCTCTGGCCCTCATCAAAGCTGCCCCACACCTGCCCGCCGGTTGTTCCCAGATACAGACCCAGAGAGCGCTCCTGATCGCTGGTCATGGCCTGGCGCTTGACTGTAAAATACCCATGCTCTCGCGGGAAACCTAAGTCCTGGCGACTCCAGCTAACACCACCATCTCGGGTGCGGTACACAGCCGGTTTACCGCCCGGGCTGGTGCGCGGCCAGATATCCGTGCCGTCCATGGGGAATACCCAGGCCGAATCCACATCGCGCGGATGCAGCACGATGGGGAAGCCAATATCCCCCACTTCTTCCGGCATCGCCTTGCCAATGTGCACCCAGTGCGCTTCTTCGCGATGCATTCGGTAGATGCCTGTATGAGTTTGCATATACAACAGATCAGGATTCAACGGGTGGATACGCAAAGCGTGGGGGTCGTGACCAAATTCAGCCTCTGGGTCCGGTAGGAAGTACGAGACAATCCCTTTGTTGAGAGGTTGCCAGGTCTGCCCTTGATCGGTGGTTTCAAACACTCCACCCGGCGATATGCCAAAATACATGTGGCGCGCATCGCGCGGATCGATTTGGATCGAGTGCATTACATTGCCGTTGGGAATTTCAAAACCCTGCCCCAGCGCTGCCCACTCCTTACGCATGGGGTGTTCGTTGAACCCCGCCACGCTCTGCCAGGTATCGCCGCCATCAGCGCTGCGGAACAAGGCCGGAGGGCACGTCCCTGCATACCACACACCCGGTTCGCTGGCGTGCCCCGGCTGCAGCCACATGGTATAACGCACGCTTTCTCCCCCCTCCACTTTGGGAAACGCCGGAGGAGTGCTGGCTTCCAGCCAAGTCTTACCCGCATCCGTGGAGCGATAGATGGTCGGCCCCAGATGCCCCGGATGCGCCGCCATCAACAGCGTTTTGCCGTCCCGTGGATCCAGCACCAGGTGGTTGACCGCCGCTCCTAAAAAGATGGGGCCGTTTACCACCCACGAATTCTCTTCCGGGCTACCACTAATCAAGAAAGCCCCTTTGCGCGTGCCGACCAACAAGGTTATCAAGTGCTCACCATTCCGGTTGTAAGTGTCCAAGGCAGTTCTCCTCTAGTAAATACCAGAATAAATATTCTATTTACGATAGTAATTATATACATATCACCCGCATTATGCAACCCCTTCAGAAAAAATCGCTTAATGAACCAGATACCAAAACGCGCCCGAAGTAAATTCAGGCGCGTAAGCAGTATAACGGTACTCACGGAGATAAATTTATCGCAGAAAACGATCCCTGACTTTGGCAGCGATCTGCCGGTCAGTCATCTTCTCCACAGTCTCTACACCTAAGATCCTTCCGCCAAGACCTTCGCCCTTCAGTTGGTTTTCAAGGCCTACCTTTGCCTCGCCAGGGCCAAAGATCCATATTGTGTCGGCCTCGCGAATCAACGACGCAATCCCCTCGAAATATTGCCCGAGTGGATGGTGCGAATTCGGATCTTTCGTCGCAGCAGCGTCGGTCAATCCTGGCGATCTTTTGAGGGCCTGGGCTCGAACCCCGCTTGCGCTCCGCGTCGGCGTCTTGATATTCGATTTGATCTCACGCATCATCTCAGCGTCTTCTTCGATGGTAACGATCACCGCCTTACTGCGATCGATCCACAGCCCCACTTGCTTCATAACTTACTCCTCATCGGCCTTGTCTCTCCAGGCCTGTCTTTCCCTCAAACCCGCCAGTTCTCAGGCACAGAAAATAAAGCATTTTGGGGTATGAGAGCGGCGAAGCCGCTCTCATACCCCAAAATGCGGAACCTACCAAAGTCTCCCCTAGTACTGAACTTCAATTTGAGGTTTGTATACAACTCCAGCCGCAGCAGCTTCTTGTTTCATTCTGCGAATATGCGTACGCTTTCCTTTGGGCAGTCGTTTGGCTTTCTTCTTATCTGATGGGTTCGTCATCGCTATTATCTCCTACAAACGCTAATGAACAACTTTCCGCCGTTCACCTCTCAAGAAGACAGCCCTACATTCAGGTTGTCTCGATGAGGTGGATCCACTCGTCTACCAGGTACAACAAACTTTACCGCCATACCTCGTGTCGATTTCATGCATGGCTCAACGCACGCTTAGAAACACCGTACCGCTGCGGGTGCTGTATCCAGCCCAGAAGGTCTTTCCGTTCACTTTGTACTCGGTGAGCACAATCGACCGTCCAATTTCGCCGATGGTCTCCACAATGACCGATTGCCAGTTAGGTACGAGTGATATCTTTATCTCGCCGACATATTCGTTCTGCAGCCGGCTGTACTCCTCAACAATATTCTGCATCCATTTTTCATCCATTCGAATCCTCTTTCAATCCTTCAGCCCAGGTTCAACGCAATGATCTCCACGATTCGTTGAATCGCAGAAACACCAGGCCAGCCTCTCGACCATCTGCTTGTTCGCTCTGGCCTCGCCTCGAGTTCTAAATCACTTTTATGCTATTGGCAGCAATGGCTCGAAGGATCCATCTCCTTCAAGCCACGCTTTCATTTCAACTCGGGATTCTTTCTAGGAAGCACGGTTTTCTCGGGCACCAAAGCCCAAACCGTGGAGAACGCTAATCCTGCGAAGATTGGTAGAGGTGTAAACGCAGATAAGTGTGTTTTGTGTTACCCACCAAGCATTGGGGAGCAGAGATCACCAATACCTGCGTTTAATCTCATAAAAGCTATTCTCATTATACACTTTATTTGCCTCAAATCCCGACCAATCCCGCCGCCGCCGCATATTTTTCGCTTTTCACCCGCCTTTTTGTCCCTCTTGCCATCCAATCAGTGCATTGCACCTGAAAAGGATCGCAATCGTCCCTCCCGCTTCCTATAATGATGTGGATCAAACCAATTGCCATCAGGCAAAACTTAGACTCCCTTGGATCGCCGTGGGAATGAACTCCACGCCAATTCCAAGAGGTCCAAAACATACCGGGAGGGTACTATGAAAAAACCTAACAAGAAAATCACCTTTGGAGTCATCGTGTTCTTGGTCCTATTGACCTTTTTAACCGCGTCAGTGAACACGCTCAGTGTCGCTTCGGCCACATCTTACAGTCCGCATGGTAAAGCTCAGTCCGCCGTCCAACTACACGGCATCATCCAGCAGCACATGGCCGATTACGATTTCAGCGGCTCTGTACTGGTGGCCCAAGGCGACCAGGTTCTTTTTAGCGAAGGTTACGGTTACGCCAGGCGCTACTTTGGCAAAGCCCAAAACACACCCGAAACCACATTCTTACTGGGCTCTATGACGAAAACCTTCACGGCATTAGCCATCCTGGATTTAGTCGAGGCAGGCCAAATCCACCTGGAAGATTGCGTCACCGATTTATTTCCAGAATACACCCTCTGGAGTGAAGTCACCCTGCACCACCTGCTCAACCACACCTCGGGCATCCCCAATTACTACGAGGCTTTTCCCGATTTCATCCGCTATTTTGCGGGACACACCACACCCACAGAGATCATGGTACGCTTCAAAGACAAGCCCCTCCTTTTTGCGCCTGGCGCAGATTATGATTACAGCAACACCAACTACATGATTCTCTCCGCCATAATCGAGCAGGTCACAGGGCAGTCGTATATCGATTATCTGAACCAGCACATCCTTGTACCGTGGGGTATGCAGAAAACGGGCTATTCAGAGCACGTCGGTTCCATCCAAGATATGGCTAAGGGTTACTGCCTGGGCATGATCGTGGAAGTCACCGGCTTCAACCTATCCAACTTCTACGGGGCCGGCGGGTTATACTCCACCACAGAGGATCTATTCCATTTGCAACAGCATATCGACTTTAAAAATCTCGTCAACGAAAATTCCATCGTAGCGATCAACTCGGAGTATGATTATGGCTACGGTATGATGCAGAACGACTCCGCGGAATTTGGCAAGATCTTCCACATCTCCGGCGGTGGTCCAGGCATCAACACGGTGATGTATACTTTTGCGGATACCGGCATTGTCGTGATCATCTTGAGCAACAACCAGGGCTTCGACACCGAACGGCTGGCGCAGGACATCGTTCGCGCCACCCCCTAGCCACAGCCCTTCTTTATAATCCGGCGGAGGAGGCCAAAATCGACGGCATGAAAGTCAACCTGATTTGTTCGACCCAAACCCAACCGCTCCTACGAGAACTCCTCGCCGAGCGTGGCGTGGTCATCGACAACCAGGCTGAAGTTTGCATCGTCGAGTCGGGCTTTCCTCCCCCGCCGGACCGGTTGTGCATCGTTTTCCACTCCAACAACCTCCAGCCCTTGCTCGATTTGCTCAATCGGCTATCCGGAGCCACTGAGGACACCAGCAAAATCATTGGCCGCCTGGATGACGACCGCTTTACCGTTATTTCACACGAGCGAGCCCTGTTCTTTGAGGCGCGCGGAAACTACACCTACTGCGTCACTCAGGCTGGAGAATACCGGGTGAAAGAGAAGTTGTACGAATGGGAAGGCCGGCTTCCCCCAGCCAATTTCATCCGCATCAGCAAATCCTTCATCGTGAACATCGAGAACGTCACCGAAATCCTGCCCTGGTTTGGCCGCCGCTTAATCCTTCGTTTCGCCGGCAGCAAGCGTGAGGTAGAGGTTTCTAAAAACTACGTCAAGGCCTTCAAAGAGTTTCTCGGTTTTTAAGTAAACAACTATGAGCAAACTGAAATTCATCTTCCTCAACAGCATCGGGATGATCTTGATCGGATCGGTCATCGTCAGCTTCATGATCGAATTTGTGTGGATGCTGGTCAGCGGCGGCGACACCATCCCCGTGCGCAGGTTAATCTTCAACTTCATCATCGGCCTGCTCATCAGCACTTCTCTGGTCTTTCTCCAGCTTCTAATGATGAAGTTCAAAAAACAACCTCTGGTGGGGTATCTGAGCGGTGCTCTGATCATCTTCCTTCTGCTATTCGCGGTTTACGCCCATACCGGCCTGACCACCGGGAACTGGCTGCTGGACGCCAAATGGCTGGTCATCTTCATCGTGGTAGAATCCCTCTCCTTACTCCTTTTGGCCTACTGGTACCGGCAAATCAATCTGTATAGCCAGAAACTGGAGAAGAAAAAAGCCTCTTTGAAATCAAACGCAGCATAGTAAGCGTAGTATCCTGAACCATCCGCCGCCTTCCATTACAATTAGAAGCTATATGACTTCCAACGCGCACCTCAAATCTGTCCTGCAAGCACTCCTGGTCACTTTTCTGTGGTCCACCTCCTGGGTGCTGATCAAGATCGGTCTGCAAACCGACCTGCCCGCGCTCACCTTCGCCGGGCTGCGCTACACGCTGGCTTTTTTGTGCTTGCTCCCCTTTGCCCTGATCAGCCCCACCCATCGAAGCGTTTTGCGCAGCTTACCCAAAGCCGCCTGGAGCAAGCTGATCTTGTTGGGCATTGTGTTTTACACTTTAACCCAGGGCGCACAATTTGTCAGCCTCTCCTACTTGCCGGCTGCCACGGTAACCCTGTTGATCAGTTTCACGCCCGTGCTGGTAGCTTCCTTCAGCGGTCTCCTAAACAAAGAAGCGCCCTCCACGAACCAATGGATGGGCATCCTCCTGTCCACCCTTGGAGTCATCATCTACTTTCTTCCCCTGAATATTCCAGCGCGGCAAATCATTGGGCTATTGGTGGCCCTCGGAGCCCTGGTGGCGAATTCCGCCGGTTCCCTCCTGGGCCGGCAAGCCAACCATCAAAGCCCCTTACCCCCCATCCTGATCACCACCATCAGCATGGGCATCGGCGGCATCCTTCTTCTGGCAGCCGGAGGAATCACCCAGGGTTTTGGCCATCTGAACTTCACCCATTGGCTGATCATCGTCTGGTTGGCAGTGGTGAATACAGCCTTTGCCTTCACGCTGTGGAACCGCACCCTGCGCGCGCTCACAGCGGTTGAGTCGAGCATCATTAACAACACAATGCTTCCCCAAATCACAATCCTGGCCTGGGTTTTCCTGGGCGAGTCCCTCAACCTCCGGCAAATCGTTGGTATTACCCTGGTTACCATCGGCGTCATCATCGGCCAGTTGCGGCGAACAGCAAAAAGTCCCTGAATTTAGGGTGTATGCCCCCACAAATCTCAAATTCAGGCCTCTTACTCCTTTGGCAGAGTTGTTAGGTTTTGGATTGACATCTAGAGACCAATCGTTATAATTCGGCCCGGCCAATCCTGTATTTTCAAAAGATTCCTATAGTAAGTGGATCTCATGTTTTTGCAAACATTTAATCGCGTCGCCAGGGAGAACAAGCTTGATGAAAAAGCAAAACAGCGAATTTGAATTTCAGTGGATGAGATTCCACCAGCTCGCCGCCATCGCCGCCCTGCTCATTGTCCTGGTGGGCATCGGAGACATTGCCATTTCGATGTCTGCCGGCGAAGCACAAGAAAACACTGCCGTCACCGTAACCGAATGGTTTGCGCTCTTCCAAACCAACCCGGTCACTGCCCTCAGCAACCTGGGCTTGATCAATATCATCACTATGACCCTTGGCATCCCCGTCTATCTCGCTCTTTACAATGTGCATCGCCCCTCAAATCCTGGCTTCGCCCTCCTGTCTGCCGCAATATTTTTCATTGGCGCGGCCATTTACATTTCCAGCAACACCGTCTTCTCCATGCTGGCGCTCAGCAGCCAGTATGCAGCCGCGAGTGAAGCCGAGAAGCCCTTGCTGGAAGCCGCCGCCCGCGCTGCCCTGGCCCAGGGCGCAGACTTGACCCCCGGAACGTTCATGGGCCTCGTCTACACGCAAATCGGTGGTCTGATCATGGCCCTGGTCATGCTGCGCGCAAAGATCTTTGGCAAGTGGACCGCCTGGCTGGGGATCGTGGGTTATGCCGGCATGGTTGTCTTCTTCAGCCTCACCGCTTTTGCTCCGCAGACTTTTGCGGTCGGGATGATGATCTCGATGGTCGCCGGACTGGCCTTGATGGCCTACCACATCCTTTTCGCCCGGCGCCTGTTTCAACTGTCGAAGCAACCCCTTCCACAGCCACTTTAGGAGTTGTCTATGCACCCACTTTGGATCGCGTTTCTTGTCCTTGTTGCCCTAATTTTTGTCGGCTGGTTAGGCTTGAAAATCCAGCCCAAACCGTTTTCCATTCCTGAACTCTCCCAGGGAGAGTCGCAAACCGTTCCCCTGCCCGAGGGCCTTCCCGATCCCGTGGAGCGCTACTTCCGGGCGATTTACGGCGACCAGGTGCCTGTCATCAACACGGTGGTCATTTCCGGCCACGGTCGCATCCGCCCTTTTGGTATCTGGATTCCGGCTCGCTTTATCTTTATCCATAACGCCGGTCAGGATTACCGCCACTATATCGAAGCAACCTTCTTCGGCCTACCCTTCTTGAAAGTCAATGAAGGTTATGTAGACGGCAAGAGTTTCTTTGAAAGCCCCATGGGCACACACTACGATGACCCCAACACCAACCAGGGCGCCAACCTGGCCTTGTGGGCTGAGGGCGCCTGGTTCCCGGCGTTGTGGCTCACCCACCCCAAGGCACGCTGGCAGGCAGTCGATGATACAACCGCTGTCTTGTATGTGCCTTTCGAAGAGACCGAGGAAAACTTCGTCGTGCGCTTCAATCCACAAACCGGCCTGATGGATCATATGGAAGCCATGCGATTTATAGATCCCAATGACAAGAACAAGGTTTTGTGGATCACAAGCGAAGTGCGGGTCGAAAACAAGCCGCCGGTGGCCTATGTCACCTGGATGGATGTTGGCAAGCCCTGGGCAGGGTTCATCGTCGATGAAATGCACTCCAACCTGGATGTGAGCGAGTACATCCGCGCACGAGGAAAATAAATTCGGCGCAAAACATGCGAAGAATATCGGTGCGCCTCTATGATAGGGGCGCACGACCTTTTAACCGGTCAAGTGGACAGGTCTAATTAGTCTCCCCGGACAGCGAAAAGGTGCATACAGCATGGTATGCTCAGATTGCTAAATCCTTCAGCAAGGAGAATGATCCATGATAGACCAAGCAGAACTCTCTCGACTAACACTTGAATATGGCGGTGATTGGGGCTTGCAGCATTCTCATAGACTCCTCAAGCTGGTTGCCGAAATCGGCCGAGGATTGGAATTTGATGCCGAAGTCATGTGGATTGCCGCCTATTTGCACGATTGGGGTGCTTACCCCGCTTGGGCGCAAAAAGATGTTGACCACTCCCTCCGATCCAAACAGGTAGCTAATGAATTCTTGACCACGCAAGGTTACCCCGAAGCGAAGAAAAACCTGGTGCTGGAAACTATTGAGTTTCACCATGCCCCAGGTACAGAGCGCAGTTTGGAAGCCACCTTACTCCGCGACGCAGACGCATTGGACTTTCTAGGCACGGTTGGAGTTCTGCGCAATTTCTCGATCAACCCTCGCGACCTGCGCAATGCCTATAACGAAACCATCCGCCGCCGGGACCGGTCGCTCAGTATTCTCGCCTTGCCACGAGCCCAGGAAATCGCCGCCGAACGAGTGGAAGATATGAACACTCTTTTGGCCACCTTTGAAGCCCAGACGCAGGGCTGCTTCTGAGCTTCATTAGGGCTATGACAAAAACCTGAAGTGGATCAACCATACCCTTGCGGGTTTTCTTTCCCCTCCATCACCGCTTTGAAATCGACCAACGCTTCCTCAAACCCCGCATCATCAAAGGTGTCAAAGCTATTCTCCCGGGGAAGGATAATATTCAGGTTGTGAACTGCCATCCGAAATCTCATCCGCCCGCGCAGCCCCTCATCGTCCAGGTACCCCGCGGCTTGGAGGAACCTGCCCCTTAATTCCGGCAGATAATACCACCACAGGATCGCCCCCAGGTCCAATGCGGGATCGTCCAGAGACATCGCCTCATAATCAATCAGATACACCCGCCCTTGCGTAGACACCAGCCAATTAGCATTACAAATATCATTATGTGAAGCGACCAGGCCCGCGCCGGCGAACTGATTGATTTCATCCCGTAAACGCTCGATGCACGCATCCACATAACCGGTGGAACCCGGAACCCTGGCTTTAACGCCCTGCCAACGGCGCTCGACTTCTGCCAGGGTGTCCAGCCCGGCATCTCGGTAAAAATCGGATTGCTTCGGCGGCAGAATTCGCTTCAAACCCTCGCTTTCGTGCGTCGCTCGGATGGCCTTTGCAAACTGCTCCAGGTGATCACGAAAATCTCCCCGCGAGGGCGTTCTGCCATCCACTTGCTCCTGAACCACCAGTCCAGTGCCATCCTCCAGACTCCCCGTCATCAGGACGTGCGGCGCTAGCCCCAGTGAATCCATAATGCGATACCGTTCAACCTCAACCCCCAGCTTGATAAAGCACGATCGTACTGCGCAGCGTCCAAAATACGTCTCATTCCCCGTCCCCTGAGGCGGCAGGCTCAACTCCCAGGCGCGGCCCGGAAATTCCCGCCCCAGTAGGTGGCACAATTCAATCAGGTGAGCATCTCTATGCAGTGTCATCTGTTGATTATAAATAAAACCGGCCCCACTGTTTGTCAAGCGGGGCCGGCGTATTAGAAAGATCCGGCAATTACCGTCCGCGCTTGATCAGGCGATATATGGCAATCACAATCACCGCGCCGATGATCGACACGATGATGCTGGTCAGGTTGACCCCGGTGACCAAATCGAGCCCAGTGATCAGGCTGGCCACCCAGCCGCCGACAACGCTGCCGACGATGCCCAGGATCAAGTCCACCAACATGCCGGTTTTGGCTTTCATCAGCCAGGACGCCACCAGGCCGGCAATCAAACCCACCACGATCATAGCAATTAAACCCATTTTATCCTCCTCAGAACTCCGAACTAGACGCTTTCGCAGACTTTGCGCAGCAGGTGCATAGCCTTCTTGACACGCATCGCGTCTTTAGGGTTGCCGCCCGCCACAAAATTGCCCAAAATGCCGCCCCCCATCAGAGTGTCGAGTGTGTATTCCACCTCGCACTCATCTGCCTTAAGACCCAGGAAGCCACCGCTCGTCTTGAGGGTGAACACGTGGGAGTCTTTGTCGTTTTCCATCTGTGTGAGGATTTCCAAACGCTTCAGCGGCACAACTTTGACGATGGCCGCCCGGCCAGTCTTGCCGTCGTCCACCCAATCAAAAGTCGCGCCTTCGGCGACTTCGGTGACATTGGCAACGCTGTCAAAACCCGGGAACCATTCCGGCCAGTGAGTGGGATCGGTCATCACCTGCCACACCTTTTCTACTGGCGAATCAATTTCCATCTTTCGTTCAAATTTAGGCATGTTTATTACCTCCTCTTATTAGTTTAGTACAGCACTATACTTTTTGTCAAATGCAAGTCAGGCCTGATTGTTCGCCTCTTCAGCCTCTGGCTTCACCGTTCAATCCCACATTTGGCAACCAAGTGAAAAATGGTTATACTAACCCCTCATTGGAGAACGGATACTCATGGCAGAAAACACCCACTGGATGAACGGAAAGATTTGCATGGTCACGGGCGCCGCCTCGGGCATCGGGGCCGTCACAGCCCGGGCGCTTGCGCAACAAGGCGCAACGGTTATCACCGTCGATGTCAATACCGAAAAAGGCACTGCTACAACCCGCCAAATTCAGGCCCAAACCGGTAACCCTTCGGTCGAATTCTTCCAGGCAGATCTTTCTTCTCAGAATGACATCCGCCTCCTGGCGCAACAGTTTTTGTCTCGCTATCAACGCCTGGATGTGCTGGTGAACAACGCCGGAGCCATCTTCGCCGAACGGCAAGAAAGCGTCGATGGCATCGAAATGACTTTTGCTCTCAATTACCTGGGGTACTTCTTGCTCACCAATCTGCTGCTCGATACCCTCAAAGCCGGCGCCCCTGCCCGCATCGTCAACGTTTCGTCCCGCTCCCATGCCAGAGCAAGAATTAATTTCGAAGATATGCAACTCCGCTCAGGTTATACCGGCCTGCATGCCTACGAGCGCTCCAAGCTTGCCATCGTTCTTTTCACCTACGAGTTGGCCCGCCGGCTGCAAGGAACCGGCGTCACAGCCAATGCGCTCCATCCCGGTGTAGTTGCGACAGGCTTTGCATTGGATGGCGGAGGGGTCATGGGTCTGGTTACGCGCCTGTTCCGGTTTGGCTTCATGACCCCAAAACAGGGTGCCCAAACCAGCATTTACCTGGCTACTTCCCCCAAAGTAGAGGGTATCACCGGAAAATACTTTGTCAGGTGCAAATCTGTCCGATCTTCCCCAGCCTCATATGACGAAGCCACCGCCAGCCGTTTATGGCGTTGGAGCGAGGAGCGAACAAATATCCGTGTGATTGCCTGATAACACAGTTCCCGCCAGGCGATTTTACTTGAGTATTGCAGTAAATAATGTTATGATTTGTCTACGACCCATTCGAATTTGACAAAAAGGAGGACTCCATGGGCAAGGACAAAGACAAGAAAGACAAAGATAAGAAAGATAAGAAGGACAAGAAGGATAAAAAGAAAGATAAGAAGTAGGGAAAGTAACTTGTTTGCAGATGAAGTAGCAGAAATTTGAAGAGGCCCTTGGAGATCACAATCACCAACGGGCCTCTTCGTTCATTGTGAGCAGATCGATAATCAGCTATACTTGGAAAAGATTACAAATTCTGTCGTCGATACCTTTCACCTGAAAAGGAGGAGAAAACCATGATCCCCATCCGAGACCAAATCCCCACCCGGCACACACCGGTGGTCAACTATCTCCTCATCGCGGCCAACATCCTGGTCTTCATCCTCATGTGGTTGGCGGGCCCCGCCCAAGAACAACTCGTCTATGATTTCGCGCTTATTCCAGCCAACATCAGCAGCGGCCTGGATTTTGGGGATTTCTCTGACGTCTTGACCAGCATGTTCATGCACGCCGGGCTGGCCCACCTCGGCGGGAATTTGCTTTACCTGTGGATTTTCGGCGATAACATAGAAGACCGCCTCGGCCCGGTAAAATACCTGATCTTCTACCTGGTCGGCGGCGCAGTAGCATCCTTCGTCCACTTCCTCACCAACCCAGCCTCACAGATTCCCACCGTAGGCGCCAGCGGCGCCATTGCTGCGGTCCTGGGCGCCTACCTGGTGCTCTATCCCCAAAGCAAGATTGTCACCTTCATCCCCCTGGGATTCTTTATGCGCATGACTGTCGTCCCGGCAGTGGTGGTATTGGGTCTGTGGTTTGTCCTGCAGTTGTTCAGCGGGGTCATGTCCTTCGGCGGCCCCGATGTGGGTGGCACGGCCTTCTGGGCGCATATCGGCGGCTTCGTCGTGGGCGTCGTCCTGGCCAAACTCCTGGCATCCAGGCAAGCCCCGCCGAACTATGCCGCCTGGCAGTAATCTAACCTTACAATCAAGTGCTCGACTGATAGGAGGATAACCTGATGAAAACCAACTATTCTCTTGGAGAACTGGTGCTCATTAAATCCGGGGCTTGGAAGGACTTCGCGGGCGTCATCAGTTGGCCTATTACCGAAGATCAACCCGGCTATGTGCTCATCTATACCGAAGACAGAATTGCCGGCGTCCAGGTTACGCTCGCCGACGTGACAGCCCCCGATGAGACCTGCCACAGCTTTAGCCTACTGGCCTATCATCTGCTTAAACTATCCAGTCACGTGATTGAGAAAAGCCTGCTCCAATCGTACAAAATCAATCAATAAGCGAAGCGCAACTCATTCCCACCCGGTTGGAGGATCAAAGAAAGCACCGGCAGGTTGTTCATCAAGCTGCTCAGGATCAAGGCCAACACCCCCACCATCAGCAGCGTAAAACCGATATTTTTGCGAGCAAACAACCGTTGCCCTGGCAAAAATTTCTGCGTTGACCACCCAACCACAGCAAAAGGCATCAGCACCGGCACCCAGGCCAGGTGAAACCTCGGTTCGGCAATGATCGCCACGTGCGGCAGCAAATATGAGATCAGATACATCCCCACCAGCCACGCCAGCTTGCGCTCCTTGGACCAGGTCAGCCACAAGCCCGCCGCGCCCAAGATCAGCGTAAACCCCCAGGGCAGAATCAACTGCAGGATCAGCCCTACCAGCCAGGGTTGGCCAATCGGCCCAAGCAAATTGTTGGTATAAAAGTAATAGAACTCGCGTCCCTCGATCCCCATGAAGCGCACCAGCCGCACCACAGCCCGGCGGGCAGCTTCTAGCGGGTCCTGGCGGATG
The DNA here is from genome assembly GCA_016927865.1 of Anaerolineaceae bacterium. Taxonomy (GTDB): domain Bacteria; phylum Chloroflexota; class Anaerolineae; order Anaerolineales; family Anaerolineaceae; genus Anaerolinea. Next base: position 152,489 of record JAFGLU010000047.1, read on the forward strand.
AAGGTAATCGCCTGCTGCATGCAAACCTGCTCGCGGTCCGCATCGTTGAGAATATTCAACGGTGGTATGGCAATAGAGGAGATGAACCCCCCATCACCCTGCGGGTGGTTGGCGATATACAGGTTGTAGCCGGCCCCGCCTTCAACAAAGGCTGGTTTCCCCGCCAAGAGAGAATTACGGACAGCCCACGGCAGACACAAACCAAAAGCAATGCTCAAGAACACGAGCGCTGTTTTCTTTCTACCCGGGCTGAAGCGCGCCAGCCACAGCCCCGCCAGCAGCACAAACGGGGCAAACACTGAGCGCGTCAACATCGTCAGGCCTGCCAGCAATCCCGCCAACACCGCCCCGCCCGGTGAATACTTCCCTCCAAGGCGATAAATGGTGATCAAGCTAGCCAGTCCTAATAAAATATACAAGTTCTCCGAAGCCAGCGCCACCGGATAGAACATCAGGATCGGGTATAGACTGACCCCAATGGCTGCCAGAAGGCACACCCTCGGGCGAAATCCCGCCCGGCGGCCCATCAACGCCGCCAGAGGCGCCAGCGCCGCTGCCAGCCCGGCCTGGGCTACCCGCGCCACGGCAAAACGAGCCGCATCCGGGGTAAAGACATACAGGAGCGCCAAAAACAACGGGTACCCCGGCGCGCGGTGCGCTGTCGGCAGGCCCTCGTCGGGGAATGCGCTCCGTTCCACCTCCACCATAGGCTCATAATACGGCCACAGCACTTCCAAGTCGTCCTGCGAATACCAGCGATAGCCGCGTCCATCCCGGATGGAGCGGGCCAGCATATCGTACTGGTACATATCATCCAGAGCAATTGGATATCGAATAAAGATCAACGCAACGACCAGGTGCACCAAAAAAGAACCAGCAAACAACAGAATAGTTGCGTTAGAAAAAGTCGCCAATTTAGTTTGTACGGTTAGCCAAAGCTCGGGGCGCGTTGAAACAGAAGCGCTGCTCATTGAGAAAGCCTCCTATGATTCGGATCGGTCATTTCACAGTGAATCTATTAACACTACCCGCGAACAGGCAAGAATCAGCGTCGATTCACTTTTCGATGATAGGAATCAACCGGTAACCAGGCGCTTCTGGGATGCTTTCCCCAACAATACGCCCAAAAGCAGCCCTTGCAATAAATAAGGAATCAGGATAAAGAAAACCAACCCTGCTGCGCCAGTCAGAAAGATATCCTGCGTCGCGCTTTTTACCACATAGCTTTGCAGCAGAGATGCGGAAAGGCGGTTCAAGAAGAAGCCCGCCAGGAAGGCAAGGCTAGATATTGAACTCCAACGCAGCAACCCGCGCCAGGTACCCTGCGCCGCCCCAAGGAACAAGCCAAAAATAATCCCCTGAAGAATGGGGCACAAGAAAGGCATAAAGAATTCCCAGCCAATCCCGCTTGTCAATGGCGAAAAATGAAACAGCCTGCGGAACAATCCTTCTCCAAGCGTGTTCGCAAGCAGAAACCCCGCCGCGCCACACACGGCAAAGGGTTTCATCCTCTCCGGCTCACCAGCACTCGCAATAGCCAATCCAGTTACTCCCCCCACCACTGCCAGGATCAGGATGGTCGTCAGGGAGCGGAACAGGTTGTCCTGACCCTCAAAAATCCCATTCGCTAACCCAAACAACCCAAAGCCAATGGTGAAAGCAAGAACATAGTTCTGCCGCCCCGATTTCGCCTCCAGATGCTGAGAAATGATGCTGCTGGGCGCATCCAGGTATTCGCGCAGCAAGAAGGAACCTGCTGCCCGCAGCCCGCCCTGGCGGGATTTTTCTTCCAGGGCATCACCGAAGATCGCCCGCATCTCGCCGCCAAAGCGTTTTTGATAGTCTCGCGGATAGAAAACCAGGCTGGCACGGTAAAACCAAACCGCAACCCGCATCCACAGTTTATGGTAGATGTTTTTCATCGTTTATACCTCCCCTGGATTCATGGTGAGGGCCAGCTCGACGACATCTTTCATCCGAACAACCTCGGCATTCAAGACCTCTCTGCCCAGGGCAGTTAACTCGTAATCCTTCCGCGCTCGGCTGTTATCCCCCTCGTCCTCTTCGCCGTTGCGCGCAATCCATTGTTGGTCCAACAGGCGTTTGAGCGCGCCGTAAAGCGTCCCTGTGCTAAACGTGATGCGCCCCCGGCTCATCTGATTGACACCTTTCATGATGGCATAACCGTGCTTAGGCCCCGGAGAAAGGCACAAGAGGATAAAAAATGTTGCTTCAGTCAGTGGAAGGGAGATATTTGTGTCCACAAGGATCCTTTGAAGACAAGATATATATGTCGCTATACGCCATGTCGCGCAACGACATAGTAGCATCTTTTCAAATGAGAGTCAAGGGGGATTTTGACGACAGGGCCATCTTCGCCAGGAACAGCTATAATCTACAATACTTCTTCCAGGAGGCAACCACGATGACCCAAACCGTTGAACAGTGGGACGTATTCGAACAAGCCTTTCTTTCCTCGGATGCCGGCAACCCCGACCAGGACATCAGCCTGGAGGCGCAATTTACCCACCAGGACCGAATCTTCCGCGTAGAAGGCTTTTACGACGGCAACGCCACGCACAAAATTCGCTTCATGCCCGATCAACCCGGCGAATGGACTTTCACTACCAGCAGCAATCACCCCGCCCTGAATGGGCAAACAGGCCGCTTTCAATGCGCCCCGGCAAAACCCAACAACCACGGCCCGGTGCGCGTGGCTAACCAGGTGCACTTCGCCTACGCAGACGGCACGCCCTACATCCCGGTCGGCACAACCTGCTACGTGTGGAACTTGCAAGGGGATGAACTCGAAGAACAAACTCTCGCCAGCCTGGAGAATGCGCCATTCAACAAGATGCGCATGTGCGTCTTCCCCAAGCGCTACCGCTTCAACCACAACGAGCCGCCCTGTTACCCCTACCCCGGCGAAGTCACCATTCCCTGGGACTCGGCTAATCTGGACAACTTGCGCGCCCTGCCCGCCGCGCCATTCTGGGACTTCGAGCGCTTCAACCCGGTTTATTTCCAGCACCTCGAACAACGCATCCGCGACCTGCGCGACCGCGGCATCGAAGCCGACCTGATCCTCTTCCACCCCTACGATTTCGGCGCCTGGGGCTTCGACCGCCTGCCCCCTGCCGCCCGCGAGCGCCTGCTGCGCCATCTGGTCGCCCGCCTGTCCACCTTCCGCAACCTGTGGTGGTCCTTCGCCAACGAATATGATTTTGTCCTCGACCGCAGCATGGAAGATTGGGATCACGACATGCAGCTTGTCCAGACGTTGGACCCCTACAACCACCTGCGCTCCATCCACAACTGCTTCACCTTCTACGACCACAGCAAGCCCTGGGTCACCCATTGCAGCATCCAGCATGGTCACCTCGATCTGGTTCCCGTCTGGCTGCGCCAGTACGCCAAGCCCGTGGTCGTGGACGAATGCGGCTATGAAGGCGACATTCCCCTCCTGTGGGGCGACCTTTCGCCCGAAGAGTTGGTAACTCGCTTCTGGATCGGCTTCACGTCTGGCGGCTATGTGGGTCACGGCGAAACCTACCTGAACGACCGGGAAGAGCTGTGGTGGTCCAAAGGTGGCAAGCTGGTCGGACAAAGCACCGCTCGCATTGCCTTCCTTCGCGAAATCATCGAGCAGGCTCCAGGCGGCTTGCTGCCCCTGAAACAAACCGACGGCACCCAGCCCGGCCCCGCCCCAGAGCTGTTCGACCATCCTGAGGTCGTCCGTACCCTCATTCCCGAAGGTTTGTGGAATATGGAAGCAGGCGGCTATTACCAAACCGACTACTTCCTGCTCTACTTCGGCATGCACCAGCCCCGCTTGCGCAACTTCAACCTGCCCGAAGGCCGCTTCCAAATCGATGTCATCGACACCTGGAATATGACCATCCAACACGTCGCCGAGCGAGCCCACGACAAAATCTGCGTGGACATGCCCACGCAGAAATACATGGCGATACGCATCCAAAGAGTCGACTAAGGAAACCCGAGCAACAAAAAAGCCTGGCCACTCAGCGATTTGCTGAACAGCCAGGCCTGTTTTTTAAAACTGGCTGCAGATTTGTTTTCACTCTTCCGCGCCGCCTTCACCCGCCCCCAGCCGGTCTGCGATGAAGTCTGCGATGGCAGACGGGGTGCTGGTGGAAAAACCAACCACGTCGAGCATGCCGGCGTCTTCCGGGTCGGCGATGGTAAAGCCGTTGGACGTCATGCCAACCACCACCAGTCGGGCCGGAATACCGGTCTTTTCGCGGTAGTCGCGCAGCGCTTGCACCGGGTGGATCTTGCCCGCCCAGGTTTCGCTGTCGGTGTATACCACGAAGGCGTCGACCGCCAGGTCGTGCTTGAGCGCGTCCAGCATCGGCTGGGCCACGTCCGTCCCGCCAAACGGCAGGTTGCTGACGGCCGCCACTGCCTGGGCCAGGCTCTGCCCGGCCTTGATGCGCAGCGGAATCATGTTGGTGGAGAAGCCGCGGATGATGACCTTTTCTTCGGTGTTCACCGTGATCATGGCCAGGGCTGCGGATGCTTCGCGCGGGGCCAGCCCCGGAATGCCGGACACCATCCCCCAGCTCATGGAACTGGAAACGTCCAGCCCCAGGTACAGCCGCTTGCCGGTCGGAACCACGTTCTCGAAGGCCAGGCCAAAAGCCGTGTTCAGCGCTTCGACCACTTCCGGCGCCACCGCCCACTGGCCGGAGCCGCGCATGCCGTGGCCTTGCTGATACGTAACCAGCGCAGCCAGGACTTGCAGCGGGTGTACTCGGCCGCGGCGCAGCGTTGCGCGGTCGGTCATGCGCCCCACCACTTCCCGGGCAATGCCCGCGCCCTCTGCCAGCAGGCCAACCTTGCTCAGGTTGCCCAGGTTGCGCAGCAGCGCGGTGATGCCCAGGCTCGGCAGGAGCGCTTCCCAAACCGCCGCGGAGGTCAGGTACTGCGTCGGCACCACTTCGCGCGGAGCCTTGTATTCGCGGATCAGTTGGATCACTTCCGCTTCGCTTTGCGCGCGCTGCAGTTGTTCCAGGCCCGCCACCAGCCCCGTCAGCGACTCGATGGCAACGTCTTCAGCCCCCACGGCCCAGCGGAAGAGCGCCTTACGGGCTTCCCCCTCCGGCAGCGGGTGGGCCAGGCGCAGCAGGTCCCGGTGAGACCAGCCGTCGCGGCTCTGGTACTTGGCCAGTTGGAAGGCCAACTGCTCGTCGTTCTTGCCCGCGTACCAGTTACTCACCGCCTGGCGCAGGCCGCGCCCCCAGCCGCGCAGCCCGTCCACGTAGCTTGCAAAGTGGAACAGGTGCGTGCCGGTGCGCGCCACGCGCGGCAGCGCTTCCAGCGCCATGCGGCGCGTTTCAGCGTCTTCCGCGGCAGCCGCCAGGGCCAGGGCAAACAGGGCCGGGTCGTTCTTGTAGGCGCGCCCGTTTTCAGACACGTCTACGACCGTGCGCACGAAGCGCGGGCCGTCTTCGGCCAGCACGCGCAGCGCGTTCTGCGCGTTGTCGCGAGTCAAAGCCTGCTCGCTGATGTAAAAGGTGCCCCCTTCGGTGCCCAGCACCAGGAAGCGCATCAAGCGCTTCCACGGATCGAGCTGCCAGGCAAAACCGCCGGCGGAGTTGGCCACCTGGGTAGAACCCGGGATCGGCATGCTCTGCGGCGTGGCCTTGCGGTTGAAGAGGTTGTAAATCGTGTGCGCCATGTGTGCCTCCTTTCAAGCGTGATGTAGACCGGCGCCAGGCGTCAATGCGCGCCGCATCAAAGAAATGGCTGCTCAAAGTGCAAAAATTCCCCTTTGGCAGAACAATAAATGCCAGGCAAAAGCTGGGTGGGCAGATGGACCGCAGCCCGAGCCAACCAGGGCTGCGACCAAAATGCGGGGAATCCAATCCCGCTGCGCCTTTCGGCAGGGTGGAGATAACCCACGCCATCCGGCCCGGCATTTTTTACTCTTCTCGCTAAACCAGTGGCATTTGTTGAGTAAATGTGTGCGGGGTAGCCGCACACATTTACTCAACACGACTCACCAAATTAGCAAAAGTTTTTTTGAGTGGGGCGGCAGGAGTCGAACCTGCATCTGAAGTTTGACAGATAACCGTTCCCTGTCGGCCCGCAAGCAGGCAAGGAAGCGGAAACGGAGATTTTTCGACCGTCCTTCCGTTAGACGACTGCCCCAAAATTACCAATCTACTCACGGAAGGTAGAAAACCACATCCGTAAGAGAAAACACAGAAAAAGTGAGGACCGGCGAGATTCGAACCCGCAGCCTACCCATTAAGAGTGGTAACCGTCAACCAACGGCCCGCGATGGTCCCCCACCGGGCAAATGCGGCGACGACATATAGTCGCTCTACCATTGAGCTACGATCCTCAAGTGGCTCAGGCAAAAATCGAAATGGGTGTTTGCTCATTTTGATGATAACCCATTCCTCCGGCCCGAGCCGAATGCCAACAGAGAGGACCGGCGGGACTCGAACCCGCAACCTACCCATCCAGAGTGGTAACCGTCAGCCAACGGCCCGCAGCAGGTTCATCACCCGCCGGACAAAAACGGTGACGATATATAGTCGCTCTGCCATTGAGCTACGATCCTCAAGATGCTTAGGCAAAAATCAAAATGGGATTTGCTCATTATGGTGATAACCCATTTCTCCGGCCCAAGCCAAAGAAAACCAAAGGGAGGACCGGTGGGATTCGAACCCACAACTGTGCCCATTTGGATAACCGTCTACCTTCGGCCCGCAGCAAGCTCATCACCCGCCGGGCAAAAATGGAGACGTTTTTTCTCTACAAGAGAGACCGGTCCTCATAATGAACTCGGGCAAATAAACGAAATGGAGTATTTTTCCAGATAACCCATTCCTCCGGCCCGAGCAAATAAAAACAAAGGGAGGACCGGCGGGATTCGAACCCGCAACCTTGCCCTTGGATAACCGTCAACCCTCGGCCCGCAGCAGCTTCAGCACCACACGGGCAATACCGGAGACGTTTTGATTGCTCTACTAGAGAGTATCTACTCACGCAGTGGTGGAAAAAGTTCTCCCAGCCACACAGAGTAAACGCCCAAGAGAGCCCGGTCCTCATGAACACTCAGGCAAAAAGCAGAATGGGTAATTTTGATGATAACCCATTCCTCCGGCCCGAGTCCAACAAACAACAGGGGAGATCGACCGGCCACGATCCGGCAACCTTCTCGGTCACAGCGAGACACTCTGCCTCTTGAGCTACGATCTCCATACTCAACCAGCCACCTCTCCATCAGCGCTCCCGGCCTGGCTCGAACAGGCAAACCTCCGCCTTCGCGGGGCGGCACTCTATCCCGATTGAGCTACAGGAGCAAAAACCAGGCCCCCTGCCGGAGTCGAACCGGCTTCCTCCTGCAATATCCCCCTTCCTCAGAAGGCCGGTCCACAACAGGGGCCAAGGCGGGCCTGGAGCGATTCGAACGCCCAACCGCGCGGTTTGGAGCCGCGCACTCGTCCAGTTGAGATTCAGACCCATCGACAGCACGCCCCCTTCGACTCGAACGAAGATCAAGACCCGGGGTCAAAGCCCGGCGCGTTTACCATTCCGCCAGAGGCGCAATCAGGCGTCGAGAATCGGGATCGGACCGATGACCTCGCGATTTTCAGTCGCGCGCTCTACCGGCTGAGCTATCTCGACATGATCAAAGAGTCCCTGCTCAGGCAGAGGTTGAAGAGACCCACTGAGCATTTACCTCAAAGGTACACCTGGCTGGCCTCGATCCAGCAAACCGCCTGTTTGTAGGACAGGTGCTCTTACCTATTGAGCTACAGGTGCATACAAGGTGGCGCATAGCGGGGTCGAACCGCTGCTGCGGGGTTGAAGGCCCCGCTTCCTGACCGTTAGACGAATGCGCCATATACAAGTGCCGAAAGCAGGATTTGAACCTGCAAGGGTCCCCCCGCCGCGTTCTGGGCGCAGTGCGTCTTCCGTTCCGCCATTTCGGCATTGTTGCGGGAGAGGGACTCGAACCCTCGGCCAAAGGCTTATGAGGCCTGTGCGCTGCCGCTGCGCCACCCCGCAAAAAAGGCTCCCCGACCAGGATTCGAACCTGGACCGAACGGTTAACGGCCGTCCACCCTGCCAGTTAGGCGATCGAGGATCACAGGCTGCGGAGAAAGGAGTCGAACCTCTGTCGCGTGGGTCAGAACCACGCATCTTCCCGTTGGACCACTCCGCAGAAAAGTGGTGCTACTCAACTACCGGAACTTTCTTCAAGGTCGTCGAGTAGCACCAAGAAAACCGCCGCCTCCCCCAGACGGCAAAGCTGAATTGGCGCTCCAGGCAGGATTTGAACCCGCAGCCTCCTGGGTCGAAGCCAGGCACTCTATCCAGTTGAGCTATTGGAGCATCGTGAGCGGGCAGCCGGACTCGAACCGGCAACGCTCTCCTCGGCAAGGAACCCCTCTACCATTGAGGTATACCCGCAAGATAAGCCCGCAATGGGATTCGAACCCATGACCTCGCTCTTACCAAGGGCGAACTCTACCAACTGAGCTATGTGGGCACAAGCTTCATCAGGTCGGGGCGAAAGGATTTGAACCTTCGACCTCGTCTATCCGACAGACGCGCGCTCCCGGGCTACGCTACACCCCGAAAAGATGGGTTCAGAAATTCAAAGCGGTGATCACGAGTTTCGAATCGTTTTTCTCCTGCATAAATTCCATGGAACCCAAAAGGTACCCCCGCCGAGGCTCGAACTCGGGACCTCCAACTTAAGAGGAAGGTACTCTACCAACTGAGTTACGAGGGCATGATTACCAAGCCAGAGTCGGAAAACACCCGAATTTTAGGTGCGCATGGGGTGCGAAGCACCCCATGCGCACCTAAAATTCGGAGAGATTCTTCACCCTCTGAATAATTACCAAATGCATACTGTGTGCCTCCGGAGGGATTTGAACCCCCACGCTCGCGTTTAAAAGACGCTTGCTCTTCCGATTGGGCTACAGAGGCAACTGCTAATTCGGAAGCTGCCGTGGAATTATCTGCATTTGGGGGTTGCGTGCAGCTCCGCCGCACGCAACCCCCAAATGCAGTTTCTCAACGCCACTTTCCAAAGAGCCTGCAAACAGAGCCGCTTCCCGGTTACGATCCGGGATACTTCCCTTACGGGGGGAAGGTTTTGCCAGTTAAACCAAAGCGGCACAGTGGACCCGACAGGCATCGAACCTGCAATCTCCCGGGTGCAGACCGGGTGCTTTCCCACTTAAGCGACAGGCCCGCATAAGGTAGGGGCGGAATGAGTCGAACATTCGTAGCTCCCTCATCAGAGGAGAACTCTACCGTTGAGCTACACCCCTAAATTTGGGAGGAGCGGAACAACCTCCGCTCCATCCCAGGCGAATTAGCACAGATCGGCCCGAAGGCGCACCTTCGGCGTGAATGGCTTGAACTGCAGCGGCATCCCGGCCTGTTCCGGCGTGCGGTTGGCCTTCTTTTCGTTGCAGCGGCGGCAAGCATTGACCAGGTTATCCCAGGCCGTCGGCCCCCCTCGAGATTGCGGCAGGATGTGGTCCATGCTGGCTTCCTCGAAGGCAATCGTCCGCCCGCAGTAGGCGCATACCCCGCGGTCGCGGCGGTACACGCCCGCCTTGCTCGGCGTCGGCACGTGCGGGACGAAGGCCTTGTCGATGCTGAAAATGATATGCACCGGCACCAGCACCACCCTACTCGGGCAGCGGATCTCCAGGAGGTCCGCGTCCGGCGGGATGATGGCATTGGCGTGGCCCATGAGGGTGACCGCTCGCGCCAGCGGCACCTGGCGGTGGATCACAATGTTATTGGTGAAGTAAGTCGTGGCCGTGATGGTAGCGATCACCTTCAATCATCTCCTTTCTTCGAAATTTGTGGGCCGGGCTGGAATCGAACCAGCGCAGGGCATTCGCCCTTCCGGGTTACGGCCGGCAACCTTTGCCGCTTGGATACCGGCCCAACAGAGCGAGCGAAGGGTCTCGAACCCTCCTTTGCTGCTCGGGAGGCAGCCTCCTGACCAGCCAGGATGCGCTCGCAAAAACGACAAAAATTTTAGAAGATCCGCATTTGAACTGTGTGGGCACTTCGTGCCCACACAGTTCAAATGCGGAATACTTCCTCATCTACTGCGATTTGTTACAAAATGGCGACTCCGACCAGATTTGAACTGGCGACCTTAACCTCGACAGGGTTCCATGCTAACCGGGCTACACCACGGAGTCGTGATCTGGAGGCGCGCTTGAAGCGCGCCTCCAGGTTGTTTATTGTATTTTCCATTACTATTTTCCTCGATGCACCGTCCGCACAGTGCGAGTCACAGACCCGTCTCGCCAGTTGTATGGCTACCATCCTGAGGTTATTAAAGTTCCAACAAAAAAGGCGCTTTGGTTTCCCATTGCGCCCTGGAGAATGAAAAACGCGAAGGAGTTTCCTTCGCGCCTTTCAGAGAGACAGAATGATCTCAGCGATCATCCACTCCCTCCAGGCGCAGACGCATTGACTTTGGGCAGGTTCGCAATTCCCTGCTGCTCGGTATAGAGCAGACGCGCTTGATGGCCCCATCCAGACCGCGGCGCTATTTGCGAAAAAGCTTGTGTCAAGTGTTTGCTTCTCATGTTTTCAATTTTATAAAATTATAAAGTTTTTGTCAAGACCCAATTTTATAAAATTATGAAATTCCTTGCAATTTCATGCAGTTTTAGGTAAAATAGGCCTATCAGGGTTTAAATGGAACTATCCCCTGACTTAAGAGGTGTACCGATGGCACGTATCAGCACAAGCGCAGAACTGGAAATCAAGACCCTCCTGGTCAACTGGTGGGCGGCTGTCAACACGCAGCTTGCCGCCGTTACCGGTGCCGCAGTCCAGATTGGCAATGCGCCCGTGGATGTGCTGTATACCTCCGAGATCGGCCAGCGCCTGGTGCGCATCGCCGAACTGGCCGAAGCCATTACTGTCGCCGAGAACAGGCATGAGGCTTATCCCTGGCATGAAGAGCGCGCCGCCCAGATTCTGGAAGACTGCGAAGTCGTCGAGAACTGGTTGGGGAACCACACCCAGCAGGACGCGTTTTGGACCAGCCCGGTCGGTTTTATGATTTTGCGTGCCAAAGTCTGGGCCCATCAAGATCAACTCATCACGCTGAGCACAGCCGCGGAAATAAGCGGGATGTCGCTCAGCGTTTTGTCCCAGCGTATGACGCGTGGACAGTTGCCCGGTTACCGGGATCCAAAGATTAAAAACCCAAAGCACGGCCGCCGTGTGCGGCTATCTGACCTGCGCAACTTAATGACCGACACCGCCAACCGCATCCCCTTCCCTTCCCCCGCCTACATGCTCATGCAGCCCGCCCGAGTGCCCGCTCCCAGCTCGCCCCGCTCTTCCTAAGCAAACTCCCCTTTTTTAAAATCAAATCCGTGGATTACAAATCCCCCTTGATCGACACACCGGCAACAATATCATTGCTGTTGTAGTTTTACATATTCTGTTGTATAAGAAACCCAAATGGACCGAAAGTTCGCGAATCTCCCCGGCTGGAAACGGATTCTCAAGCACCGCTTCAGTTCAGAGTGTTTAGATACACCTGAGTTCAAGGGTTATATTACCCTTTACCGAATGGACGCTGTAGCTTCACCCTTGATGGTCGATTTCTTCGAAAAAAAGCTATGCATCGCTGATTCAGGCTACACCTGGCTGAAGCTGTTCCCAACAAACCACAACTTTACTATAACAGCCCAATACAATGATCAAGATCGACTGGTAATGTGGTATATCGACATCTGTCTCCGGATGGGCATCGACTCGGAGGGCGTTCCCTGGATGGATGATCTGTACCTGGATATAGGCGTCTCACCCGAAATGGAAATTGAAGTGAAGGATGCGGACGAACTCCAGGCCGCCTTGAACCGCGGCGAGATAACCCTTGCTACCTATGAGATGGCCTGGGGTGAGGCGAAACGGATCATAAACAAAATATCTCAACGAGAATTCCGCTTCTTCGAATTATGCAACTCCCACCGGAATGCTTTGCTGAATTCGGATCATCCACTGCAGGGAAGCCACCCGCTCGGAATTTCTCTCACCGATAAACCATAAAGTCGGCATCTCTCAACGAGGCCCCATGAACATCCTCCAAACCCTTAGCGCCACTCTGCCTGTCATCCTCCTGGTCCTCCTCGGCATCCTCATCCGCCGCCTGAATTTCTTGCAGGCAGCCACCGTAGCCGATTTCAAGAAACTGGTGGTCAACCTCACCCTGCCGCTGCTCTTGTTCAAAGCCTTCGCCACCATGCAGTTTGAGGCCCGTTATTTGCTCATTGTCGTTATCATCTTCGCCGCCTGCACGCTGGTCATGCTCCTCTCCTCCCCGCTCAAATCCTTCCCCGGACTCACTTCAACCTATTCCTCTTTCCTCATGGCCGGTTTTGAAGCCGGGATGCTTGGCTATGCGATATTCAGCGCCATCTACGGCGAAGCCAACATCCCCTACTTCGCCGTCGTCGATCTCGGCCAGGTGCTCTTTGTCTTCTTCGTTCTCATCACCCGCCTGGAAGTCCACCAGGGCCGCCAGATCAGCCTGTCTCAAACATTCAAAACATTTCTTAAATCCCCGGTCATCATCGGCATTCTGGTGGGCGTAATCGCCAACTTCAGCGGCATCTATGCCGCCCTGGCCGGTTGGGAACTGACCCTCAGCGTCTTGAAAACCGCGGAAATTTTAGCCGGGCTGACCACTCCGCTGGTGGCCCTGATCATCGGCTACGAACTGCGATTCGAGAAAAGCCGCCTGGCCTTGCCCCTCCAAACGGTGGCACTGCGCCTGGTGTTGTGGGTTTCGTTCGCTCTGCTGTTCAACTTCCTGGTCATCCGCCAGAGCCTGGGCCTCCCGCCCACCTTCGAAGCCGCCGTGCTGCTCATGGCCATCCTCCCCGCCCCCTTCGTGGTGCCCTTCTACTTGAAGGCAGGCGAAAGTGACGAGCGCGATTACATCCTGAACACACTCTCGCTCGGCACCATCGTCACTCTCATCGGCAGCGTCATCATCCGCCTGATTTATTAATGCGATAGAGGAGCGAAAGCATCTTCGCTCCCCTGCGCCATCAACAATCCGCCTCCGATTGTCTCAGCAGCAGCAGAACCCTACTCTCACGAATTTTGTTATTACCGTTGTCTAGACCACCTATTTGGTATATACTCAGCAGAATATTAAAATCCACCCGAAAAGAATAACTGTAGAGATCTATGAATACCGCAACCCTGGCCCTTGAAGACGGCGCCATCCTCCACGGGGATGGCTTCGGCGCGCAAACAAGCGCAGTGTTTGAGTTGGTGTTTAACACCAGCATGACCGGCTATCAGGAAATCCTTTCCGATCCTTCTTACCGAGGACAAGGCGTTCTCTTCACCGCCTCTCACATCGGCAACGTGGGCATTAACCTGGAAGACGACGAATCGACCCGCCCGCAAGCCTCCGCTGCGCTGGTCCGAGAGGTCAGCCCGGTCATCTCCAACTGGCGCTCACAAACTTCCCTGCAAGATTGGCTTTCCCAGGCTGGCGTGCCGGGCATCAGCGGCATCGACACGCGCTACCTGACCCGCAAATTGCGCGACCAGGGTGTCATGAAAGCCGCCCTCTCCACTGATGGGGCTAGCGCTGGAACCTTATTGGAAATGGCCCGCGCCTGGCCCGGCCTGGACGGGCGCGACATGGTCGCCGAGGCCACCTGCCCCGAACCCTGGCATTGGAGCGGTGATCCCGGCAGCGCCTGGGTTGAGCCGCAACCCTTTACAGTCAACGAACCACCCGCCCGCATCGTCCTCTACGATTTCGGCGCAAAGCGCAACATCATCCGCCACCTGGCTGCCTTTGGTTACCAGGTTACGGTCGTCCCGGCCTACACACCCTGCGCCGAGGTCATGCGACTGAACCCCGCCGGAATTTTGCTCTCCAACGGCCCCGGCGATCCCGCCGGCCTGCCCGGCATCGTGGATATTGTCCGTGACCTGCTCCAAACCGGCATCCCCGTGTTTGGCATCTGCCTCGGCCACCAGCTCATTGGCCGCGCTTTGGGCGGCAGCACCATGAAGCTCAAATTCGGCCACCACTCCGGCAACCACCCCGTGCAGGACCTGCGCACCCGCAAAGTGCAGGTCACCGCGCAGAATCACAACTACGCCGTCGCCATCGAATCCCTCGACCCCGAACAGGTGGAGTTGACCCACATCAGCCTCAACGACCGCACCGTCGAAGGGCTGCGCCACAAGCGCCTGCCGGTCTTCAGCGTGCAGTATCACCCCGAGGCCGCCCCCGGCCCCCACGATGCCCACAGCCTGTTCAACGAATTTCACCAACTCATCTGCGCGCAGCGCAGCAGGTAACCCATGCCCAAACGCACCGATATTCACTCCATCCTCATCCCCGGCTCCGGACCCATCGTCATCGGCCAGGCCGCCGAGTTCGACTACTCCGGCACCCAGGCGGTCAAGGCCCTGCGCGCGCAAGGCTACCGCATCATCCTCATCAACTCCAATCCGGCCACGGTGATGACCGACCCCGAGCTGGCCGACGCCACCTACATCGAGCCGCTGCTGCCCGAAACCCTGGAAGCCATCATCGCCCAGGAACAGCCAGACGCCATGCTGCCCACCGTGGGCGGGCAAACCGGTCTCAACCTGGCCCTGGCGCTCACCGAGAACGGCGTGCTGGAAAAATACAACGTCAAGCTCATCGGCGCCACGCTGGATTCCATCCGCATTGCCGAAGACCGCAACCTGTTTCGCGAAACAATGCTCCAGGCCGGACTGCCCGTGCCCAAAGGTGGGCCTGTGCGCAACCAGGCCGAAGCACTGCTGGTCGCCCAGGAAGCCGGTTACCCCCTGCTGGTGCGGGCATCTTTCGCCTTGGGCGGCTCGGGCGCTTCCTGGGTCTACCGGCCCGAAGAACTGGCCGAGGCCGTGGATAAAGCCATCGACGAATCGCCCATCGGCCAGGCCTGGATCGAGGAATCTGTCCTGGGTTGGAAAGAATACGAATTGGAAGTCATGCGCGACTCGGCTGACAACTTCGTGGTGGTCTGCTCCATCGAGAACCTCGACCCCATGGGTATCCACACCGGCGACAGCATCACCGTGGCTCCCGCCCAAACCCTCACCGACCGCGAATACCAGGCGCTGCGCGACCTGGCTCGCCGCGTCATGAGCGCCGTGGGCGTAGAAACAGGCGGCGCCAACGTCCAATTCTGCGTGGACCCCAAAACTGGGCGCGTTTTGATCATCGAGATGAACCCGCGCGTCTCGCGCTCTTCGGCCCTGGCCTCCAAGGCCACTGGCTTTCCCATCGCCAAAATCGCTGCCCTGGTCGCCGCCGGGTACACTTTGGATGAAATCCCCAATGACATCACCGGTCAAACCGTGGCCGCCTTTGAGCCCTCTCTCGATTATGTGGTCGTCAAGATACCCCGCTGGTCGTTCGAGAAGTTCCCCGGTGTCGATTCCACCCTCGGCCCGCAAATGAAATCCGTCGGCGAGGTCATGGCTCTGGGCAGCACCTTCCAACAGGCCCTGCTCAAAGCCATCCAATCCCTCGAGATCGGCGTAGATGCCCCCGATGGCTCCGGCCCTAGCAAAACCCAGTGGATGGATACCCCCGGCAACCTGGACGAAATCGGCCGCCCCACCGCCACGCGCCTGTTTGCCGTTTACCGCGCCTTACGCAGCGGCTTCAGCGTGGAAGAAGTCGCCGCCCGCACCGGCATGGACCCCTGGTTCCTGGCCCAGTTGGGCCAGATTGCGCAAATGGAAGCTGAACTGCGCAAGCAAACCCTTTCCAGCCTGAATGCCGTTGCCTTGCGCCGCGCCAAGCGTACCGGTTTCGCCGACAGTCACCTGGCCCGCCTGTTCTCCCGCCCTGAAACTCCCGTCACCTTCTGGGATGTTCGCCGCAAGCGTCTGGACTGGAGTCTGTTGCCCACCTTCCAGCGCGTCGATACCTGCGCAGCCGAATTCGCCTCGCAGACCCCCTATATGTACAGCGCCTACGAGACCGAAGATGAAGCCGCGCCCGTGGACCGCCGCAAAATTCTCATCTTGGGCGGGGGACCCAACCGCATCGGTCAGGGCATCGAGTTCGATTACTGCTGCTGCCAGGCCGCTTTTGCCCTGGCGGAGCGTGGCTATGAGATCATCATGCTCAACTGCAACCCCGAAACCGTCTCCACCGACTACGATACCTCCGACCGGCTGTACTTTGAGCCCATGACTCTCGAGCACGTCCTCAACGTGGTGGACCGCGAGCAGCCCTTCGGGGTCATCTTGCAGCTCGGCGGGCAGACACCCCTCAACCTGGCCGAGGGCCTGGAGCAAGCCGGTGTGCCCATCCTGGGCACCTCGCCCGCCTCCATCCGCCTGGCCGAAGACCGCGAAGAATTTGCCGCCCTCCTCGATCAGCTCGACATCGCCCGCCCCGATTACGGCATCGCCGACTCGCTTGAAACCGCCCATACCGTGGCTCGCCAGATCGGCTACCCGGTGCTGGTGCGGCCTTCCTTTGTCCTGGGCGGGCGCGCCATGGCCGTGGTCGGCGACGATTCGCAGTTGGATGGCTTTGTCCAGGCCGCCCTGGATGCCGTCCCCGGCCAACCCCTGCTCATCGACCGTTTCATGGAAGACGCCTTTGAAGTCGACACAGACGCTTTGTCGGATGGCAACGAGGTGGTCGTCGGCGCCATCATGGAGCACATCGAGGAAGCCGGCGTGCATTCCGGCGACTCTGCCTGCATCCTCCCGCCCTACAAAGTCAGCGAGTACCACCTCAACATCATCCGCGAGTACACCACCCGCCTGGGGCTGGCCCTACAAGTCAAAGGGATGCTCAACGTGCAATTTGCCATCAAAGGCGAAATTGTCTACGTCCTGGAAGTGAACCCCCGCGCCTCGCGCACCGTGCCCTATGCCTCCAAAGCCACCGGCTTGCCCCTGGCACGCATCGCCGCCCAGGTCATGTCGGGCATTTCTCTAGCCGAGTTGGGCATACTGGAAGAGCCCAAAGTGGACGGCTTCTTCGTCAAAGAGGCCGTGCTGCCCTTCAAAAAGCTGCCCAGTGACGTGACCGTGCTAGGCCCTGAAATGCGCTCCACCGGCGAGGTCATGGGCCACGCCGCCCACTTTGGGCACGCCTTTGCCAAGTCGCAGTTGGCCGCCGGCAGTGACCTGCCTGTCAGCGGCGCGGTGCTCATCAGCGTCAATGACTTCGACAAAGGCGCCGCCCTCAAAATCGCCCGCGACCTGCACCGCCTGGGCTTTGCCCTCTACGCCACCCACGGCACCGCCGAGTTTTTCCGCCGCGTGGGCCTGCCCGTGCAGGGCGTCAACAAGGTCAGCCAGGGCTCGCCCCATGTTGTAGACCTGATCTACAATCACCAGGTCAACCTGATCCTGAACACGCCCCTCGGCCCCATCACTCACTCCGACGGCGCCCACATCCGCAACGCTGCCACGCGCATGAACGTGCTTCTGCTCACCACCCTCTCCGCCGCCGCCGCCGCGGTCGCCGCCATCCAGGCCCTGCAAAAGAAAGAGCTCAGTTACCGCAGCCTACAAGTCCATTACGCCAGCCGGAGCAAACAATAACAGGCCTGTCGACGTAGCGGCACGGGGTTTGCGCAAGACGACTTCATCGTCCGCCAAACCCCGTGCCGTTTTTCACCAATGGGCATCCAGAAATAAATTTATTCCAACGCCTGGTACACCAGATTTTGAAAATCCACCCGCACCGGCACGGCGTCAAAGGGCATAATTTGCACCAGCACAATCCCGATCAACTCTTCCACCGGGTCCACCCAGAAATGCGTGGTGGCAGCGCCGCTCCAGCCAAACTTGCCCACCGAGCACAATTCCTTCGTCACGCCCAGGTCGGTGACCACGTCCACGCCCAACCCGTAGCAGCTATTGGGGATGTTGTCTCGCCACACCCCCGCCGGGAGCGCGTTGCTGGTCATCAGTTCCACCGTCTTGCGCCCCAAAATGCGCGTTCCGTTCAATTCGCCGCGGTTGAGCATCATCTGCGCAAAACGCCAATAATCTGTGACGGTCGAAACCAGCCCGCCGCCGCCCATCGGCGCGCGCGGCGGGTATTTGAACTGCGGCGCATCCGTCGCCGGGTCAACCTTCAGTCCGCCCGCCTCGTCCGGCGTATAAACCGCCGCCAGGCGGCTCCACTTCTCTTCGGGCGCAAAAAAGCCTGTGTCGGTCATGCCCAACGGGTCAAAAATTCGAGCCCTGAGATATTCTCCAAAGCCCTGCCCGCTCACCACCTCTACCAGGCAGCCCAGAACGTCATTGGCCAGGCTGTAGCGCCAGGCTGTGCCCGGCTGAAAAGCCAACGGAATGGAGGTGATCCCATCGACCAGTTCCAACAAGCTCACATCTCCTTTTTTCTCGTCGAACTGCTTCCACACCCGTTCGCGGTACAACTCATCGATCATGTTATTGTCATCAAATCCGTAACTCAGCCCAGCAGTGTGGGTCAGCAGATCGTGGATGGTGATTTCGCGGTTAGGAGGCAAGGTACGCGTCACACCTAACGAGCTTGGATCCACCACTCGCACCTGCTTGAAGGAAGGAATATAAGCCGAAATCGGGTCGGTCAGCCGGAAACGCCCCTCCTCAAACAGGGTCATCACTGCCGTCGCCGTGATGGGCTTGGTCATCGAGTAAATACGGAAGATCGTGTCCGTCGTCATGGGTTTCTGCGGGTCGATGACCGCCGACCCCAACGCATCCAATTGGGCGATCTGCCCGCGGCGGGCCACCAGGGTCACCGCGCCGGCCAGTTTGCCCTGGTCGATGTAGGCTTGCAGTTGACGATTAGCGCGAGCAAGGCGCTCAGGCGAAAATCCGAGAGTTTGAGGTGAAACAGTTTTCATGGAATGACCTTTTCAGCAAGATTGTCATGATTATAAACGCATTTCCAAGCCGGTTACGCCTCACCACCATCGCCTATTTTCCCTTCCGCGACAGGTTTGCGACACTTTCTTGACAGGCTTTCGACAGATTTTGAGTATCATTGGCTCAACAACACACCAAGCAAGGAACTACTCATGGAAGAATTTTTGATCCGCGTCATCACCGTCCTGTTCATTGTGGCTGTCCTGCTGGGCATCTTCGGCCTCGTCCTGGATTTGCAGCTTTACTTCAAGCCCGTGTCTTCTGATCTTGATGTCGCGGTCGAAGAGCAGTTGAAAGCCGCCAAACTGCCCGGCGTGGCCATGGTTGCGATCAAAGAAAATCAGGTTGTTTTCGCCAAAGGGTACGGCCTGGCCAACATCGAAGAAAACCGCCCCGTCAGCCCCGATACCGTCTTCCAAATCGCCTCGGTCTCCAAGCTGGTCACCGCCACAACCCTCATGCGCCTATATGAGCAGGGCAAGTTCGGCCTGGATGACGACATCAACGCCTATCTGCCCTTTAGCGTGCGCAACCCAACTTACCCCGACACGCCTATCACCTTTCGCATGCTCCTGGCGCACACTTCCGGCATCACCGACGGCCCCTCCTACAACGCGACCTACACCATTGGCAAAAGCGAAGACCCCGAGTTGGCCCTGGAAGAATACCTGAGCGGGTACTTTACGCCAGGGGGCGAATATTTCGATGCGAAGAAAAATTTCTCAAAGAATGCTCCCGGCACAGTATATGACTATAGCAACGTCGGCTTTGGCCTGGTCGGGTACCTTGCGGAACGCATCGCGGGCAAGCCCTTCGGCCAGGTCTGTCAGGAGGAAGTGTTCATCCCCCTCGGCATGACCAGTTCCACCTGGTACCACCGCGACGTGGACAAATCCGTGTGGGCCATGCCCTACTCCTACAACATCCTGCCCCGCACTTACTCGCCCATCGGCGCGTATAGCTTTGCTACCATTCCCGACGGCGCGCTCAAAACCAGCGCCAATGACTTTGCCCGCTTCCTGGCACCCTTCATCAACGAAGGCATGACACTGGAAGGACAGCCCTACCTGAAACCCGAAACCGTGGCCGAAATGCTGCGCGTCCAATATCCCGACAGCGGCGCGACCAACGGTCTGGCCTGGGAAATCAACCTGAACAAGAGCAATTCCCTCCACACCGGCAGCGACCCGGGCATTTCCACCATCGCGGTCATCTCACCGTCCAAGCATTTAGGCCTGATTGCCTTCTTCAACGGCGGCGGCGCGGAATCGCTCGGCGGGCTGCGCAGTACCTTTGGCTTCCAACGCTTCATCAAAAACGTCTTCCCCATCTGGCTAGACCACATTCGCTAATTCCCATGAACACTTCCCCATCCCCCTTCCGACAAACCCTGAGGATTGCCGGTGTATTCATCGCGCTCTATGCCGTCATCTTCATCGTCAACCTTACCCTGGGCGTTATCCCCAACCTGGCGATGCGCTGGCTGAACTTCTCCCCCGACCTGCGCGCCTATCTTGGTTCCACGTCCACCTACGGCTTGCGCCTGCTGGCTTACTTGCTGCTCCCCGCGCTTGCCTTGAAGGTTGCACTGCGCGAAAAGACTCTGCCACGCTTCTTCTCGCCTCTCCGCAAAGATTGGCGGCAATTGCTGTTTGGTCTTGCCCTCGTTGCCGCAGTTTTGGGACCCTTCTTCTTTGCTATGACACAACTCGGCTGGCTGGCCCTGGACGGCTGGCAATGGCAGCAACTTACCACCCCCGAATGGCTGCGCACGCTGTGGGTGGGGTTGCTGGTCAACATTTGCGTCGCGGCGGGCGAAGAGACCCTTTTCCGCGGCTACCTGCTCACCGCGCTAAAAAGCGTGTGGGGTCGCGGCTGGGCCTTGTTAGGCATGATGATTTCATTCGGTTGGATCCATATCATCGCCTACAGCGAAAGCGGGATGGAGCCGGCCACGCTGGCACTTTCCCTCACCCTGGCGGCATTATTCGGCGGCTTGTTCGGCTTGATCTACCTGCGCACGAATTCATTATGGCTGCCGGTCACGCTGCACTTCGCCTGGAACTTCATCGAGAATGACGTTCTCAACCTGACCGGTCAAAACGCCAACGTCAATCTGGTTGGCGCACTCACCCGCCTGCAAGAACCCCTCACCACCGCCCAATTGACCCTTGGAAACGTCGTTTTCATTGAAGGGTTGGCCTTTGCCTTAATTGCCCTTAGCACGCTTTTGTGGCTTTCCTACTCCGTCAAAAACGCTGTTAAGAAAGCCGACCCGCCGAACCCATCAGCCACATAAATAAAGCCTCCAGCAGCGTCCACCGCGATCGCCCGCGGATCCATGAACACTCCCGGCTCCCATTCTTCCAGGTCACCCGCCAGCCCGCCAAATCGTGCCACCAGGTTGACCTGCGAATCCAGCTTGTGAACGGCAACCTGCCCGGTGTTCATCTGGAATAAGACATAAAAGTACCCGTTGCCGTCTATTGCCAAATCGCGGGCCACAATTTCTCCCTGGCTAGAGCGGGCCAGAGGACTTCCGTCCAATTCGTCGCCCGTCAGCGGGTCCAGCTGCGCCAGAACCGGCTGCCAGTTAAAATCGCGCAGCGTATACATTTTTCCCTGCGGATCAAAGGCCAGCCCTGCGTAAGCCCCAGCAGCATCCAGCGGCATCTGCCGGATCAACTCCGCGGTGTCGGTGGTGAACACGTCGATGCCGTCACGCTTTAGTAAGTACAGGTTGCCATCCGCCGGGTTGACCGCTGAGCTGAGACACGAATCCGCGTCGCCGATGGCCAACTGCTCCTCCTCCGGCGAGATCACCATGAACCAGCCAAAGGTCGAATCAGTGACGATTAAATTCCCAAACAAATCCGCTGCCACGCTGGTCAATTGGGCCTCGTCGGGCGCAGAATACTCTTTGAACTGCACACCCTCGAAATCGTATAGATACAAGCCGTTCGGCTCAGTCGCCGCGTATACCATCCCCGTCTCAGTGATGGCTAGGTCCACCGGCGTGTTTTCGAGCGGCGCCCGCCAGAACACCGGCACATTCACATATGCCTCCAGCCTGCCCCACAGTTCCACCGCTGCCACCTGCGCCGCAGCGGCGGGGCTGTCAAAGGATAAAATCAGCGTATCCACCTCAAAATCGGTTCCGCCGGGAAAAACTAGCCGCTCGGAACAGGCCCCTTCCGTCAGCGGCTCCATCGTGACAGCATCGCCGCTTTCATAAAGCACCCGGCCCAACCCGGAAAACGCATTGAGCGCTTCCACCCGTCGCAATCCGTCGATCTGCCCGCTGTGATAGATTTCGATGCGCTCCGGCATTACCGGGGTTGTGTAGGTCAGTGTTAGGATCATTTCGCCACCCTCTTCGGGCAAATCCGCCAGGGATGGCTCACCGCAAGAGGGATAATTCGGGTCGTAGCGCCCCACGGCAACATCCTCCACCTGCTGCGGGGTCAGGCTGCCGAAGCGCGCCCCCTGCCGGATCAACTGCCGATCATCCAAATCCACAGGCGGCAATTCCACTGTGGGCAGCGGGGTCTTCTCCTCGGCTGCCCGCGCTGTGGATTCCATCGTAGCCTTGGCAATGTCAGTCTGTTTGACCGACAACTCCGCAGGAGCAGCCGGCTCAATCGTTGCCGGGGCACAGCCTTGCGCCGAAAGCAGGAACAAGATTCCAACCACCGCAAAGCGCAAAGAGGCACTTCGGAGCAGCGTAGTCTTTGCCTTCATCACAGAAACATCTCTCCCAATTGCACCAAAGCACTGATCTCTTCCGGTTTCCGCAAATGCGTTCCCTGCAACTCAATCGTCACCCCTTGCGCTGTGCCCTTGATCAGCGGTTTGGTGCCTTTCCAGTTGAGCAATATCGATTGCATCGCTGAAGGAAGCGAAAGCTCCTCGGGACGCTGAGCCATCACCAGATACCGCTGCTGGAACGCATCACTGCCAATCTCCGCTTTCTGCAGGCTTTGCGCTTCCGCTCCCAAAGCCATTTGGAGCACCGTGCGCATGCCGCTCTCAACCAAAGGCGAATTCATTTGTGAGCGGCGTTCCCCGATGAAAAATGTTTGGCTGGGCGTTGGCGCGCTCCAGGTCGTCGTCATGGACACATCCGTGGAACCCGGCCCTGATTCCTGTCCGCTCGAGCGAGAAAGAGCCGTCAGCGTCCAGCGCGGCGATGAAATCCGCGTGCCCCAGGCCAGCGGCTCGCGCAACGTCTCGATCTTCCAGCCCCGTTCCAGCGCCATTTGCGCCAGCGCCTTTTGGGTGCGCACCTGCCTGGAGCGCACCCAGACAAAGATCACCGCGCCGATCACCACAAAAGCCGCCAGAACAATCAAGTTGAGCATGATATCATTCATCAAAAATTCTCCTCGGGCAGGTCCTTCAAACCCCAATGGTCATTGCGAGCGACAGCGAAGCAATCTCCTAAGGTACGATATAGACAATTCCGCCACCGTCGTAATTGGAGCCGCCGCCCCCAACCCATACCTTTCCCTGCAGATCAACCTGCAAAGCGGAAATGTAGTTGGTGTTCAGGCCGTCCTTGGTAGTATACAACTTCCAGGCCCCATTTGCATCCGTCAGCAACCCTTTATCCGTTCCTGCCCAAACGCTTCCATCCGGGGCAACCGATAAAGTTGTCAGGCGGATCTCAGAAAAACCATCCTTCGCAAAATCCACCAGAACTTCCACCTGGCTGCCGTCATAGCGCGCCACCCCGGTGAACGTGCCAATCATCAACACCCCGTTGGCGTCCAAAGTCAATGCCCGAATATATTTGTTGGGAATTTCTTTCGTGTCTTTGTCGAAAACCACCATCAAGGCATCATTTTCATACTTCGCCAGGCCCTCGTTGGTGCCAATCCACACAATGCCTGCGCCATCCACAACGATCGCCTGAACATTATCGCCCGGCAGTCCTTCGTTGGTGGTCAGGGCAAATGCCTGCGTGCCATCCGGGTTCAGAACCACCACGCCCTTACTGTCTTCCCCAAACCAGGCCCGCCCTTCAACATCAACCGCTACCGCGTCGAACGAATAGATATCTTTGAACATCGTCCACACGCCGTCTTGATACCGGCTGGCGCTGCCATTGGTAGCCGTGAACCAGACGGCACCATCTGGTGCCACAGCAATCGCCTTGCCCCAACTGCCGCCCATATCGGGGATCTCAGATTGTTTAAAGGTTTGCCACGGGCTGCCCGGATCGGTCGGATCGATCAGGTGAATGCCGCCATCCGTTCCTATCCACAGTTTTCCATCCGGCGCAATGGCAAACGAGTCAACATAGTTGCTGGCAAGTGCATCGTCCGTGCGAAAATCCATTACCTGTCCGTTTTCAACGCGGGAAACACCCAGGTTGGTACCGAAGACCGGCGACCCGCTCTCGGTCAACGCCAGAGAGTTGATCCCCTGGTCGTTGCTTTCAGTGATATCGACCGTGCAAACGGCCTCCTCTGCGTCCAACTGGCACAGCCGGCCCGCGCCCCAAGGATAGGTGGCTACCCAAATCTTGCCATCCGCGCCAATTTCCAGCTCGCGAATATCCTTCAAATTGGCCGGCGAATCCGCATCGTAAGAGACCCACTGCCCGTTTCGATAAGAGATTAAGCCACCTGAAGCCCCAATCCACAACGTACCGTCAGGGGCTAAAGCCAGCGCGTTGGCTTTCTCATCCGGAATCCCCTCCGCTGCGCTGAACGTCGTCACCTTGCCGCCGGAGATCTTTGCGATGCCCTTATAACCGCTCGCCACCCAAATGTCTTTGCCGTCCACGGCAATATCGCTGACTGTGTTCCACAGCAAGCCTTGATCCATTGTGTAGCGCTCAAAGGCTCCTGTTTGCAGATCATAAGCGCCCAGGCCGTAGTATCCGATCAACAAGCGCTGGTTGACCTGGTCGCAATACAACTGCTCAATCTTGCTTTCGGCAATCCGGCTTTCCGCCGGAAAACTGATTTCTTCCTCCCACAACCCAGTGTTGGGATCATAGACGCTGATGCCGGTCAACGTCCCCACCAAAATGCGCGGTTCAGGGATTTCGCAATAAGTGATGGCATTCGCGCTCACATTCCCCATTCCGTCCAGCGGCGTATAATGCATCGAATAACCGCTGTCTAATCGCCAACTGATCATCCCGCCCAGCGTAGCCGCGTAAATGACACCATCGTGAATCACCAAGTCGCGCACCACGTTGGCATTGGTCAACGCATACCAGCCTGGCTGCATCCCGGCAGGCTCTGGCAGCAGAGCCTCTGTCGGTGAAATTTCCGGTGCTTCAGGCACCGAGGTCGCCTCCTGCGTGGAACTCGCCGGAGCGGTTGCTTCCACGGCAGCTTTTCCCGGCCCTGAGGGTTCTTCGGTTTCACCAGGGGCCGGCGTCTCTTTGCCGCCTCCACCCAAACTGCAAGCAAGACTTAAGATCGCCAAAGATACAATGAATAGAACCAACGCATACTTTTTCATGGTGCAAGTCTCCTATGCTCTAATTATGGACCCCATCCGTCAATAGAGCGTCAAAAACGCACAAAGATTCTCGACGTGTTCTCATTTGTTCCCTTCTGCCTTTCTGAATTAGAATAACGACAACAGCCAACTTCCACCACCCATTATAGGAAAGAGGGGATATGGATATCGATCGCGACACACTCTTAAACTGCCCTCCCGAAGAAGCTGCTGCTCAATTATACGAAGCAGGGAAGGGGCTTCAAGGCGCTAATCTCAAACGCTCCAGTTGGTTGCTCATTGCCAACGGGCTGCACCACCTTCGAATAAGCGATATTCTATTACAGCGCTTGCAAGCAGCCGTTACCCGCCAGGATGCGCTGCGCGTGCTGCGCATTGCCCTGAAAAATGTTCGCGAGCGTCGGAAAGGGACCGGCGGTGCTCACCGGCATGGGCCGCAGGAAGACCCTCTCAAAGTCGTAGCCGAAATCAGCCCACGGGCCTACCAAGAAGATCAACGACAACTCGACTGGGAGTTGTGGGAAGAAATAGAAATGGGGCAAGGTGGTTTTGAAGCTTGGCTGGTACACGAGAGAAGTATGAGCCCCAAACGCCGCCAGCGCCTTGCCGGGATCTTGCCCATCTCTGCCCTTGACGAAGCCTTCCAACGTTATGCCTGGGATCGGTACAAATCACAATCATCGTCAGACGAATTACGCGCGCGCCTGGACCATGAAACCTATCAAAAGGTTATGGCCCTCGCTTCACAACAGAAAACAGGCCTCGCTCTTTCAGAATCCGAACGAAGCTTTCTGTGCGACAATCACCTGGATGACCTAATGCGTTTTGCCGACACTCTCAGCCTAGAAGGTCTACCAGATCCAATTCAGGACGGAGTAGCGCTGGCAGGAGTGTGCATTCTGGAGGATTACGTTGGCGTTCACCAACACCCCTTTTCCGTCGAGTGGCAAGCCATACAAGCCTGGTTATTTGAGCAGTTGGCCCGCCCTCCACAATCTGAGGCAGCCCGGGCAGTGATATCAAGCGCTTACGCCTTTTTCCGCGATGCCCCCTCTGCTTTGGTCGTGGATTTTCTCCGCACAACCGATAAACATCACAAGGATTGGGCCAGCTTGCTCGGCTATGCTACTCAGCGCTTCCGTGAAATTCTCCCTGACCAACCAGAAAATCAACCCGATGATCAAGATGGGATCATGAATCTCCCTTTGACCTACTTTGATGTGGCCTGGGAACGCGCCCTGGATGCTGGTAGCGGTTCGAAATTAGTTCAGCATCACTGGCGAATGAACCTGGGAGATCTCCTGCAAGACCCCTCCCCTCTGGAAGGCCTCTATTGGAATGAATCCAGGAAACTCCTTGTGGCGGGCGGAGGCACGCTGCGACGGATGGATTATCCGGCCTTCACGTTGATCTGTAGACCTACCATTGCCATGGTCCAGTTGGAAACTTTTCAAAAACTATGTATGCGAGCCCTGGACTTGTTAAATATCCACCGCTGGGTGGTAGCTCTCGACAAGAAATCTCTGGCCGACTGGATCGTCCACACCTTTGCCAGACTGTCCCCCATTCTACTACCCGATGATGTTCCATCAAGGATAGCCGGAATCCTGGAAGATCACGCCATAG
Organism: Anaerolineaceae bacterium; assembly: GCA_016927865.1. GTDB lineage: Bacteria > Chloroflexota > Anaerolineae > Anaerolineales > Anaerolineaceae > Anaerolinea. The sequence goes on from JAFGLU010000047.1 coordinate 179,534, forward strand.
CCTACTTGATGCTCAAAGAGCGGGTGTTACGCGACGTGTATCAAGCAGCTCCTTTCCGCATCAGGCGCAAGCACATCCAGCGCTTCTGGAACGAGGTTCAATCCGATCCTTCCTCAATACAGGAAAAAGCTCTTCCCACCGGTCTCCAGGCTCTAGTCAAAGAATTCGGTGAGGACGCCATGAAAGAAGCCCTTGCCCATGCCCTCTACGATCACATCAAAGATGATTGGGAAGTGCCTGAAGAACAGGCGGCTTTCCTCAAGGAAACCCTCATTACCATGTTGCGATATGCGGCTATCACCTATCGCCTGCGCGCCCCGTGGCTTCCCCACATGGATTTCATGGACGAAGAAGATCTGGAACACACCCAGGAAGTGGCGAACTTCCTTATCCAACAAATCGAAAATTCGCCGGCGGAATTAGCCCAGGTGTTGATGATCGAAGCCCGCCAGGGGCTGCCCCGACTGGCCGGAGGTGGGCGCACAACCGAGGAACGAGATTGCCGCATGCTCGTTAAACAAATCGCCGGAGTGGCACAGGAAAAAGTCGGTGGCTCAGCGCGCACCTTTCACTGCCAGCCAATACCAAAATCCGCTGCCCTCGACCGAGGCAACCTGGGCGGCGACTGCTCCTCTGGCAGCGTGCCATTGCGCGCGCTTTCGCCGCACCATGTCTACTACGGCATCTTTGAAAACGGCGAACAGCAGCGCGGTTATATGACCGTCTACGAAGCCTGGGCAGAAGTGTGGGATGAACCGGCTCGCCGTATTCCGGTCCTGAGCCTGGAGACGATCAATGTGCCAATGAGGATCTTTAACGCCGTGCAACAAGACCTATTGTTAATATTTGAAGCCATCGCCTGGAGCCGTGGTCTGGTCGGCGGACTTGTGCTGATCACTGGCATCAACACCTGGAATTTCCAAAATGGCGAAGTGTTGCGCCAATCGCGGCGCTTCCGACAGGGCGTCCCTGTGCGTTTGTTCCCCGCCGATCCAGTCAGTTGGAACATTTACCAACTCATAGCGCCAGAAGCCCAATACTATACCGCCTTCTTCGATAATGACCGCCCGCATCAGCATAAAGATAACTTCCGCCTCCTGGCCCGCTTCAATCCGAAACATGATATGGTCGAACCCGAGAACCTGGCCGAAGCACAGCGCATCGCTGCCCTCCCGCCCAAACGACTGCACATTACCGCTCGTCGCCAAGACGGCCCGGCTGGATTCATTTCCGAATATCCTGAAATCTTATAAGGTCTTTTGTTTGCCGAATCCGACAATTGTCTAGACAACACCCAAAACCCTTGACAGATCGCCAATTTTGCGTAGAATTGGCCCGACATGAAATTTCCGGCACTCATTCCAACCATCTTCCAAAGCCACGAGCGCGTGGTGCAAGCGGTTTTCATTTCTCATTTATCCTTTTCATAAGGGAGCCCCCAATAGGCTCCCTCTTTTTTTGCCTTTTTTCAGGAGGATCAAACATGCTGCGTCTGCCCGGCCTAATCGACCCGCACGTTCATATGCGCGAGCCCGGCGCTGCCCACAAAGAAGACTGGGACAGCGGCACTCAGGCCGCTCTGGCCGGCGGGTCCACCATCCTCCTGGCCATGCCCAACACCACCCCGCCCGTCACCGACAGCACCACGCTGGACCTGGCCCTGGACTGCGCCCGCGCCAAGGCTCGCTGCGATTACGCCCAATTCCTCGGCGCCGGACCCGACAACCCCACCTCTGCCGCAGAATTGGCCCCTCGCGCCACCGGGTTGAAAATGTACCTCGACCAGACCTTTGGCCCCTTGCGCCTGGATGACATGACCCTGTGGATGGAGCATTTTGACCACTGGCCCACCCATTTGCCCATTGTAGCCCATGCCGAAGGCCGCTCCATCGCCGCCGTCATCTTGCTGGCCCAACTCTTTGACCGCCCCGTACACATTGCCCATGTGGCCCGCCGCGAAGAAATACTCCTCATCCGCGCCGCCAAAGAAAAAGGCCTCAAAGTGACCTGCGAAGTGGCTCCTCACCACCTCTTCTTGTGCGCCGCCGATCTCTCCGGAGGGCGTGGAGAAGTCCGCCCGCGCCTGGCTGCGCCCGAAGACCAGCAAGCCCTGTGGGACAACCTGGACATTATCGACTGTTTTGCCACCGATCACGCCCCCCACACCGCTGCCGAAAAAGACGGCCCAAACCCTCCGCCCGGCTTCCCCGGCCTGGAAACAGCCCTGCCCCTGCTGCTCACCGCTGTTTACGAAGGTCGCCTGAGCCTGGAGGATGTCTTGATGCGCTGTCACACCAACCCCCGCTGCATCTTTGGCTTGCCCGAACAGCCTGACACCTGGATCGAGATAGACCCAGACGCCCCCTGGACCATCACCGCCGCCCAGACCTTCACCCGCTGCGCCTGGACGCCCTTTGAAGGCCGCCCGGTGCGGGGCAAGGTCACCCGCGTGGTGCTGCGCGGGCAGGTCGCCTACGAACACGGAAAAATCCTTGCGCCTGCCGGTTTTGGCCGTGACGTGCGCAGCAACTCAACCCAAAAACCCAACCCCAATTTGAACCAGTTATAGGAGGATCGTATCATGGCACTTCACACTCCCCGCCTTATCCAACAAAGCCCTCATCTGCCCTTTGGCGACAAGCAAGACGCCAGCTTCTACGGCAAAGACATTCTTTCTGTGAAGCAATTCTCACGCGGCGATCTGAATTTCATCTTCGGCATCGCTCAAGAAATGTCGGAAATGGTTCGCCGTGTGGGAAGTTTTGACCTGCTCAAAGGAAAAATTCTAGCCAACGTCTTCTATGAGCCTTCCACCCGCACCTCCTCCTCCTTCACCTCAGCCATGGAGCGTCTGGGCGGCAGCGTTATCCCAATCAACGAGGTGCGCTATTCGTCTGTCTCCAAGGGCGAATCCCTGCCCGACACCATCCGCACCCTGGAAGCCTACTCCGATGTGATCGTCTTGCGCCACCCCGAAATCGGATCTGCAGAACTGGCCGCCAAATATGCCCGCAAACCCATCATCAACGCCGGAGACGGCATTGGCGAGCACCCCACCCAGGCCCTGCTGGACCTCTTCACCATACAACAGGAGATGGACCGCATCGATGGCCTGACCATCACTATGGTCGGTGATTTGAAATACGGGCGCACCTTGCATTCGCTGGCTCGCCTGCTCACCCTCTATAACGTGCGCCTCAACTACGTCTCGCCCGACGTCCTGCGTATGCCGGGGCACATTCTGGATGAGGTCAATGAAACCAGCATTCCCCAGGCCGAATACAACAGCCTCGACCCCGTCATCGGCGAAAGTGACGTTCTCTACGTGACCCGCATACAAAAGGAACGTTTCAGCGACGAGAATGAGTATGAAAGCGTCAAGAACTCCTTCGTGATTAGCCCCGAAACAATGCAACAAGCCAAAGAAGACATGATCGTCATGCACCCCCTGCCCCGCGTCGGCGAAATCAGCATGGACGTGGACGACGACCCTCGCGCTGCTTACTTCCGCCAGATGGAGTACGGTCTATACGTGCGAATGGCCCTGCTGGCAATGGTGTTGGGCAAGGCGTAATCATGACCAAACCCTTTTTCACCCTCCTGGAAGAGCGCGCCCGGTCGGTTGGATCGCTGGTCTGCGTGGGTCTCGATCCGCACCCCGCCGACCTGCCCCAGCCCACCGCCGAAGCCGCCAAAGCCTTCTGCCTGCGCCTCATCGAGCAAACCGCCCCGGTGGCGGCAGCTTTCAAACCCAATGCCGCCTTCTTTGAAGCCTTCGGCCCTTCCGGCTGGCAGGCCCTCCGCGAGGTCATCGCCGCCGTGCCCGCCGGCATCCCCGTCATTCTGGATGCCAAACGCGGCGACATTGCCTCCACCGCCGAAGCCTACGCCCGCTCCACCTTTGAGGAACTGAGCGCCGGAGCCGTCACCCTCAGCCCCTACCTGGGCCGCGACTCACTGGAACCGTTCCTTAGTGATTCCACTCACGGCTGCTTCATCCTTTGCAAGACCTCCAACCCCGGCGCAGGCGACCTGCAGGACCTGCCCGTAGGCGGTATGGGCGAAACCCTTTATGAAACCGTCGCCCGTCTGGCGCAATCATGGAACGCGAACAACAACGTAGGGCTGGTGGTCGGCGCCACCCAGCCCGATGCTCTGCGCCGGGTTCGCGCAGCTGCTCCCGATCTGTGGTTCCTGGCCCCCGGTGTGGGCGCGCAGGGTGGCGATTTGGCTCTGGCCCTGCAAAACGGCCTGCGCGCCGACGGCCTGGGGTTGCTGCTCAATGTCTCGCGCTCGGTGGCCCGCGCCGCCGACCCGCGCCAGGCGGTTGAGGAGATCAACGCGGCTGTCCGTGCCGAACAGGCCCGCCTCCAATCGAACCCTGCCGCCGCCACAACCCAAACCGTGCCCCCCGCCCTGGCCGAAGGGCTGCTGCGCGCGGGCTGCGTGCGCTTTGGCGAGTTCACCCTCAAATCCGGTCTCAAATCGCCCATCTACATCGACCTGCGCCGCCTGGTCAGCCACCCCGATCTGCTCGCCGAGGTAGGCCGTGCGTACCTGCCCGCGCTCAAGCAGCTTTCCTTCCAGCGCATGGCTGCCCTGCCTTACGCCGCGCTGCCCATTGCCACGTCCATCAGCCTGCAGTCCGGCTGGCCGGTTATTTACCCGCGCAAGGAAGCCAAGGAATACGGCACACGGGCGGAAATTGAGGGTGAATACCAGCCCGGTGAGCGCGCCGTGATCATCGACGACCTGGCTACCACCGGCGGCAGCAAATTCGAGGCCATCGAAAAACTGGCCGCTGCGGGCCTGGAGATTCAAGACGTGGTCGTGCTCATCGATCGTCAATCCGGCGCCGCCGAAGCTCTGGCCCAGGCCGGTTACCGCCTGCATGCCGTAGTCACCCTTACCGCGCTCCTGAACACCTGGGAAGCCGCCGGACGCATCCCCGCCGAACAAATCGCCGCCGCGCGCGCCTTTTTAGACCAATAGCCATGTACAAAACCCTGCGCCCACTCATCTACAAACTCACGCCCGAACAGGCGCATCACGTCACCATCGCCCTGCTCGGACTGGCAGGCAGAATTCCTCCTGCCGCCGCCCTGCTGCGCGCCTTCTTCAAACCGCGCAATCCCGGCCCGGCCGTACAGGCTTTTGGTCTGTCCTTCTCCAACCCCATCGGCATGGCAGCCGGGTATGACAAAGATGGCGTTGGCTGGCAAGGATTGGCCTGCCTGGGCTTCGGCCACATCGAGCTTGGCACCGTCACCCCCAAACCCCAACCCGGCAACGCCCAGCCGCGCCTTTTCCGCCTGGTCGAAGATCAGGCCGTCATCAACCGCATGGGTTTCAACAACCGCGGCGCCGAGTACATGGCGAATCAAATGCAAGCCCGCCGCCCCAAAGGCCTCATTCTCGGTGTGAACATCGGCAAGAACAAAGTCACCCCGCTGGAAGAAGCCGCGCAAGATTACTTCAGCCTGCTGCGCGCCTTCGCCCCCCTGGCCGATTACTTGGCCGTCAACGTCAGCTCACCTAACACCCCCGGCCTGCGCAGCCTGCAAACCCGTGCCGCATTGGAAGGCATTCTGCGTCCCCTGGCCGCCGAGCGAGTCCAGTTGGGCCGCAAAATCCCCATCCTGGTCAAGCTGGCCCCCGATTTGACCAACGAAGAGCTCGACAGCGCCCTGGAAACCATCGTGGATTGCGGCATGGACGGGGTCATCGTCACCAACACCACGGTCTCCCGCCCGGCGTTACAGTCACCGCATTACGCCGAAGCCGGTGGACTGAGCGGCGCGCCGCTGGCCGAATTGAGCCGCCAGATGACCGCCCACGCGGTGAAGATGTTACAGGGCCGACTGCCGGTCGTCTCCAGCGGCGGCATCATGAACGCCGCGGAAGCCCAGCGCCGCCTGGATTCCGGGGCCTGCCTGGTGCAACTATACACCGGCCTGATCTACTCCGGCCCCGGCCTGGTGAAAGAAATTCTGGACAAGGGGGTAACTGTTCGTTAGGTTCATCAGGAGTTGTCTTGGTACAAGAAATTTGAATTTCAGGTGTGAATGGGTTGCTTCGCACTCCATTCACACCTGAAATTCTGGGGCTTTTCCGGCCTTCTAACCGCTACATACAAGGTTATAATCTGGAGAACAACATCGTAATAACCAAGATTAGGGGCAGAATGGCAAAAATCGAGATTCAGCATTCGGAAATAGAATATCTCTCCGGAACAACCGAAGTATTAGAAGTGCGGGTGTGGGGACGGGCATGCTCGGAAGGCCAGGTTTTTTATATTGGCAGCGGCGCTAATTTCAAAGGCGACGCAAATCTCTGGCTGGAAATAATTTATACCGTCGAAGGCGCTCAAATATTCTACACACGCAACTTTGTGTACAACTTTTCCGACCATAGTCTTGAAGAAAACGAAGCCCGTTTAGAAAAAATTCTGCAAGAAGGAAAAGGTGTCATTGCCTTTGGCGACATGATGCCCGAGACGAGCGTGCTATTCAACGTGGAGCCTCTAGAATATGAGGGTTTTGATGGAAACAAGGTCACTTCCACAACCTGTAAGCTGGAAATCACAGCGGACACAGGCACCGTATTCGGGCATTCCAGCCCCGGGGAGCGAATTATCACCATCAGCCTACCCCAAATCGAACTCGACGAGGGGGTTCGGTTTATGCGCGATTTCATGCGCGAGGTGGAGAATGCGCGCGAAGGAAAACACCCTAACCCCTCCGATTTCCCGCCCGAATCAAGCGAATGGCCCTTCATCGAGCAGCTTAATCGCAAAGCCTATAACCTGATCGCCGAAGATTACACCGAAAATTACTTTGAATTACCTTTGCTGGCCAAGGCCTTTGAAGATTGGATGTCTCGGCTGCCTTCCGGTGGTCTGGTGCTGGATGCAGGCTGTGGACATGGCCAACCCGTGATCGACAAACTACTGGAGCATGGCTTTCAGGTAACCGGCAGCGATTTTTCACCCAAAATGCTTGAGCGGGCTGCCCAGCAGTTTCCCTGCGTTCGCTTCGTTCAGCAGCCGACGTACAAGCTGGACCTGCAGGAGGCTTTTGACGGCATCTGCTCCTTTAACTCGGTTGTGTACCTGGATGTAATTGACTTTTTGAACAGCGTTCAACGCCTGCACAACGCGCTCAAACCCAGGGGATGGCTGTTCCTCTATGGCTATGACTCAGGGCCTGGTTGGCGCGGCCTGCCCTTCGATTTTGAGGTTGGACAATGGATGTGGGCCTGGCATTACAGTCCAGAAGAAGTCACCCAGTTACTGGAGGAGCATGGTCATTTCGAAGTAGTAGACTCCTACCAGGTATTTGTACAAGAGAAAAGCGAAGAACCCGCAGAGGCTGAGGTCGAGAGTCAGGAACAGGAAACCGAAGAAGAAGATTCATCCGAGCTTCTCGAACAAAACCCGATTATGCCGGACGAGAGTTCTGAATCGAGGCCTAACTATAGCTACGTAGTCATTGCCCGCCGCCGGAATTAGATTGCCCACCAAACCAACCCACGTAGGCGAGGTACCTCTACCTCGCCTACGTTTGATTAACCGGTTATGCCACCGGTTCTTTTAATTTCTGGATGCGTAAGACAAGGTTTAAAATAGTGAAAACAGTGATCACAAACGCAACACAGACTAGCGCGATGAGCACTGATAATCCGAAGAAAAAGATTCCTCCGGGGTCCACACTGAACCGTGGCATTTGCGGCATCAGTTCCAAAACGCACACGACCTGCAAGCAAAATGCGATTAAATAGATAACCAGGGCCCTTTGATACTTTTCAATCTTCGACCGGTTGTCGGTAAAAATTTCGCTGGTTTCGTCTCCTGCCTGGACCTTTCGAAAATAGCGCCAACTATTGATCTCACCGGCATATTCCCAACCGGCATCCACAAACAACTGAAAATAATCGCCGAGTTCAGCATCCGGCGTATTCTGATAATCCAGGCGGTAGACCATATCGGTGGGCGACCCTTCACAAAAGGTATACAGACCATACCGCGTTACCTTCTCAAAATGCAGACCTTTTTTCGCCATCTGTTCCAACCAACGCTCCTCGGCTTCATCCTGCCAGGGCCAAAACCACTTCCGAACTTGAGACTCCGTTGTGCTCATCCTTATTTTTCTCCTCGTAAAATTTTCTTTCCATTGACTACCATCATCAAGACACGCTCGTACTGCCGCTCCAACACTTCGTGCCCCAAATCGGTCAATTGGTAATACTTTCGACGTTCTTCCTCAGCGGTCTTTTCAATCCAGTTTTGCTTTTCCAGCGTAGACAACACACCATAGAGCGTGCCCGGCCCCAATTTCACCAACCCCTCGCCCATTGCCTCAACCTTCTGCATAATGGCATATCCGTGCATTGGCTCAACCAGGGCTAGCATGATATAGTAAGTTGCCTCCGACAAGGGTAAGTATTTCTCGATCGCTACTTGGTCCATTCAACCTCCGCCCGAATTATTGTATCGAAATTCGTTATATCGGATAACAGTATATCGAATTTCGATATAATAACACAACCATTTCCAAAATGCAAGAGGGAAATACAAAAATCATTACTACTCAGCCAGAGGTGGAAGAACCCTGAGCAGTTAACAAAAATCGGGCTAGTTTTTCAACAACTAGCCCGCTTGATGAAAATTCCCAATTCCCTTTCTCGGCTTTATACCCCCGGCGGCCCCCGCTTAATCCGGCGCAGCACTTCTTCCTGCGCGGGCGCTTCCCACAACGCTTCGATCCACCAGGTAGCCCCGGCTTCCTTCCACCGGCGCATGAGCGCAGCGTTGGCCGCCTTGGCTTCACCAGGGGTTGTGCCCTCGACGACAATGTCATAAGGGCTGTTCTCTGCGCGATGTTGAATCACGTAATCGCGTATGGTAGCAACCTGCTCTGGCGTCAGCGGCTGCATCAAAATCTTGCCGTCCGGCCCCAAAAAGGCGGGCAGCAGGCCATCGTAACGCAAAGCCCGCTTCATAGACTTCTCGCTGGGGTACGCCCCCACCACCCAAATCGGAATGCGTGGCTGCTGCACAGGCGCCGGTGGCACGATGAAATCTGTTGGTTTCACGCGATAATGCTTACCCTGATATTCAAACGGCTGCCCGCGCCACAGCCCTGTGAGGATATCCAGGCCTTCATCCAGCAGTTCGGCACGCACTTTGCGATCCGTGACCTCGCCAAACTGCTCAAAGCCCGTATCTACGGCGCCCAGTCCCACGCCGAGAATGACTCGCCCGCCGGAGAGGTTGTCCAACGTCGCAGTCTCAGAGGCCAGCTTCCAGGGGCGCATCCGTGAAACCGGCGTAATCATGGTACCCAGGCGAATGCGGTTGGTGACCATCGCAGCGGCAGTCAGCGACACCCAGGCATCCACGCCCCAAACCGGCTCCCAGACAAAGAAACCGTCCCATCCATACTCGTCCGCCGCATGAGCGAATTCTGCAGCCGTGCGGGCATCACCGCGAGGAAGAACAAATCCATATTTCATAGATAAATTATATCAAATTAATTTAGGAAGGCTACCGCCACAGCATTCTCTTACCAGACTCTACATATTTGCAACTTTCCTAACCCGCAGACGTCTTTTGAAACACCTCGCGTGTCACATCGCGGGCAGCTTCCTCTTTCTCCTTCAACCAGCCTCCCTGGCGCATCGCGCGCAGCACATGCTTACATGCGTCTTCCGGCGTATCCACCACAGTGATCAAATCCAGGTCTGCCGGAGAAATTCTCCCGCCGGCCAGCATCGTGTCCTTCAACCAAGACAGCAACCCGTTCCAGTACTGCGACCCAAACAGTACTACCGGAAAGTTAGACACTTTTCCGGTTTGCACCAACGTCAGCGACTCGAATAACTCATCCATGGTGCCAAACCCGCCAGGGAAAATGATGAACGCCTGGGCATACTTTACGAACATCACCTTGCGGGCAAAGAAATAGCGGAAATCGATGGGAATATCCAGGTAAGGATTGTGATGTTGTTCGAAAGGCAGCTCGATATTCAAGCCCACCGACACGCCCCCGCCCTGACGCGCGCCTTTATTGCCGGCTTCCATAATCCCCGGTCCGCCCCCGGTGATAATTGCCAGACCTTCTTCCGCCAGCAGGCGGGCAGTTTCCACCGTTGCCTCATAGTACGGATCGGTTTCGGGGGTTCGGGCGGAGCCAAAAATCGTCACTGCCGGCCCTAGTTCCGCCAGCGCCTCAAATCCTTCCACAAACTCGCTTTGGATGCGCATTACGCGCCACGGATCGCTATCCGTAAAAATCGCCTGCTCGCGGGATGGTGTCTTTAACAACTTTTCATCTTGTGTGCTTTTATGTTCATTACGTAATTTGCTCATGTTTTTTCCTCCTGGTGAATGGATTGGATCAGCCACCCAACGACACGCCAATCAAACGACCGATTCCAAAAGTCAACCCAGCCGCGACCAGGCCAAAGATCACCTGGCGCATGCCCGAATACCACACACTGCGCCCGGTCATCAAGGTGATCGCCGCGCCGATGCCAAACAACCCCAGCCCGCTGATCGCCAGGCTGGCATACACCGCGGTCATACCGCCGGTGAAGAAGAAAGGTATGACGGGGATGATGGCGCCAACCGCAAAAAGCACGAACGAGGTAATCGCCGCCTCCCAGGCCGAACCTCCCAATTCCTTGGGGTCAATCCCCAATTCTTCGCGCACCAGGGTGTCCAACGCGGTATCCTTGTTTGCCAGCAAGTTATGAGCCAGCTCATTTGCCCGTGCTTCGGATAAACCCTTGGCCTGATAAATCAAGGACAACTCCTCCGCTTCCTCTTCCGGATTCGCCTCTAATTCCTCTTTCTCAATGCGGATCTGCCGCTCGTACAATTCGCGCGAGCTTTGCACCGAGAGCCACTCGCCCAGCGCCATCGACCCCGCCCCCGCCAGCAGCCCGGCCAAACCGGTGATTAGAATTCCCTGCCCGGCCAGCTCCGCGCCCGCCACGCCCATCACCAGGCTCAGGTTGGAAACCAGCCCGTCGTTGGCGCCCAGCACCGCCGCGCGCAGCGCGTTACCACCCGCCGAGCGATGCCTTCCTTCTGCCTCGGCAATCGAGCTGCCCGCGACCCCCCCACCGCCGCTTGCCGCCGCCAGCAGCCGGGCGTGCGATTGCTCATCCGCCGCCATGCCCGCCGCCTCGGCTTCCGGCTGGTTGGCATAAGCGTTGCTATCGGCCTTTTCAGCGCTGGTGATGGTGGGTAGGACAAACTGCACCCCAAAGCGCCGCGCCAGCCAGATGAGCACCTTGGCCTGGCCGCTGATTGAGTTATCCGCAACGGGCACCCCAGCGGTAACCAGCTTTTCCCGCCAAAATTTCGCATGCTTTTGTTCGCTTTCAGAGAGCTTAAGGTACACGGCTTGCATCTCTGGGCGGGATTCTTTTTCCGCCAGCACCAGATAAATCGCTGCGCCGTCCAATTCCTTTTGCAAATTCTCTCGAAAACGTTTGATGTCCTGTCTCGAAGCTTCCATATTGCCCCATCCTTTCTACGATTCAACCGATCCTGAGTGTATCACAAGGCCGCCTGCGAGGTAAACCAGAAAGCTAGGCACGCCCAAATATTTACAACGAAAACTCTTGACAAAACAACCAGGCGGGCTTATCATACAGTCCTCGGAGCGACATTTCGTCGCTCCGAATTTTATTTACCCTGGCCGGGACGGATGAACCCTCATCCGTCCCGGCCCTTTTTCTTTTTAAGGAGGCAAACCATGCAATCCTCGTTGTCCCGGCGGATCTCCCATATCCGCGACCATCCAGCGCTGCGCGTGTTCATGCTGGTCTGGTTCAGCCAACTGGTATCGGTGTTCGGCTCCGGCCTGACCAGTTTCACCCTGGGCCTGTGGGTCTACCAGCAAACCGGTTCCGTCACCGCCTTCAGTCTCATGGCGCTGGCCGCAACCCTGCCGCGCATTCTGCTCTCGCCGCTTGCCGGGGTCGTCGCCGACCGCTTCGATCGCCGCCTGGTCATGGCGGTCTCAGATGCTGGTGCAGGTCTGAGCACACTGGTCGTCGCCTTGCTCATGGCCACAGGCCGCCTGGAAATCTGGCATCTATACGTTGCCACATTGTGGAGCGCAGCTTTCAGCAGCTTCCAGTGGCCCGCCTATTCTGCCGCCACAGTCCAACTGGTGCCCAAAGAGCAGCTTGGCCGGGTGAACGGCCTGGTTAGCATCGGCCGCGGCGCCAGTGAGGTGCTGGCGCCTGCCCTGGCCGGCTTGCTCATTGGTGTCATCGGTGTGGTCGGCGTCATCCTCATCGACGTGGTTACGTTCCTCTTTGCTGTGGCTGTTTTGCTGATGGTCCGCTTCCCCCGCCCAACCACGGATGGCCCGGAGCCTACCGGTACGGTCCAGGCTTCAAAACCGAACAGCCTGCTGCAGGATGCCACCTTTGGCTGGCGTTACGTGCTATCCCGTCCAGGGCTGCTGTGGCTGCTGGTTTTCGTGGCAATCTTCAACCTGGTCTGGAGCATGGTCGGCGCGCTGGCCACGCCCTTAGTGTTGGGCTTCGCCGGCGCTGCCGAGTTGGGCCTGTTCATCACCATCGCCGGCAGCGGCATGCTCATAGGCAGCCTTGTGATGAGCGCCTGGGGCGGCCCCAAACCGCGCATTCTGGGCGTGATCGGCTTTGAACTACTCAGCGGGCTGTGTTTCATCCTCATGGGCATGGAACCTGCCCTCTGGCGGCTGGGGCTGGGCGCGTTTGGCGCTCATTTCACCATCGCCGTCATTGAAGGCTCCAACAAATCCATCTGGCAAAGCAAAATTCCGGAGGATATCCAGGGCCGCGTCTTTGCCGCCTGGCAAATGATCTCGCTCTCCATGGCCCCCATCGCCCTGCTCAGCGCCGGACCTTTGGCCGACCGCGTTTTTGAGCCGCTCATGCGCTCGGCAAGCACCGTCCAGAACCTACCTGTTCTGAGCACGTTGGTCGGCGCCGGTCCTGGGCGCGGCGTTGGCCTGATGTTCGTGCTGATGGGTGTGATCAAAATCATCGTTTCAATTGCCGGATGGATGAATCGCCACGTCCGCGACGTGGAACGCTCCGCTTAGCAGAGATGAATCAAAACCGCAAGGAGATACACGAGTCGATCCTCGAATATCTCCTTGCGGCGAACTCGGAATTCAAGCGCAAGCTAAACGCTAACGTTCTCGCCCTTCAAACCCATGAAGGTTCCCGGCCCGCAGCCGCCATCGGGATGACCAATGAGCCATTTATTCTTAGCCGCCAGCAGCTTGTCCTCTGGCTCGGCCTTGTGCTCACCGTCCAGCGGGTAATTGGTCCCCTTCGGCAGCACAATCGCCGCGCGGAAAGGCTGCCCATTCACCCCACAAGGGGCATAATGCAAGGTCGTCGCATACAGCTCCACCGCAATCCCCTCAGGCACTTGAAAAGCCTCGACCCGCGAAGTGTTGTAAGTATTGTCGTCCTCAATGTCCTGCTGCATGCCCAATAACAGAATGATGCCGCCTTTGCCTGCCACAATCACCTCTGAATTGCGGTGGTACTCAAACGCATTCAGCTTGTTGTTAAATCCCCAGCAAATGCCAATTTGAACGGGCATCTCGCCCCAAATCTTTTCCGAAAATTCTTGATAGAGCGGCAGAGCTTCCAACATTGCATCCCCCGCCCGGTAGTCCACACCTACTTGAGGCAGGGGAATCTCTTCCATTTTGTCCACCAACGCAGAAAAGTCAACACCAGAAATAACTCGACCATATTTCCGAAACGCAACTCCCAAATCATTGATTTTCATAAAGACCCTCCATAGGCATAATGTGAAGCTTCATCAGTATACAGCCTTTTCAGATTTCGTAAAAGCGTCACTCGCAACCCCATCCTCCTCAAAAAGATCATGCTATAATCCCGGTGTTACCGCGTGTGAACGCTCTCTTGCCGATATCTGACCGACTTCCAGGAGTTTAAATGACTACTCTCCCCTACCAAAACCCCGCCCTGAGTGTGGATGAGCGCGTTGCCGACTTGCTGGGCCGCATGACCCTCGAAGAAAAGGTCGGCCAATTAATGCAAGTAGATGCTCGCAGCGAGGACCTCTCCTTCATCAAGACCATCCAGCCCGGCTCTCTCCTGCACATCCTCGGCGAAAAGATCAACCGCGCCATGCAGTTAGCCGCGCAGAACCGGCTGGGCATCCCTCTACTCATCGGCGAAGACGGCATCCACGGGCATTCCTTCTGGAAAGGCGCTACCATTTTCCCCACCCAGTTAGGCCTGGCCGGCTGCTGGAACCCCGAGCTCATCGAGCAGGTGGGCCGTGTGACCGCTGAAGAAATGGCCCCCACGGGCATTCACTGGACCTTTTCTCCCGTCTTGTGCCTCACCCGCGACCTGCGCTGGGGCCGAACCGGTGAAACATTTGGCGAAGACCCCTTCCTTATCGGCGAGTTCGCCGCCGCCCTCATTCGCGGCTACCAAGGCCGGGGCCTGGACGACCCTACCGCCGTGCTGGCTACCGCCAAGCATTACGCCGGTTACTCCGAAACTCAGGGCGGGCGCGACGCCTCCGAAGCCGACCTCTCCCGGCGCAAGTTGCGCAGCTACTTCCTGCCGCCCTTTGAACGCGCCGCTCGCGCCGGGGCTATGACCTTCATGACCGGCTACCAATCCATGGAAGGCGTGCCCTCCACCGCTAACCGCTGGCTGCTCACCGAAGTCCTCAAGGATGAATGGGGCTTCCGCGGCATCGTGGTTACCGATTGGGACAATGTGGGCCGCCTGGTGCGTGAGCAAAAAATCTGCGCCAACTACGCCGACGCCGCCATCACTGCCCTCCGCGCCGGAAACGACCTGATGATGACTACCCCCGAGTTCTACGAAGGGGCCATTGAAGCCGTGCGAAGCGGGCGGCTAGCCGAGTCAGAGATCGACGCACCTTGCGCGCGCCTGCTGGCGCTCAAGTTCCGCATGGGACTTTTTGAAAATCCCCGCCCCGCCGACCTCCAGCGCGCCGCCATCGAAATCTCTCGCCCCGAGCACCGCTCGGTCAACCTGGAGTCCGCTCGCCAGAGCCTGGTGCTCCTCCAAAACAACGGCCTGCTGCCCCTCGATCCCACCCAAGTAAAATCCATCGCCGTCATCGGCCCCAATGCCGATGACGACCTGCAGCAGTTGGGCGACTGGACTCTGGGCTCCTCGCAGCATCCGCCCGAGGCCGGCAAGCAGCCCCGCGAGAAAACCACCACCGTTCTGGATGGCATCCGCGCCCTGGCTCCCTCCGGCTGCTCGGTGACCTACGAGCGAGGTTGCTCCATCATCAATGACGACCTCAACGGCTTGCCCGCCGCCGTGGCAGCCGCCCAGGCTGCCGATGTGGTGGTGGTGGTGGTTGGCGATCACCTCAACTTCATCGGCGAAGGCCAAAGCACCGCCACCCTGGAACTGCAAGGCGGGCAGATTGCTCTACTGGATGCCCTCGAGCAAACCGGCAAGCCCCTGGTCGTGGTGCTGGTCAACAGCAAACCCCTCGTCCTGCCCCCTTCGGCCAGGCGCGCCGCGGCCATTCTGGAAGGCTTCAACCCCGGCATGGAAGGCGGGCGGGCCATCGCCGAGGCCCTCTTCGGCCACATCAACCCCTCCGGCAAGCTCACCATCTCCATCCCCGTCCACATCGGCCAGCAGCCCGTCTTCTACAGCCAGGTGCGTGGCCAGCACGGTCATCGCTACGCCGACCTGACCCAGGAGCCGCTCTTCCCCTTCGGCCACGGCCTGAGCTACACTCATTACGCCTATTCCAACCTGCGCCTGTCTTCCACCACACTGGCCCAGGAACAGTCACTGACGGTGCTGGTGGACGTGCACAACAACGGAGCGATGGCGGGCGACGAAATCGTCCAGGTATACGTCAGCGACGTGGTCACCTCAGCTACCTGGGTGAACAAAGCCCTCAAAGGCTTTGCCCGCATGCACCTCGAGCCCGGTGAGACCAAAACCGTGTCGATCGAGCTGCCCTGGCAGTCCTTCCAAATCGTAAATGCGGCAGGCATTGCAGTGGTCGAACCTGGCGAGTTTGAAATCCTCGCAGGGCCGTCTTCTCGCGACCGAGATTTACTCAAGGCCATTCTGACCGTCGTGTAACACCGCCTGCTGCCGGTTAGAAATACCCCGTCCTTTGCATGTGGCGGCGCCTACCTTTGCCAGATCATGGCCTGGGGCGGCGATCACAAGTTTTCTTTCTCAAATAGAAAAGCCCTCCGAAGAGGGCTTTTTTTTCGAACTATTTCGGCCAGATCTAGCTGACCGAGCAACTGAAGCGGCAAGTGCCGCCTTTACTTCTTGCTAGCCAGGAAGCGCGTCACCTTGGTCTTGCACACGGGGCATGTTCCCTGGGCCATTCGGCGGCCGTTGGGGGTTTCTTTCTCGACCCCGTCCGAAACCGTCTGTTTCTTCTTGCACTTGACGCAATAGCCTTCGAATACCATACTTTTTCTCCTTATAGAGTTTTGGACCAACACGATGATTGGCAACCCAAATGGGTTCCCCCTGGCAATCTCAGCCCGGTAATATAACCAAGAACTGATGTCGCCTGGTTTTATTTATAAATATTATCATAAATTTGGCGTATACAAAAGATGGAAAAAATGGCCTCTTTGGGATTTGCTGTGGTGAAATCCGCAACCAAACACAACCCGGTCTCCGCTCCCAGGATATAATTGTTTTATCCTACTTGCGAGGTAATCTCATGTCCCAATTTTCACCCGAAGCCCCTCTCTTGACCCAAGATGGCATCACCTTTCGCGACCTGAACAAAAACGGCCGCCTGGACCCATTCGAAGACCCGCGCCTACCCATCGAAGAGCGCGTAGAAGACCTCCTCCGCCAGATGACCCTGGAGGAAAAAGTCGGATTGATGTTCCACAACGTCATCCCGGTTGGCATGGACGGCGAGCTGGTGGAAGGCATGAATTGGGGTAGGCCGTTCTCCACTCTGCGCAACGTGCTCGAACTCAACATGAACCACTACAACGTGCATGCCCTGCCCGAGCCGCGCCTGGCTGCCACCTGGTCCAACAAGCTCCAAAAGTTGGCCGAGCGCACCCGCCTTGGCATCCCGGTCACCGTTTCGTCCGACCCACGTCACGGCTACAGCAATCTTGCGGGCGCATCCGAAGTGACCGACGCATTCTCGCGCTGGCCCGAGCCGATCGGCCTGGCCGCCACCAACGACCCCGCCCTGGTGCAAGAGTTTGGCGACATCGCCCGCCAGGAATACCGCGCCGTGGGCATCTCCGCTGCCCTCCACCCCATGGCCGACCTGGCTACCGAGCCGCGCTGGCCGCGCATCGACGGCACCTTTGGCGAAGACGCCGAGCTTTCGGCTCAAATGGTCGAAGCCTACATCCGCGGCTTCCAGGGTGAAGCCATCGGCCCCACCACGGTGAGCTGCATGACCAAGCACTTCCCCGGCGGCGGCCCGCAGAAAGATGGCCATGACCCGCATTTCTCCTATGGCAAAGAGCAAATCTATCCCGGCCATAACTTCAACTACCACCTGCCCCCCTTCGAAGCCGCCTTCCGCGCCGGAACCGGCCAGATTATGCCCTACTACGGCCAGCCTATCGGCGTCGAAGGCATTGAAGAGGTCGGTTTCGGTTACAACAAGGCCGTCATCACCGGTCTGCTGCGCGAGAAATACGGTTTCGATGGCGTGGTCTGCACCGACTGGAGCCTGCTCAGCGAGATGGTGGTGGGCGGGAAAGTCATCATGGAAGCCCGCGCCTGGGGTGTCGAGCATCTTTCGGTGCCCGAGCGCGCCAAAAAGGTGCTGGACGCCGGGTGCGATCAGTTCGGCGGCGAGGAATGCCCCGAAGTCATCCTCGGCCTGGTGCGCAGCGGGCAGATCAGCGAAGCGCGCATCAACCTATCAGCGCGAAGGCTGCTGCGCGACAAGTTCCGCCTGGGCCTGTTTGACAACCCCTACCTCGACCCCGAAGAATCGGTCAGCATCGTGGGCAACCCGGCCTTCCGTGCCGCGGGCGAGCGCGCCCAACGCAAGTCGCTGGTCCTGCTCAAGCAAGGAGTCCTGCCGCTGTCCAACCGTCCCAACGTCTACGTGGAAGGTTATCAAACCGACTCCCTGGCCCTCTACGCCGACGTGGTGGCCACGCCCGAAGAAGCCGACTTTGCCCTCCTGCGACTGGTGACGCCTTTTCAAACCATTGGCGAGGGATTCTCGTCCTGGTTCCACTACGACGACCTGGACTTCAAGAGCCCTGAAAAAGAGCGCCTGCTGGAGATCATGTCCAAAGTCCCAACGATTGTAGCCATCCATCTCGACCGCCCGGCTGTTATCCCCGAAATCGCCGAAGCCTGCGCCGGTCTCATCGGCAGCTTTGGCGCCGAAGACGCCGCCGTGCTGGATGTCATCTTTGGCCACTGGAACCCCACCGGCAAATTGCCCTTCGAACTGCCCCGCTCGATGGAGGCCGTCAAAGCCCAGAAAACCGACGTGCCCTACGACAGCGGCGACCCGCTCTTCCCCTTTGGGTTTGGGCTGAGCTATTAGCCTGGATCGCAGAACCAAACGCCTCCCTGGCAGGTTGCCAGGGAGGCGCCCGATTGTTTGCAGGCAGTCATCGAACGTGAAAATACGATCGAATCAGGATGTTTATGGATGTAAGGTCTGCCGGGTTAGTCAGAATTGATGACTGTGGGTAGAAAAGCCAATCCAAATGGCAAGTATTCTTTCACTATCAAAACATCAGAGCTCCAGCAACCCGGATCAACCCTGGCGCCGGATGCCGACCCTCCATCCGATGTCCGCACCCACAAACTGGCGGTATGGTTACCTGCAGAAAGCCCGGTGAACAACCCCGTTAAAGAAACCTGAACACCGGCTGAGCCGGCTTCAGAAGTCCGCATACTAGCGCGCGCCCGTCCAACCCCAGAAGGAACGTTGTCTACGCGCAACTCAAACACCGCTCCATTTCCGGAGTAAATTGAATCTACAGCAATGCGACCATTGAATGTCAACTCCATCACCGAGTCCACGGAATTCACGGAGAAGGTCCCCAAATTTGTCAGCTTGGTGTAAATAGATGTCACGGTCGGAATCGAAACACAGGACACATTGAACACGCTGACTCCCAACATTTGCGCTGCCGCAGCGGACGGCGCCGCTTGAGCAGCTCGAGGGGCTTGAACCAGGGCAATGATTACCAGGGCAGTCAATGCCACAATCGCCAATCGTTCAAAGGTCAAATGATTATTCTTCATGTTGGGCTCCTTATAATATGACTATATAGATAGTTTTAATAAATATCTTACCATAGTTTGAATCGCCATTTCCGTCAAATTCACGCCAGGGTAAACGCATCTTAGGTTAAACTTTTTACAAATAATAGAATCCGAACTACTTTGCTACTGATACATTCAATTTTGGGCTTTTGGCCCCCCCGGCAAAGCGCATGTGATCCCAAATCTAGGTTGCCATGCCGCGCAGAAGATAGGATAGAGAAAATGCCAAAATTATAGCGAAAGGACAGGCGGTTTTTGTAGCAAAAATCCATGATGCATTTACCCTGGCGCCGGCGTCCCTCGATGGGAGAACCGCCGACACGGATCAAAAGCCCTCTTGCGAGAGCTTTTGACTATCGGGCGGGCGCATTCAAACCGTCAAGCTCACGAATGCCGTCCTAGATTTTCCCGACTGCGGATTATTTGGATCGGACTGTATTCCTTCTGACGAAAAGGTATATACCTACCCCCATTCCCAGGACAATCCAGATGGAGACAAAGATAATCAGGATCGCGTAAACCTGTTCCGAGTCCGAGTCGCTGCTGAGCGCGGGGAAGATTCCTTCCTCTTCGCTCGTCACCACAATCTGAGATTGGGCAATAGAAGCTTCCAACACGGCAATCCGCTGAACCTGTGCCTGATATTCATCCCGAAGGCGCTGGTTCTCGGTCTCTAAGTTTTGAATCCGCGACTCTGCCGCTGCATCATCTTGCCTGCTCTGATCCAGTTGGACCTGGAGTATGTTGTTTTGTTCAATCAACCGGGTTGCTTCGGCAGATTTGCTGTCGAAGTTTTGGTTGGCATCATTCAATTGCAGCATCAGGCTGGATACGTGACTGCTCAAATCAGAAACCTGAGTATTCAAGGATGCGATCTGTGCAGAATCACCCTCGTTTTCGGCATTTGCCTGATCACGTTCAGAATTTGCGCTCTGGATTTGCTCATCCTTATTAACAAGTTCCTGGCCCATCGCGTCACTTGACACCCGCTCTGCGGCTGCATCCGCTTGAGCCGAATCTCGCTCCGCAATAACTTGACCAAGCTCACCCTGCCGCTCCACGTACCCGGAGGTCAACACGCATGCAATAAGGACTCCCAGAATAGCCCCCAAAATGAGAACCGCCATCCATCCCTTCATAGGTTCCTCCTCTCAGCTAAGTTCTCGGGTTGAGTCTCTACACAATCGTTTTCAAGCACTTGCCGAGATATTCAGTTGAGATATGAATTTAATACGTCTGTACAACTACCATAGTATCGGATCGTAGCTGTACAAGTCCCTTATAGAACCTACATAATCCCTATCAAAGCGTGTGTTTGCCTTTGATCAATATCCATCCACCTATTTCGTCTGGATATTGTCGGGGCGGGCGGATTCCGCGTCCCTCGACGGGAGAATCCGCCGATATGAATCAAAAAAGCCCTCGCTAGAAGGCTTTTCTGTCGGGGCGGGCGGATTCCGTGTCCCTCAATGGGAG
>JAFGLU010000048.1 GCA_016927865.1 Anaerolineaceae bacterium
AAATTTGTTTGCGTCACAAACAAGATTATCACGTTTTGAACCCATTACCACCCTTTTTGTCCAGACCAGTTAGCGGAAACTAAAGTTTACCATATGTTCATTATCCTAATCATTATGGTGTTTTCTTCTCATTCTCTGAAACAATCGATAGTCCTGAATATTTGTGTGAATGTTCAAAATCTGCCATAAAGAATTACGTGGAATTGCGTAACATAATTAAAAGTTCACAAAGTGAAATATTTGATGAAGTTAGCCATCACGATCAATTGTATCTACCCAAAACGCTGTCTCTAGCAATTAAAAATATTGAAGACCCTCTTGAATTGCTGAATTTTAAAAAGGCAATATGCCATAGATGCAATTTATTACCTCCAACCATGTCCTATTGCCATGAAATGTACGGTGTTAAATTCATCCAGAGTTTTGGATGGTATGTTAATCAAGCTTATTTGCGCTTTGGTATTCTGCCTGGAGGTATTACTTATTTGGAAGATATTACCCCTGAAGACTTTGTGAGCGATATAAATCGAATAAAAGACGCTCTAGTTGAATTGTCAGATGCAAACAAATATTTTCAAGATAGGGTAATGCGGACAATGAGCGGGTCCACAAAACCATCATTTTTGTTTTCTGATTCAAATAGTGAGGAAATTTCCGAAAAGCTAAAAATTCTTCGATCTGCCCAGAAAAAACACTCCCAGGCAGAGCGAATCCTCTCAAAAAAGATAGAAAACATTGTGCGCGAAGAATTTGGACACAAAAAAATTGGCGAGAGTTGGACCAGTGAAACTATCCTGTATCAAATTATTTGTAAACTATTCCCGGAGAATGAAGTTCTATTTCACCATAGACCGTCATGGATGGAAGGCTTAGAATTGGATATATTTATTCCAAAATTAAAACTTGGTATTGAATATCAGGGACAACAGCACTATTTTCCAATAAAACTTTGGGGGGGAGAAGAAGCATTAGACAAATTAAGAAAAAGGGACGCGAGAAAGATAAAATTGTGCGAAGCCAACGAAATAAAACTACTTACTTTTGATTATACCGAGCCAATTACATATGATTACGTTCAAAAGATCGTTGTTTTGACAAATACTAATTAATTATTTGTCGATCCCGGACATTTATTCGTTAAGGGTCATTTTAAAAGAATAAGATCACTGTATAGTGGCTCCTTTGTCCATGGTCGTAGCTCTGTCGGTGAGGTTTTATCAACCGTCTTGAGGTCTGCGGGTCGGTCCCATTTCATTTTGACTCTGGTAATACCTTGTAATACCGGGGAATTCAGCCATAATACAGATGAGGCAGCTTTATTTTTTAACCCGCCTGGAAGAAAATATTAGCAACTTGGTTGATGATTCAAATCCATCTGAATCCACGCACTCCCAGACGTGACAGGTTTTCAAAACCTCTCACGTCTTTGTTCCCTTACCCTATATAATTAATGCAATGAACACGCCCCGGTCCTCCTGGCCGTCCTTGATCCTCATCCTCGCGAGCATCCCCATCCTCTTCATCTTCCTGGCAGTCATCCTCGCGTATATATCCGAAGTCACCACCCGTGATGGGGTCTACGACGTCACCTTCGAGAATGCCGCCTTCTTTGGCGGGCTCTACCTTTCCATTCCCTGTGGCTTGATCGCCATCATCGCCGGAGCCACTGCTCGATCCAGGGGCTTGATCAACAAAAAAATCGCTATCGCCGGGATCGTGATTGGCGTGCTCGGCATTCTGTTCGGCATTGTCGCCTGGGCCTGGTACGCCGCAGTCTCGTCGTTCACATTCTAGGGTTCGAGGGTATATCCCAGACGTGACAGGTTTTGAAAACCTGTCACGTCTTTCGTGTCACGCCTTTATGCTATAATCTTCCCCCAGAAAGGTGTCCTTTATGCTGCAAAAAATCGTAAAAATTCTGGGGGGCGACCCTCATAAACGCGAAGTTGAGCGCTTAACCCAAATCGTCGAGCAGATCAACGCGCTCGAAAGCCAGTACGAAGCCCTCAGCGACGAAGCCCTGGCTGCTAAAACCGCCGAGTTCCGCCGCCGCCTGGACGAGGGCGCGACCCTCGAAGACCTGCTGCCCGAGGCTTTTGCCGCGGTGCGCGAGGCCTCCAAGCGCACCATCGGCCTGCGCCATTTTGACGTGCAGATGATCGGCGGGATCACCCTCACCAGCAACAAGATTGCCGAGATGCGCACGGGCGAGGGCAAGACCCTGGTGGCCACCCTGCCGCTGTACCTCAACGCGCTCACCGGGCGCGGCGCGCACCTGGTCACGGTCAATGATTACCTGGCCCGCCGCGACGCCCGCTGGATGGCCCCCGTCTACCAGGCCCTGGGCATGAGCGTAGGCGTGCTGCAAATGGCGGCTCGCACCGAAAACGGCAAGAACGCCTTTTTGATCGACCTGGAAAAGACCTCGCCGCACGAGGACCAGCACCAACTGCGCATGGTTCCCCGCCGCGAAGCCTACGCCGCTGACATCACCTACGGCACCAACTCCGAGTTCGGCTTCGACTATCTGCGCGACAACCTGACCAACCGCCTGGAAGACCGCACGCAGCGCGGGCATTACTTCGCCCTGGTCGATGAGGTGGACAACATCCTCATCGATGAAGCCCGCACGCCGCTGATCATCTCCGGCCCGGCCCAGGACGACTCGGAGCAGTACGTGCGCATGGCGGCCGTCGTTCGCCAACTGCGCCCCGAAGATTACGAAGTGAACGAGAAAGACCGCAGTGTCTCGCTGACCGAGATCGGCGAAACGCACGTGGAAGAGCTGCTGCAAACCGCCCTGCGCGACCCCGACCGCCCCGAAGAGCTCAACCCCGAGCAAGCCCGCCTGATGGGCTTCCTGGAACAGGGCCTGCGCGCCCAGTACCTCTACCGCCGCAACAAGGATTACCTGGTGCAGGCGGGCAAGGTGGTCATTGTGGACGAATTCACCGGGCGGCTCATGCCGGGGCGGCGCTGGTCCGAGGGGCTGCATCAGGCCGTGGAAGCCAAGGAAGGCGTGAAGGTGGAACCGGAAAACGTGACCTACGCCACCATCACCCTGCAGAATTACTTCCGCATGTACGAGAAGCTGGGCGGGATGAGCGGTACCGCGCTGACCGAGGCGGAAGAGTTTTACAAGATTTATAAGCTGGATGTGCTGCCCATTCCCACCAACCTGGAATTCAGCGCGGCCAAAAACAACGCTCCCTTCGTCACTGTGGACGCCAAGGACGAGCTGAACTACAAGTACTCCTACTACGCCCGCCGCGACGACCCGCAGCGTAAAGCGGTGTACTACCGCCGCAAGGATTATCCCGATGTGGTCTTCCGCTCCGGCGAGGCCAAACTGCGCGCCATCACCATGGAAATCCTCAGCCTGTACTGCATGGGCCGCCCGCAGTTGGTCGGCACCACCTCGGTCGAGCATTCCGAGCGGCTATCCGACCGTCTGGACTCGGAGCAGCTTCGCCGCCTGATGCAGGTGCAGATCCTGCGCGATATGTACATCGAGTCGAAGAAGATCGAGATCACCGAGCGGGCCATTGCCGAGCTTAAGCCCCTGGATCGCAAGGTGGATGAGATCGACACCGGCGAGCTGCGCCAACTGGCGCGCACGCTGGGCATTAACCTGTCCTTCAACCCCGAAGACCCCGAAAACCTGGCCCGCCTGCGCCGCATTCTGGGCGTTCCGGCTGAAAACGAAGAGCGGCTGGTGAACGCCCTCAAAGCGGGCATTCCGCACCAGGTATTGAACGCGCGTAAGCACGACGAAGAATCCAAGATCATTGCCCGGGCGGGGGCCTTTGGCGCGGTAACCATCGCCACCAACATGGCCGGCCGCGGCGTCGACATCAAGCTGGGCGGCGACCTGGATGAAGACATTCTGGCCGACACCAACCGCGTGCTCGAGCGGGCCGGGAACGACGCTTACAATATGAACAACCTGGAGCGCAAGGCTGCGCTGCAGAAGCTGACCGCCGAAGATTTTGGCATCTATGAAGAGCAGGTCAAGGCCTTCTTGCAATACATGGACGAGATGGACCGCGTGCGCGAGCTGGGCGGCCTGCACGTCATCGGCTCAGAACGCCACGAAGCGCGCCGCATCGACAACCAGTTGCGCGGGCGCGCCGCCCGCCAGGGCGACCCCGGCTCTTCGCGCTTCTTCCTGGCCCTGGATGACGACCTGATGCGCCTGTTTGGCGGCGCCCAGGTGGAAGGCTTGATGGCCCGCCTGAACATCGACGAGAGCGTGCCGATTGAAAGCGGCATGGTGGCGCGACTGGTAGAACAATCACAGACGCGGGTGGAAGGCGCTAACTTTGACGTGCGCAAGCACCTCCTGGAATATGACGACGTGCTCAACGCGCAGCGCAAGCGCATCTATGAACAGCGCGACCGGGTCTTCGTTAAGGAAGACCTCAGCGACGACGTCTCCGAAATGCTGGAGACCGAACTGCAGAACCGCATTCAGCAGGAGTTGAAGAACGAGGAAGGTCCCTGGAAGCTGCTGGCTTACCTGCAGGATGTCCAGCCGGATATTCTTTACGGGGAAATTCGCTACCCCTCGTTTGCCACGCGCCTGCTGATCTCTGAACTGCAAAACCGGCGCCCGGCCCAGGGCGCAACCACCGCGCACCTGCGCGCCGAAATCCTGGGGCTGGCTTCGCGCGCCCTGCAGGCCGAGAGTGAGCACATTCTGCGCAGCTTTGGTGAGGCGGTCGAACGCACTGAAGAGCAGATGGCCACGCAGCGCGAGGAGCGCTTTGATGCCCTGGACACCTTCATGCAGACGCTGGGCGACGCGGATGAGCAGGGCCAGCAGCGGCGGCCCGCTGAACTGGCTGAAGAACTGGGCAGCCTGATCCGCTTGCCCAACTTCCGCCTGAACAGCGAGCAGATGCGCTGGCTGAACGACGACCCCGAGCGCCTGAAAGACGAAATGCGCGAGCAGATTGACCTGTACCTGGTCAACCTGAACATCAGCCGGCTGGCGGGCGCGGTGGAACGCCGCCTGGGAGAGAGCTTGAACCTGCGCCCGGAAACTTTCAGGGACATGGATTGGGACGAAATCGTCGCCACCCTCACTGAAGAGACGGGCCGCACCTTTGACCGACAGATCGACCGCCTGGTGGGCAGCGGCGGGCAGATTGCCCGCGACATCGACCCGCTGGTTGACCGGCTGGAAGGTTACCCCACCGAAACCGAGCCTCTGTTGGAACTGCTGGCAGCCATGGAACAAGGCACCAAGGTGGTCTTTGACAGGCGCAGCCACCGCCAGGGCACCATCCGCACTAGCCGCCTGCGCTACGTCTACCTGACTGCGCAGTTGCTGGGCCAGGTGAACCCGCAAAAGCTGACCGAAGACGTGCTGGAACATCTTTCTGGGGCGCAAGAAGCGCTGAAAGAGATCTACGGCAAGGTGGAAGGCGCCATTATGCAGCAAAACCGCACCCCGCTCAACCAGTTCTCCCCGGCGCTGATACCGCACATGGAAGAAGCCCTGGGCGAAGATGTGCTGGCAAGCATTGCGGAGCGGACCATCGAAGAGATCGACCCCGAACAGCGCGATGTACTCGAATCGGTGCTGGGTTGGTGGCGCCAGAATGTGCTTTACCGGCAGATGCTGCTGGGGGTGATTTCGGAATTGTGGGTCGACTACCTCACCCGTGTGGAAGCGCTGCGCGTCTCGATTGGGTTGGAAGCCTATGCCCAGCGCGACCCGCTGGTGCAGTACAAGAGCCGCGCCTCCGAGATGTTTGCCGAGTTGTTGAGCGAAATCCGCGCCGGGGTCATCAGCCGCATGTTCAGCGCCCGCCCGCGCGTGGCTGCTCCCACACAAACTGCGCCAACGCCCGCGCCGTCCGGGTCAGGGCAGAGCCTGCCCCCCGCCGGCTTCCAGCGCGCCGAGCAACCTCCCCAGGCTGATTCGTCTGGTGGGAAGAAGAAGCGCAAGCGGCATTAATCGCCAAAGCAATCAAACCCTAAGGGTCTTAAAGACCCTTAGGGTTTTTATTTTTGTGGCAACTAGCATAATATCCAAAAGATCCTAAGGGTTTCGGAAAACCCTTAGGATCTAAGCCGCTATTTACCCCAAAATATCCTGGAACGTCACCATCCGGTTGTTGTGCTTCTCGTCAATCAATTGCAAGCGCACCATGCGCAGCGACTCCATAAACCCAATCTCGCGGACCGTGTCGCGCAAAGCCGGGATGGCCGCATGGCACTGCTCCAGCAGGTAGTTGGGCACGCGCGGGCTGAGATGGTGGATATGATGGAAGCCGATGTTGCCGGAGAACCACTGGATCACCTTGGGCAGGCGGTAGAAGGAAGCCCCCAGCAGGGCAGACTTCACATAATCCCACTCCTCGTCCCGCGCCCAATAAACGCCGTCGAACTGGTGCTGGATGTAGAACAGCCAGATGCCAAACATTCCCGCCATCCACAACACCGGAAGTTGGATGATGACGAAATTCCAGAACCCGCCCGCCAGGAAGCTAAATGCGGTGATATACACCGCCAGCGCCAGGTTGGTCCACACCACGCTCATGGTTTCCTTGGAAGAGTAGCGCGGCAGGGGCAGACGGTGGGCGATGATGAACATCCACAGCGGCCCCAGGCCGAACATGATCAAAGGGAAGCGGAACAACTGGTAACCGAAGCGTTCCACCCAATGCTTGGCCTGGTACTCTTCCACGGTCAGCGTGGCCACATCGCCCACGCCGCGTTTATCCAGGTTGCCGCTGGTAGCGTGGTGAATGGCGTGTGATTTCCACCACTGCTCACCGGGGGTTAAGACAAGCACGCCCAGGATGAAGCCAATGATTTTGTTGGCCTTTCGCGACGGTGTGAACGAATTGTGTCCGCAGTCGTGGAACAAAATAAACGAGCGGATCATGAGTCCCGCAGTGGGGATAGAGAGCAGCAGCGTTAACCAATAAGAAACGCGCAGGCTAAAAATCATTGCCCCCAACATCAGCACGAACGGCAAAACCGTGTTCGCCAATTGTCCAATGGCGGGTTTCCAGGCCGGCTTTTGATAGGGAGCCAGGAGCGGATTAAGCTCCTTCATAGTGGGAAGCGAAGAGGAAGACATAGATACGATCTCCTTATAGACTGATTTTAAATGGAGATCGATTATCTGAAATGTCTCCAGAGACATACTGGCGGATAGATAAATTTTTTGCCCCAGTATGACTTGAGAGAAGAATATTTCTCAATTTTAAGATACATGCGGGTG
Source organism: Anaerolineaceae bacterium (assembly GCA_016927865.1). GTDB lineage: Bacteria > Chloroflexota > Anaerolineae > Anaerolineales > Anaerolineaceae > Anaerolinea. The sequence continues at coordinate 7,241 of JAFGLU010000048.1, forward strand.
CTTCGCACCCGCATGTATCTTAAAATTGAGAGTTTTTATTTATCTCGCCAGAATGCGCGCCATGGCCAGCGCTTCCTGAGAGAGCGTTTGCTTCTTCGAAATCACCTGCTGCAGCGGCACCGGGATAATATCGCGCCCGTCCAGGGCAGTCATCACGCCAAACTGGCCCGACACGATGAATTCCACGGCCTTGACGCCGAAACGGGTGGCCAGGTAGCGGTCAAAGGCCGTCGGCTTGCCGCCGCGCTGCACATGTCCCAAAACGGTCACGCGTGTGTCGAAGCCCAGGTCCAAGTCTTCCAACTTCTGGGCCAACTCTTGAGCCCTGATGGAAGCACCCTCGGCAACCACGATAATGGCATGTGCCTTGCCGCGTTTGTAGGCGTCATCGACCATCGCCACAACATCTTCAAACGGCGTCTCAACCTCGGGCACCAGTACCATTTCTGCGCCGGTGATGATTCCGGCGCGCACCGCCAGATATCCGCACGCGCGGCCCATCGTTTCGATGATGAAGGCGCGATTGTGCGAAGAGGCCGTATCGCGCAGCTTGTCGATAGCGTCGACGATGGTGTTGAGCGCTGTATCGACCCCGATGCACATATCGGTGCCGTAAATGTCGTTGTCGATGCTGGCAGGGATGCCCACCACCGGCACGCCCTGCTGCATGAGCATCGTGCCGCCGGTGAGCGAGCCGTCGCCGCCCAGGATTACCAACGCTTCGATGCCTGCGTTGTTCAGGTTGCGGATGGCCTGGCGCTGCCCCTGGGGGGTCTTCATCTCCATGCTGCGCGCGGTGCGCAGGAAAGTGCCGCCGCGTTGCAAGATCCCGCCAACATCCCTGGGGCCTAGCTCGCGGAATTTTCCGTGAAGCATGCCTTCATAACCATCTTCGACACCAAGGACCCGCAGCCCCTGAGCCAGGCCTGCGCGCACCACAGCTCGAATGCCGGGGTTCATTCCCGGCGCATCGCCTCCAGAGGTCATCACCCCGATGGTTCGAATGGAAGATTTCAACATAGGATTTTCCTTACTGAATGCAGACTATTGAATGCGAATCGGCTCAACCAATACATTTTCTTCACCAACCAGCTCGGCTAATTTTTCGAGCAGGGTCTGGCAAATACCGGTCGTGTCGTTCGGGAATTCTAATTGGTAATGCCCATTGCCTTCGAACACAACGAAGGCGAACTTGTCCCGTCCGGGATAAGAGCGCAGCCTGCCATGCACCCCTTTCAATCGGCGAACGTCGCGTAACTTGTCACCGGTGGAACGGAAAACCACCTTGACCATGCGCGGCTGCGTTTCTCCGGAGGGCTCCAGGATCACCGGCGCGACCAGAATGGGCATCACGGGCAAAGGCGCGGGAGGGTCTTCCACAGCCAGCGGGACTACCGGCGCCTCGAGATTGGGTTTCGCAGCGGGCCGGACTTCGGGCTCGGGTGGCGGGGGTGAAACCGGCGGCGAGGCCTGAGCCGCCAGAGGAATTTCGCCCAGAACCGGCTGGCTGTCTTGCATCAGCAAGTGCCAGTCGTCGGGCATCTCGGGCGGTTCCAGCGGGTCGGCGGCAGGCTGAGGCTTCGGAGCGGACGGCGCCGGGCGGGCGGGCGCTGGCGCTGCCACCGGCTTGGGCGCGGGTTTTGGAGCCGCCGGGCGGGCTGTCTGCGCGGGGGGCGGAGCAGCGATCTCCTCGGCTTCGGGCATGTATTCCACGGGCTCGGGGATGCGCTCGGGCACCTGGTAGAGGGGAGCCACAGGGGCGTCAAAAATGTTGCCATCTTCGTCTTCGCTAGAAATGACATCGGCGAAATCATAGGCCGACAAGCCGCCTTCGTCTGACACCGGAATGTCTTCTAGCGACACTTCAAAGAGCTTGTCGACTAAAATTTTGGGGTCGCCGTTGGCCGTGTCGGCTTTGCCTTCCGCAATCAGCACCGCGTCGGGGATCACGAGCGAATGGTATTTCTCCCACGTGGAAGGGAACACGACCAGGTCGATGTTGCCCTGCATATCCTCAAGGGTCACAAAGCCCATCGTCTTGCCGGTTTTGGTCTGGTGGTTGCGGAAGCGGGTCACAATTCCAGCCACGGTGACGGGAGCCTTGTCGCGCACTTCGGCCAGTTGGTTGGAGAAGTGAGTAGTGCGCCGGCGCAGGGCAGTCTGATAAGGCGAAAGGGGATGGTCGGATACATATAGTCCGATCAGCTCTTTCTCCCATTCCAACTGCTCGCGGTTGTTCACCGGCCCCGCTGAACCGGGCACGATGTCTTGCTCTTCCACACCCACCGCCGCGCCGAAGAAACTCAACTGCCCGCTCTGCGCCGCCCTGAAGTGGCTGGAACTGACCGATATGATCTGTTCTTGCGTTTCCAGTAAAGACGAGCGCGAGCCAAAGCGGTCAAATGCGCCCACCTTGATTAAACATTCTAACGAGCGTTTGCCCACCTGGCGCAGGTCCACGCGCGTGGAAAAATCGGTCAGCGAGGTGAAGGGGCCGTCCTGGCGGGCCTGGCAGACCATATCGACCGGCCCCTGGCCCACGTTTTTCACCGCGCCCATACCGAAGCGGATGGAGGCCTTGCCATCTTCATGATCCTCAATGGTGAAGTCCCAGCCGCTGGTATTGATATCCGGCGGCAGCACCTGGATGCCCATGGCCCGCGAGTCGGCCACATAGGCGGCCACCTTAGCGGTATCGTTCTTCGACGCCGAGAGCAGAGCGGTCATGTACTCTACGGTGTAGTGCGTTTTGAGATAAGCCGTCTGCACCGCGATGATTCCGTAATCGGCGGCATGGGATTTGTTGAAGCCATAGCGGGCAAACTCTTCCCAGTCGGTGAAGATGCCCTCGGCGGTGGTGTGTTCAATGCCTCGTTCTTCGGCGCCCTTGATGAACTTGATCTTGTGCTTTTCCAGCTTATCTTTCTGCTTCTTGGCAATGGCCTTTCGCAGTTCATCCGACTCCGAGAGGGTGTACCCGGCCAAATCCACTGCGGCGCGCATAATCTGTTCCTGGTACACCGGGATGCCGTAAGTTTCCTCGAAGATAGGCTCCATCGCCGGGTGGCGGTATTCGACTTGTTCTTCCTTGTGCATCCGGCGAATGTAGGAGGGGATAAAGTCCAACGGGCCGGGGCGATAGAGGGCCACCATGGCGATGACATTATCCAGGTTTTCGGGGCGCATTTGCACCAGGAAGCGGGTCATGCCCGTGCCTTCCAGTTGGAACACGCCTGCCGTGTGACCTTTGCTGAGGAAGTCAAACGTTTCCTTGTCATCGATAGGGATGTTGTCTAGATTTAGCTTGATGCCGTGGCGCTGCTCGATCAGATCACAGGCGCGCTGCATGATGGTCAGCGTCACCAGCCCGAGGAAGTCCACCTTGAGCAGGCCCAGCGATTCGATGACCGACATCTCAAACTGAGTCACCGCTTTGATGGGCGATTCTTCCGATCCGCTGGTGGGGCGGTGCAGGGGCACATAATGGACGATGGGTTCATCGCTGACCACCACGCCCGCCGCGTGCGTGCCGGCATTGCGCACCACGCCTTCCATCTTCCCGGCGGTATCAATCAACCCTTTCAGGTATTCGGCTTCGCTATAGGCCGTCTTCAACTCGGGCACCTGCTCGAGGGCATCATGGATGCTGACGGACTTGCCCGGCACAGCAGGGATCATCTTGCTGATGCGGTCCACTTCGCTGAGTGGAATGTCCATCACTCGGCCCACATCGCGGATGGCGCCTCGGGCAGCCATGGTACCAAATGTGATAATTTGGGCCACTTTGTCGCTGCCGTACTTTTGGGCGCAATATTCCATCACGCGCGAGCGCATATCGTCCTGGAAGTCCAGGTCGATATCGGGCATGGAGATGCGCCCGGGGTTGAGGAAGCGCTCAAAGATCAGGCCGTGTTCCATCGGCTCCACCAGGGTGATATCGAGGGTATAGGCCACCATCGAGCCGGCGGCCGAGCCGCGGGCGTTGTACCAAATGCCGTGGTGATAGGCATAGCGGCACAAATCCCACACGATCAGGAAGTAAGCATCGAAGCCCATCTGATGGATGACGCCCAACTCGTACTCCAGGCGCTGGCGCACCTCGGGATCGTCGGCGTGCGCGCCGTAACGGCGGAGCAGCCCTTCCTCGCACAACTGGCGCAAATAGGTCTCGGCGGTGTGGCCTTCGGGAACCGGGAAGCGCGGCAGGTGATAGCCCTTATTGGTCAAATCTACGTTGCAACGCTCGGCCACCAGCAGCGTGTTACTAATGGCTTCGGGTACCTCGGGGAACAAGGCGCTCATCTCCTGCGGAGAGCGCAGGTAGAACGAGTCCACGCTCATCTTCATGCGGTTGGGGTCGGTGATGAGCGAGCCGGTTTGAATGGCCAGGAGAATGTCCTGCAAGCGGGCGTCCTCACGATTGATGTAATGCACGTCGTTGGTGGCCAGGTAGCGGGCATTGTAGCGCTTGCCCAACTGCATCAGCGTTTTGTTTAGTTCCAGTAGCTCCGGAATTTCGTGGTGCTGCAGCTCAAAGAAGAAGCGATCGGCGCCAAAAACCTCATAGTACCAGTCCAGCAGCTTGCGAGCCTCTTCGGGGCCGTGGTTGCGAATGGCCCGCGATACTTCGGACGACATGCAGCCCGTGGTGCAAATCAGACCTTCGGCGTGAGAGGCCAAAAATTCATGGTCGATGCGCGGATAATAATAGAAGCCGTCCAACTGTGAGGCGGAGGCAATCTCGAGTAAATTGCGGTAACCGGTTTGGTTTTCGGCCAGCAGCAGCAAGTGGTGCGACTGCTTGTCCAGGCGGGCATCCCGGTCTTTCATGCTCCGCGAGGCCATGTATCCTTCCAGGCCAATGATGGGCTTGACCCCGGCTGCCTGGGCGGCGTTAAAGAACTCGATCACGCCAAACATCGTGCCGTGATCGGTAATTGCCACCGCGGGCATGCCTAATTCTTTGGCGCGCGCCACCAGCTTCTTCGGGTCAGAGAAGCCGTCCAGCAGCGAATATTGGGTGTGGACGTGAAGATGTACGAATGACATATACCTGTTAAATCGAAAGACGACCGCCCTTCCGGTTGGATGGCTTAATTATAGCATTTTCGGCCAGAACAAATGTTAAGAGTTTAGGGGTTCTCTAAGAGTTACCGTGGTAGGCCCCGCATTTTTGGATGTGAGGGCGGCTTCGACGCCCTCACATCCAAAAATGCGGATTTCGCCACGCCAGTTCCCATTGAACCAGTTTAGAAAGCCAGGCTCTCCCCCGGTTTCATCACATGCACCACCGCCGAAGTTTGGGCGCGCACCCGCGCCGCCCAGGCCTGGGGGTCTTGAGCGATCAGCCCGAAGGTGTTGTAGTGAATGGGGATGACGTGCTTGGGGCGCAGCAGTTCCACGGCGCGCAGAGCGTCATCGGGGCCCATGGTGTAGTTGTCGCCAATGGGCAGCACAGCCAGGTGAATGCCCTCGTCGCCGATCAACTTCATGTCGCCAAACAGGCCCGTGTCCTGGGCCATATAGATTTTCTCGCCGCTGGGCAGCGTAATCAAGAAACCCGCCGGGTTGCCACCGTTCGATCCGTCCGGCAGGGCCGATCCGTGCAGGGCAAAGGTCAGCTTGAGGTAACCGAAGGGGTGCTGGTGCCCGCCGCCGATGTGCTGCCCGTGGGCTTTGACCCCTTTGGCGCTCATCCAGCCGGCAATCTCGGCGTTGCTGATGACCAGCGCGCCGGTGCGTTTGGCAATTTCCACCGCATCGCCGACGTGATCCCCGTGCCCGTGGCTGACCAGAATAAAATCGGCTGGCACTTTATCGTGGGTAGTGCTGGCGGCCGGGTTGCCCGTGAAAAATGGGTCGACCAGAATGTGCTGCCCGCCCGTCTCCAGGCCCAGGGTAGCATGTCCGTACCAGGTGAAGGTGAAACTCATCGTGACCTCCCATTGAAGATTCTCATATCGACAAATATATTATACGTCAGAGAGGTTCTGAGTGGCTTTCTCACCAAGTCATTGTGCAAGCAATCGGGCTGGTTCAACCCGCTCAGCCCAATATGGGTAAGTAGATACGTTATAAAACAGGAGCAACCTCCACTGGATAGTAGAGGTTGCTCCTGTTCTACGCAAAAGTCGATTGAGCACGGCCGGCAAGATTTGGGGGGCCTGTCTGAAGCCGGGCCGGTCCTCAATCGTTGTTAAATGCCGTCGAGCAAAACACCGAGGACCAGCAGCACAAACGCCGCCAACACCAGCCAGAAAGCGTAGGGCGCTAAAGCGGAAACACTAGCAAACTGGCCCAACATGCCGAGTACAGCCAAAACCACGGCGATCCAGAACGTTGCTTGTTTGGGTTTCTGAAGTTTCATCATTATCCTCCGTATCCTAATCTAAAAGAACAGTGAACCTTCCCGGCCCCATAACACGCTAAACGTGTTATGAAAGGTTTTTCAATAGGCTTGCCCATAAGTTGAAGGGCAGCAACTCGAAAAGGGTATCCATAGCATCAATCCGATGACATTAAATTTATTATTGTTCTTTTTTGGGGAAAGTCAAATGTTTTTTGCTCTGCGTTCACGCAGTTCATCGGACTAACCTCTAACGCTGTCTGTAAGGCCACATTAAAATTTATTCCCTTGCCAAATACAACCCCTATACTTCGAAATGGTTGCCTTTTGGCAAGGGATTGGTCACAAAACCTTGCCACGGGGAATTATTTACCCGCAAATTTATCCGGCTTTTTAAGAAGCATACTCCTTGGTGCGGGCGCGCCGTTCTGGGCCGATCACACGCACGGCCCGGTCATAGACCAGGTAATTCCAGGCCCAGTCCAGCAGCACCATCATCCGGTTGCGGAAGCCGATCAATTGGAAGATATGCACCACCACCCAGGCCAGCCAGGCAAACCAGCCACGCAGTTCCACTGGCCCCAATTTTGCCACAGCCCGGTTTCGCCCAATGGTAGCCATGATACCTGGGTCACGGTAACGGAAAGGCTGTTGGGCCAGCCCCTCTGCTGCACGCAGCAGATTGCGAGCGGCGTGATCGCCTTGCTGCATGGCTACCGGCGCAACCATCGGCAGCGGGCGCCCGTCCTCTCCCTCTAGATGAGCGGCGTCGCCAATCAAGTACACTTCGGGGTGCTCTGGCACTTGCAGGGTGGGCAAAACGTGCACCCGTCCCAAGCTGCCGGATTGGAGCCCGAGAGCGGTTATCAGTGGCGCAGCCTCTACCCCGGCGGCCCACACCAGCGTGTGCGTAGCGAGTGTTTCCCCGTCCTTCAGCCGCACCACACGCCCGTCATAGCCGGCTACGGCAGTCCCAAAGCGTACATCCACGCCCTTCTCGGCCAGCGCTTGCACGGTGAACTCGCCGGAGCGCTCGGGCATGGCGGGCAGCAGGCGCTGGGCTGCCTCCAACAGGATAATCTGCGGGCGCTGAATGGCCAGGCCAGGCAAATCTTTGTGCAGAACCACTTGGGCCAGTTCAGAAATGGCCCCGGCGCACTCGACCCCGGTGGGGCCGCCTCCCGCCACGACAAAAGTCAGCAGGGCCTTGCGGCGAGCGGGGGCGTTTTCCTGGGCGGCCTGCTCAAAAAGGCGCAGTAAATGGTTGCGTATGGCGACGGCATCTTCCAGCGATTTCAAGCCAAAGGCATGCCGGGCAACGTCTTGCATGCCAAAGGTATTGGTCACACCTCCGGCAGCCAGGATCAAGTAGTCATATTCCAACGAACCCTGATCGGTATCCAGGCGGCGAGCGGCCAGGTCAGCACCGCGCACCTCGGCCAGGCGAAACTCCAGGTTGCGCTGCGAGCGCAGAATGGCGCGCACCGGTTGGGCAATTTCATCGGGCGAGAGTCCGGCGGTCGCTACCTGGTAGAGCAGCGGTTGGAAGAGATGATAGTTGTTGCGGTCTAGCAGCGTGATGCGCACCGGAGCTTTGGCCAGGGCGCGCGCTGCGCGCAGTCCGCCGAATCCGGCGCCGACAATCACGACATGGGGCAGGGTTGTTTGGTTTTCGTTCATCGGAACCTCCTCTGGTTACCGTAGATTGTGTGTAGCTATTCAGCTATGCCTCAAATTCGGAACTTCTCTATTTCAGGGTAGCTGTGTTTGTGTTATTTTTCACAATGTAAGTTTACCAAATTTATCCTATTAATACAAGCCCCTTCTTTTCATCCCTGTACATAAACATTACTACTCAGCCAGAGGTGGAAAATTCCTAAAATGGAGGTGTGTGGAGCACTTCGCGCTCCACACACTTCAATTTTAGGAAGATACAAAAAAGGATCGCCGGGAATTGTCGTGGGTAATTCCTAACGATCCAAATCTGTTGCTCCGGCGGGCCGCCGTAGACCCTACCGGAGCAATTGGAGGAATTTCCAGAAGAAGATCCGCGCTACGCCGTGCGCCTAATCATCTCCGGAAACAATCTCGCCGCCTTCCGGCCCAAGAACCAGTGTGTACCCCGAGCCGATGTCGATGCGGGTGTAAACGGGCTGGGAGCCGGTGACGGGCACGAGCGCCTGGGTTTGGCCCTTGCTGCAATCAATCTGCCCACCGTTGGGGCCGAGGACCAGATAACAACCAGAGCCGATGTCAATCTTATTGACGGAAGGGCGAGTCTGATAGCCGGTAACGGGCACCAACGCCTGGGGCTCGCTCCCGCAAAGAATATCGCCGCCCTTTGCCCCAACGATCAGCACGCAGCCGGAGCCAATATCGAGCTTGGTATAACCCAACTGGGCGGGGCTGCCTGTGACGGGCACGATTGGCTGAAGTTTGGCGCTGCTGCAATCAATCTGCCCGCCTTTGGGACCGACGACCAATACGCAGCCAGAGCCGATGTCAATTTTTTGGACATCGTCGTCTGGCGCCTGGGCAGAGACCGGGTTTGCCGCCATCAGCAGCAACCCGCTCATGAGCACCACCATGCAAACCAGCCTGGTGAGAATCAACCGCTTGTTATTCATCACATCCTCCTTTGGATGAGCGCCGGATGAAATTGAATTGCCGGCACAAGCTTATGAACTCAGCATACTCGCCGGTTCTTATTGGCCATTTCTATTCACTCTTATTCGGGGCTTAAGCGGCGCTTAAGATGTCACCTTTCTACCATTTTGCGGGGCTCAAGCCCCTGCTTTTCACAAAAACTCGATGGATTGAAGACTCGCAGCCCCACAGGTTTGTTTGCGAACTAAGGTAAGTGCTTTACCTCCCTGGTTAAAGACAAATGCGGCAATGGCAAAGTAGTTTTGTTGGAATTTTGGAGTAACTACTCAGCCAGAGGCGGAAGAAGCCTGAATTTGAGCAGTTAAATTTTGGATAAGGTTTTTCGCCCAACTGCCTGAACAGAAGCGATTTTTTGTTATATACTGTAAAAGGTGTTTTGTACCCACTCAACCAGAGGTGGATGAGATCTGAATTTGAGGTTTTTACGGGTGCGAAGCACGTGTAAAAACCTCAAACTCGGGAACTTTCCTCATCCTCTGCGCAGTTACGATATTTTTCTGGAGGTCAGTTCTATGGCGCGCATTTCAATCCCTGTTGACCGGTTTGTCACGACCCCTTACTCCCTTTGGGAAGATCAGTGGTTGCTGCTAACCAGCGGCGATTTTTCAAGCGGCAAATTCAACGAGATGACCGTCTCGTGGGGGGCGCTGGGATCTATGTGGGGGCGGCCTTTTGCCCAGGTGGTGGTGCGCCCGCACCGTTACACCTTTGAATTCATGGAGCAATACCCAACCTTCACCTTGTGCGGTTTTCCGCCCGATTTTCGCCCCGATCTGCAATTGCTGGGCAGCCTTTCGGGCCGGGAAACTGACAAGTCCATCCAGGCTCATCTGACCCCCATCGCGGCATCCAAGGTGGCGGCGCCGGTGTTTGCCGAGGCGGCCCTGACCATCGAGTGCAAGAAAATTTACTGGCAAGACTTCGATCCCACCCATTTCCTCGATCCCAACCTGGATAAGAATTATCCCCGTAAGGATTATCATCGCGTGTATTATGGAGAGATCGTTGCCGTCTTTGGAGAATCCACATATCTCCGCCCCAGTGCGTAACAGGAGGAGCGTATGCCGATTTATTTGCTCGATGACAGTCTGAGTGTTGACGTCTACTTCGAGTGTGAGGACGAGACTTTCCCTGACTGCGTTTGCATTGAGATCAATGAATCTTGCCCGCAGGATGAGAAGATCTTCCGCGCCGACGAGACCAATATTTACGTAACCCCTGCCGAGGCGCGCCGCCTGGCCGAAGCGTTGTTAGCCGCCGCTGAAAGCAGCGAAGAATCCAACGGCGACCAATGAACCTGGAGGTATTCCGATGTCTGTTCGCGACCTGATTGTTCGTAATCGCAGCTACCGCCGTTTCGTAGAGAGCGAGCTGGTCAGCCTGGATACTTTGCGCGAGTTGGTGGATCTGGCCCGGCTCACGCCATCGGCGGCTAATCGCCAACCATTGCGATACATTCTATCGGCTGACCCCAAAATCAACGCCCAAATCTTTCCTACCCTTTCTTGGGCGGGATACTTGAAAGATTGGCCCGGTCCCGAGGAAGGAGAGCGTCCAGCAGCCTATATTGTCATCCTCAACGACACCGCTGTTAGCAAAACGGTTGGCTGCGACCACGGCATCGTGGCGCAAACCATCCTGTTGGGCGCCGTGGAGAAAGGCCTGGGTGGTTGCATCCTCGGTTCGGTCAAGCGTGATGAACTGCGCGGTATCTTGCAGATCGAGCCGCGTTACGATATCCTGCTGGTTCTGGCGCTGGGAAAGCCTGCCGAAGCAGTGACCATCGACCCGCTCAACGCTGAAGGAGATATTCGTTACTGGCGCGATGAGCAGGACGGTCACCACGTTCCCAAGCGTGCCCTGGATGATTTAATACTGGGCTAAGCCGTGGAGATGAGGGGGTAGGCCTTGCCTTTCGTGTGGCTCACGCCGGCCTTCTTGGGCGGAATTTTGCTCGCCTCGGCCTGGCGCGGGCACTGGGGGGTGTGGCTGGTCATTCTCTTGCTGCCTATCGCAGCACAAATTGCGTTAGTTCGGCTGCCCTGGAATTGGACGGCTTTTCTCACTCGCCGCCACCCGGCCATGAAATTTCCCCCCCTGCTGCTGATCGCCGCGCTGGGAGCGGGTGGGCTGCGTTATATCCTGGCACAACCGGGAGACAGCTCTGCCAACCTGATCTGGCACAATGACCGGGACAGAGTCCGGCTGACGGCTGTGGTCACGGCGCCGCCCGACCGCCGCGAGAAGGTCACCCTCCTATACTTGCAAGCCGAGACCATTGCCCCCGCTGACAACGTGGAAGCTGCCCAGGCGGTGCGGGGACGCTTGGTGGTCATGCTGCCGCGTGGCGCAGAGTGGCAGTATGGCGACCGGCTGATGCTGATCGGTGTTCCGATTACGCCCATGCAAAACGAGGACTTCTCTTACCGTGACTACCTGGCTCACCGCGGTATCTACACCAGCATAACCTATCCCTATGTGCAGTTGCTGGAGCGGCAGGCGGGTCGTAAGCCGTTGTTCTGGCTGTATCGCTTGCGTGATCGGGCCGCCGGGGTCATTGCCAGGTTGTATCCCGTGCCCGAAGCTCCCTTATTAACCGGTATCCTGCTGGGGGATGACTCGGGGCTGCCCGAGGCCGTTGAGGCTGCATTCAGAAGCAGCGGCACCTCCCACATCATTGCCATTTCCGGTTTCAACATGGCTGTTCTGGCCGGGTTATTCTCTACGCTTTTTGGTCGTTTGCTGCGGCGCAATTGGGCAACGTTGGGCGCCATCGGGACCCTGGCGCTGTACACCCTGCTGGTGGGAGCCAACCCGGCAGTCGTCCGGGCATTGATCATGAGCAGCCTGGCCCTGGTGGCAGTGCAGATTGGCCGCCCAGCCGGAGGCTTGAACTCGCTTCTGCTGGCAGCGGAGGCCATGTGCCTGGGCAACCCGGGGCTGCTGTGGGATATCAGCTTCCAATTGTCATGCGCCGCCACGCTGGGCCTGATCCTGTATGCCGGGCCGCTGCAAGGCGCCGCGACTCGTTTGCTGGAGCGCAAACTGGCCCCCGAGCGCGCGCAAAAAATCGCCGGGCCGCTGGGCGAGTTTGTGCTGTTCACCCTGGCCGCCCAGGCCACTACCCTGCCGATCATCGCCTTTCACTTTCAACGATTATCCCTGGGCACATTTCTAGCCAACCCGCTCATCCTGCCACCTCAACCGTTGGTGATGGTGCTAGGCGGACTCTCGGTGATTGGCGGGCTGATCTGGCTGCCCTTGGGGCAGGTTCTGAGTTGGGCGGCCTGGCCTTTTCTGGCTTACAGCGTGCGCATTGCCGAGATCTTCGGCGGGCAGCCTGGCAGCGAGTTGATTCTTGACCCCATCCACCCGCTGTTGCTTGCGCTGTACTACGCCCTGCTGTTGGGGCTCACCTTTGCCCGTGGTTGGTTGGTAAAAGTGAAAGAGCGCATTCAACCGGTTGCGGTGATCGTGGTGGTAGGCGCGCTGGCGCTGTTTGCCTGGCGAGCCGCGCTTGCCGGGGCGGATGGACGCCTGCACCTTTATTTGTTCAATACGGACGGGCAGACAGCCCTCCTGGTGCGCGGGCCGGAGGGCCTCACTTTGCTGGTGGGCGGGGCGGCCAGCGAGAAAGCGCTGAGCGATGCGCTGGCGCGCAGGCTGCCGCCCGGCGTGCGCTGGCTGGATGGCTGGTTATACCCCGGGCCGGACACCAGCCTGGGGGCACTGGAAGGCTTATTCAAGCACTACTCGCCGCGCGCCGTGTACCGCTGCGCCACGATGCCCAATAGCGCCACGGCAGAGGAATTGGAATCCAGCTTACGGGATGTTCCCAATGAGCGAGTGTACGCTGGCCAAACCTTGAGGATGGGAGAAGTAGTTACAGAAATTGTAGCCTCTGCCGAAGGCTGTGACTTGTTGCTGCGTTACGGTAACTTTCAGGCCCTGTTACATGGTTCTGGGCTGCGCCTGCCCGGCGGCGAGGTGTTGGAGGCGGCGGAGGGGCATTGGCTGCACCTGACCACCGATGGGCAGCGGCTGTGGATCGAGGAAGGGCGTTAGGGGCACTTATGGTATACTTTCATCCGACGAACCCCTTGCCAGGAAATCCATGAAGCTCATTATTCAGATCCCCTGCTATAACGAAGCCGATATTCTCCCTCACACGCTCGGCACAATGCCCCGCGAATTGGAAGGATTCGACCAGGTGGAAATCCTGGTAATTAACGACGGCAGCCGGGATAACACTGCAGAGGTGGCCCGAGCCGCCGGCGCAGATCATGTGCTGTCGCTGCCCAACCACCTGGGTCTAGCGCGAGCTTTCTCGGCGGGGCTGGATGTCAGCCTGCGCCTGGGAGCCGATGTCATCGTCAACACCGATGCCGATGACCAGTATTTCGCCGGAGATATCGCCACCATCGTGGCGCCCATCCTCAAGGGCGAGGCGCAAATCGTGGTGGGTGATCGGGGCGTGGCCAACCTGGAACATTTTGCGCCCATCAAGCGAGTCTTGCAGGTGTGGGGCAGCAAGGTAGTATCCAAGGCAGCGGGTATCTCGGTGCCCGACGCGACCAGCGGATTCCGAGCTATCACCCGCGAGGCAGCCTTGCGCACGTTGGTGCTCAGCGAGTATTCTTATACGCTCGAAACCCTCATCCAGGCAGGGAACACGCACGTTTCGGTTAAGTCGGTGCCCATCCGCACCAACCCGCCCACGCGCCCCTCGCGCCTCATCCGCACGGTGACCAATTACCTCAAGAACTCCTCGGTGACCATCGTGCGCTCTTACGCCATGTACCGCCCGCTGCGGGTGTTCAGTCTGGTAGGTGGTTTAATCCTGCTGGCGGGCGTGGCGCTGGGCGTGCGCTTTGTGATCACGCGCTACATCCTGGGAAATGAAGTCAACCAGGTGCAGTCGTTGATCCTGGCGGCGATTCTCACCATCGTGGGCTTCCAGACGCTGATGATCGGCCTGGTGGCAGATTTGATCGCGTTCAATCGGAAGATTCTGGAAGAGGTGCTGTATCGGCAGAGGAGGGGGGAGACTCCGACTGGATCTGGCAAAGAAAATCTAGAATAATCGTGATATGAAACCTAGACTCCGGAGAGTGCTCGCATTCGCCTTGTTGGTCAGCCTGATCTTATCGGGTTGTGGATCGTTTACCAATGCCGAGCAGTTAGATTATTCCGAAACAATCTATGCGGATGGCACTTATCCCGTTGGTCAAACTTTCTACGCCAGTTTCAACGGCTTGACAGGGATCGATGTGTATCTGGAACCTCCCAACGATCTGCAAAGTGAAGTGACATTACATGTGCGCCAAACCCCACATGACACCACCGACCTTGCATCTGCAAGGCTGCCTGCTGACCGACTCAACGGTCCAGGGTATTACAGATTCTCCTTCCCAGCGATCAAGCAATCTACACTCAAGGGGTACTACTTTTTCATCGCCGTTGCTGATCCAGATACGATTGTTGTCAAAGCCGGGCCTGGAGCGGGCTACGTGGATGGTTCGGCCTATCGCGACCACGAGCCCATTGACCAGCAGGTTGCCTTTCGACTGGCTTACGACATTCCTCAGGCTATAGGCGGCCTGCTCCTAGAGGGTCTCCGCTGGATCTATTTCTTGCTGGTTATGATCTTCCTCTATGTTTTACCCGGTTGGGTTATGCTTCCATTAGCTCTGCCTTCGGTCAAGTCTACGGTTTGGTTCAGCCGGGTGGCCTTGTCTGCCGGGGTGAGCCTGGCTGTTTACCCCATCCTGTTTTTGTTCACCCACATTATTGGAATTCGAGCAGGAGCGTTTTATGCATGGGTCCCTGGTGGGGCTGCGCTTGTCTATCTCCTTTACCCATTATGGACTCGGCGCAAGACTCTCTTGCCGCTGAAAATTCGGCTGCCCAAACTAACCGCTGAAGGCATCGCCTTATTTTTTGTGGTGAGTTTGATCATCTTTTCAAGATTTTGGGTGATTCGGACAGTTAACGCTCCGTTTTGGGGAGACTCCTACCAGCACACGATGATCACGCAACTGCTCATTGATCATAAGGGGCTGTTCTCTTCCTGGCTGCCCTATGCGGACCTGCATTCCTTCACCTATCACTTCGGGTTCCATGCTGCTACGGTCGTCTTTCACTGGGTGACCAACCTGGGCGCAATTCAGTCCACGTTATGGGTCGGGCAGATACTCAATATCCTGGCTGTCCTGGTAGTGTACCCGATGGCCGTGCGCTTCACCGGGCAGTGCTGGGCAGGGGTCGTGGCGGTGCTGTTCGCGGGACTGCTATCCAATTACCCGATGTATTATGTGAATTGGGGTCGGTATACGCAGTTAGCCGGGCAGGTAATCCTGCCGGTTGCGATCGTGATGATTTTCGAAGCGTTTGAGCGCGAGAAAGCGGATTACCGACTGGCGATCGGAACCGGAATTGTGCTGGCAGGATTGGGTTTGACACATTATCGGATTTTGATTTTGGTAGCGTTGCTATTACTGGCAAGGGGAATTTTCTTGATTGGAACGACCCCAAAATATAAGTTCCTCTTTAGAAACATGGTCGTCATGGGCGCTTCAGCGGGAATAGTCTTTCTCCCCTGGTTCATCAATGTTTATGGCGGGGTACTGTTAAATCGCACCATATCTATCTGGACCAGCGGGGCAACCGCTACTACAGGACAAGGCGCAGCTGTTCCTGTAGATGCCGTTGGGTTAGAGAGTTACTATCCTTTGTCCTTGTGGTTAGCAGCGATACTGATTTGCCTGGTTGTTTTCTGGAAACGAGAGCGTGAGCTTAGTAGCTTCATCTTGTGGTTTTTCTTTTCATTAGTGCTGGTAAACAACCACTGGCTGGGGCTATCTATCTATGAGAACATTGGCAATTTTACAATATTAATCATGGCTTACCTGTGGATCGGGGTTGTGTTTGGGGCAGGGATAGTCTGGTTGATGCAGGTGGTGAAGTTGGATCACGCGCGTTGGGCTGGGGTCGCGCTTATCCTGCCGGTTTTCTTGGTCGCGACGCTAGGATTTAAGGATCGAATCACGGTTTTGGATCCGATCAAACACTCTCTCCTGACCCGACCTGATGAAAAAGCGATGGCGTGGATTGATCAAAATTTGCCAGAGGATGCGATCTTTCTGGTGAATTCCTTCCTGGCATTTCGCGGCTCTTCAGCAGTCGGGAGTGATGGCGGTTGGTGGTTGCCAGTAGCAGGCCATCGAAGTACTACTCTGCCGCCGCTGCTATATGATATCGAAGAAGGTCCCAGGCCAGACTACAAAGCCTGGGTGAATCTATTAACAGCGGCGATAGAGGGTAGCGGGGTCACGTCACCAGAAGTCCAGCAAATGTTAAAGGAGCGCGGTGTAACTCACGTCTACATTGGCCAGCAACAAGGTAGGGTGAATAATTCGGGCACAGTGCTAGATCCATTGAAATTGGCTGAGGACACATTTTTCAGGATTGTCTACCATCATGATCACGTTTGGGTCTTTGAAATTCTCCAGAAATAACCACTATATGAAGCCATTTAACCGTAAAGATTCCTGTAGGTGAGAAAATGATAAAAAAAGGATTGCTTTCACTTCTTAAGATGATCAACAAGATAAAGAGCCCCTATGTGGACAATGAGCACTTTGTTCCTAACTTGGGGATCGACTTAGAGCCCTATATTAAGTCTCGCAATGTTACAGCTGCTCATCATTTAATTCGTTACTATTGGGCACGAGAGGTCGTTAAGAGTCTTCCGGATGCTCATTTGGTTCTTGATATTGCCTGTGGCTCAGGATATGGAACCTACATTATGGCGCTAAGCTCGCCGACAAAATTTTTTCTGGGCGCAGACTATGATAAGAAAGCTGTATCGCAAGCGAATATCAATTATTCGCTTTCTAACCTTTCGTATAAATTTGGGGATATATCACAGTGGACGAATACTATCGGAGAAAACAAATTCGATGTAATCATCTCTTTTGACACGCTTGAACATCTGCCCCACCGTGAAATAATGATGGAAAATATAATAAGGCATCTTTCAGTTGGTGGACTTCTTTTATTATCTACCCCATGCGGGTTGGATGAAAACAACCTCACACCAAACTGGCCTTCACATAAAATTGAATACTCATTATCCAGCCTGTATGACTTTTTAAGAAGGTATTTTGAAATAATCGTCAGGCCCGATGGTAATAACTTTCCGTGTATGGATGTCCTTATCGAATTAGATAAAGAAGGCATTGTCTATGATCACCGATTGAACCCTGTGATATGTAAACGCCCTATTAGCTTTGAGAACCCCTACGGATGACGCGAAGAGAAAGAGCATGGTTATAACCTTTATATTATCTTCCCTCCGTCTTTCTGGAGGAGTTCGAGATATAGTTGAAATTGCAAATCGTTTGGCCAATGATCACCGCAAAATCGTTTTTGTGGTACCCGGAAAGACGGTTGATGCTGATATCCAAAAAGAGCTATCCCCCACTATAGAGATTCGCGAAACCGCTCATTCTGGAGCAGGGAAACTTTCCTTAATCAATTTGGCAAGACTGTCGATAGAACTCGCCAGATTGGTTCCAAAATCTGACATCATAATTTCTACCCAATCACCGACGACTGTATCCACATTTATAGCCTCAATATTATTGAGACAAGGAACTCCAGTATGGTTTTATCAAGACTATGTTGAAATGTTCCTTGATCGACCGGTAATCTTTTGGCTTGCAAAGAATGCACTTCGCTGGCATAAAAGTGCAATTGTGCTCTCTAAACACTCAAAAGAAGAATTGAAATCTCGTGTTCGCGGCAAACGTGTAGTGGTTTGTCGCGTAGGTCTTAGCCATGTCGAATTTCTGCATCCGTTAACTGCAGACGAGCGCAATGAAAATAAAGACCAAGCCAAAAGCATCCTATTCTTGGGTGATATGAGACCCCGAAAAGGATGGTATGACTTTTGGGAAGCTATGGATTATGTGTATAAAGCAAAACCTGATGCTAAAGTGTGGTTCGTATCCAAGGATAGATGCGAAATCCCTTCATCGATTCCCTGCGTATTCATTTATCGCCCAGACAGAAAAGAGATAGCTCGCTTAATGGCAAGTTGTGACGTCTTCGTTTCCGCCTCGTGGTGGGAGTCGTTTGGTATTCCACCTTTAGAGGCCATGGCTTGTGGAGCCCCAGTTGCGATGACCGATTCGAGGGGCGGACGGGAATATGCTAAACATATGGTGAATTGTTTAATGGTTCCGGCGCAAGACCCTGTTGAGCTCGCCAAGGCAATTATTCGGATCTTGGAAGAGCCAGAACTAGAGGCAACATTAAGAAAAAATGGACCAATCACAGCCGCGGAATTTTCGTGGGAAAGAAGTTTTGCAATCTTCTTGGAGGAGATAAACCGGGTTCGGAAAGAGAGTTCATGATCTATTCTCGTATTTTTTCCAAAACTTCTTTCATCATAGTATTCAATATTTTCTGGCTGGCCTTTTTCAAGTAAGTATCCCGTGCATTTGTGGCAATTTTCTTTCTTAGATTTGGATCGTCAGCCAATTTCCTGACGGCTTCTGCTAAAGCCAAGGGATCGCCCATTTTACAAAACCAAGCATCATAATTGTGAGTTAGTAATTCGCAGTTCGCTTCATTGTCGCCAACGATTGTAGGCTTTGCCATTGATATACATTGGTATGTCTTTCCTGAGACGACCCTTTTCGCTTTTTCGGAGTGTCCAAAATGTCCACCCAGGCAAATATCAGCGCTCGAAATCTCATCTGGCAAAGATGATAAAGGAACAGACGGAACAAAGGTCACATTATTGACTTTTATTTCACTTGCTAGAGCAATTATCTCCTTATATTTCATCCCTTCGCCGATAATGCGAAAAGTTATGGGTCGGCTTTCCAAGAGCTTTGCAGCTTTAACTATAATTTCAAGACCATGAACTGGTAAAAAAGATCCGTAAAAAAGGACTATCATATCTCCTCCCACACGGCTCAAGTTTCGAGGCACAAACAAGTTATCATCGCAACCCACAGGAATTGCATCAAATTTCGCTTCAGATAATTCAAACGTATTCACAAAATACTGAATGTGAGTCTTTGTATCCAGGAGAACGCGGTTTGAAACATTACATGAAGCTCGGTCAAGGGCGAAGATTAATTTGGCAAATATTGAATGCGGCCTGATCGTTTCTCGATCAAACACTAAAGTATCGTATGCAGAAATAAACGCATCGAACAGAATTGGCGCTTTCTTTAAAGCTGCGATTGGAGGTGCCAATAATTGTCCGAAGAATCCAACAAATATTAAATCGTACCGATTGGTAATTAATTTTCTTGTTGCTTCCAGGTAAGAAATAGCACTCCGAGCAATGATTGAACGAGTTAACAGCTTTGGGGCTACCAGATCAACATCTCCAAAGTGGTTGAGAGTAGATCTGAGAGACTGATTTCTTGGATAACCAGGGGCCCTACCACATAAGAATAAGACTTTCATTACTTTCAAACCAGTTCTATTTTTCCACCCAGGATGGTGGGAGATTCTTCATGATTTCTATATAAGAAAAGTTTTTGCTTTCCCTACTTCCAACCCTTTTCGCCCATTCAGCCATTCTATTAATTCCTTCCTCCAGGGATACTTGTGGAGGCGGCTGGAAAATCGAGTTAATTTTTTGATGTTTCGTGAACGCATACTTTACCTCTCTTCGTTCTGGCAAATAGATCACATTAGGCGGAACATTCATGGCATTAGCCACGATCAAAGATAATTGATTAAGTGTATAAGGAGTATCTGCACCAATATTGAAAATTTGATTGCTCGCCTGAGGAATCTGAATAGCCCGTGCGATTAATGGAGCCACATCGGAAATATAAGTAAAGGCACGCAATTGCTCCCCATCGCCAAAAATCGTCATGGGTTTTTCCTGCAATATTTGGTTCATAAAAATTCCGATCACATTTCTGTACCTGTCCCCTATATTTTGCCTCTCTCCATACACATTGTGGGGGCGGAAAATAACGTAGTCAAGGTCAAACATCCTCTTTGTCGCCCGAAGTTCGAGTTCAACGGCATATTTTGCGATGCCATAAGAATCTTCAGGTCGCGGAGTCATTTCTTCGTCCATTGGAGGCGGCAACTCACCATAAACCGCAATTGATGAGGTGAAAATAAATTTCTTAATGTTGTAATTTACTGCAGCATTCAGCAGGTTTACAGTCCCCAATAAATTATTCGAATAATTGAACGATTTGATAAAGTGACTAAGACCCTCAGCTGCATACGCAGCCAAATGAAAAACGTAGGTAAAGTTGTGTTTTTCAAAGATTTTCTTTACCAAAATCTCATCATTTATAGATCCGTGTATAAAGCTAATCCTGGGGTCGACAATATTATCTTGGTAGCCCCCCGAAAGGTCATCGATTACAACCACATCTTCGCCGATCTTTATTAACTCTTCCGCTACATGCGAACCGATAAAGCCTGCACCTCCAGTGACTAAGCTTGTCATATTTCATCCTTTCGTGGAAACCTCAATTTGAACAGGAACAATATATTATAATACGCAATATCCACGTATAAGGAGATGGTCGTGAGCCTGTTCGATGAAATTAGAGTTGTAATCATTAATTTTAATCTTGCCCCTGATACTGTAGACTGTGTTCGTTCTATTGCGAATGCTGGCCTTGACTACTCCAAAATTATTATCGTTGACAATAATTCTTCAGATGATTCTGTGGAGTATATCAAACAAGCTTTTCCCCCAGAGTTAAACATTCTAGCCTTAGACACCAATAAAGGTTATACGGGTGGTAGTAATGCTGGTATCCAGTATGCAATTAGCGCTGGGGCAGTGTGGGTATTCCTGATGAACAACGATACTTTGGTAGCCCCGAATTTTTTTAGCGAGTTTGATAAAGCTGTCCAGAAATACGGACAAAAGTATACTGTCTTCAGCCCTATGATTCTTTATTTCGACCCACCTAATCGAATCGCATACATGGGAGATAAGTTAATTCCAGGAACTATGCTTACACTGAATTCTTGGGAAGGAAAAGATGGGAGAGATGAATACCCTGAAATTATCCCCTCTGACTTTGTGCATGGATGCGGTATGTTAGTCCATAGATCTGTATACGAAAATATAGGAGCATTTGACGATTCTCTCTTTATTTACTTTGAAGAAGTGGATTTTTGTTGGCGGCTACGGTTGGCTGGATACGAGGTTGCTGCATTTCCTTCAGCCAAAATGTGGCATAAAATTTCGGCAATCATGGGAAAGCAGAAGCCGCGTACTCGCTATTTGCAGACTCGAAACCAAATATGGGTTTTTCGACGATATTCAAAAGGTGTCCGATTAATGTTAATGTTTCTATATAGCTTATTCAGATTGTTAAGAAACTCATTAAGAGATTTGATGGATGGACAACCTTCTAATATTAAATATTCTTTTAGGGGGTGGGCCGAAGGTTGGAATACGCCTCAAAAAGCTTATGTGGAGAGCGGTCAATGGAAATCGTAACGACTTGCAATTTGTGTGGTAGCGAAAAACAGCAACGGCTTTATCATTTAAAAGATTGGCTTTTGGAGCGAGACGATGTTCTAACAACTCTTGTAAAGTGTACTAACTGTGGACTGATTTACCAATCACCAAGGCCTAAGATTGATGAAATTATTAATCATTATCCAGACGACTATGAACCTTACCAAGCCGGACTGGCAATTCTGAAAAATAAAACGATTTCCAGGCTATTCCTGGAGATTGGATTAGGCTCAAAAGTGCAGTTGGTCTCAAATGTTAGAAAAGGAGGCGCATTACTAGATGTGGGTTGTGCAAGTGGGTTGTTTTTGAACAAAATGAAGCAGAAACGAGCGTGGACTGTGCAAGGAGTTGAAATTAATCCCGTCGCTTCCGAACTCGCGCAAAAAGAGTTCGGTCTGAACATTTTTACCGGCACGCTAGAAGAAGCAAAATATGATGATATGGCCTTCGATGTGGTTACGTTGTGGGATGTGTTAGAACACCTTCATGACCCCGCCTCTTCCCTCAGAGAGATCCATCGAATCCTTAAACCTAATGGAATCATTATCTTAAGACTACCCAATGTTGACAGCGTAGATTCCAGGTTGTTTTCTATGTATTGGTCTGGATTTGATTCCCCTCGGCACTTGTTTGTTTTTGGCAGAAAGACTATCAAAGAAATTCTGCGGAATCAAGGTTTTACAACCCTTAGAATCGATACGAGCAATGGTGAGTATATGGGATTCCTGCTGAGTTTACGGATGTTCCTGTACGCCAAAAACGTTAAAAAATCAACCCGGGAGCTTGTAATTACTGTGTTATCTCATCCAGTAATTAGAATCCTACTTTTTCCAATTTTTTCCCTCTGGGCTTTCACGGGATATGGCACGCAGATGAGTGTGATAGCAATTAAGAAATCAAGCAAATAATGAGGCAAAACTTTGCGTCCCTTCATTCCAAAAATAAAGCGCTCTTATATTTCCAATCCTTTCTGTTCTTCCTCATTGCAACAATAATACTCGGCTATTTGGTTTATCAAAACAGGAACCTTCTCGAATCCTACGATTGGAAAATTCGTTGGCATTTCGTACTTATAGCTTTTGGAATAGATGGAGTAGCCTTATTACTAGGCTCTATTATCTGGAGCATGATTATGAGAAGTCTGGGAGTCTCTATTGGATTTACGGTAAATCTTCGCCATTTTTGTATAAATATGTTAGCAAGGCGTATTCCAGGAACAATTTGGTACGTTGCTTATCGCTCCCAATTTTATGCTCGTTATAAAATCCCTATAACTATTCCGGCGATTGCGAGTGGAATCGAAGCAATCGTGTCTGTCGTATCAGCTATACTCGTCGCTTTCATGTTTGGAATAGGGGCCATTTCAGAATTCATATCAGCGCCGTGGATTTTTATTCCAATATCCCTGATCGGTTTAATTGTGTTGCATCCGCGAATCATCAGTTGGATATTTATGAAGTTCGGAAAAGAAATTGTTGAATTTCAATATAAAGATGTTCTTGTCTGGCTTATGCTGTATGTGCTTTTGTGGGGTTTAAGTGGGACGATTATTTTTTTTATTGCTAATTCCGTGCTAAGCATTTCAGTCTCATACTTGACCATGATAATTGGGGGATGGGCGCTAATCGGCGCTCTTTCTTATATATTATTATTCCTTCCAAGTAACTTGGGCTTCAATGAGGTAGGAATTAGTCTGTTGTTTTCAAGTGTAATCCCATCTTCATTTGCTGTAATCATTGCACTGTTTATCCGGGTAGGTTTTATTTTTTTTGAGATGCTGTGGGCAGCATGTGTGATTATTATCTCACAGCTGATTCAGCCTATAATCGAAAAGTAGTTGGCCGCTCAGAATGCTTTGTCTGTTTCATTCATAATAAACTGTAGGATAAACTAATAATCCAAAAGAATTATTGATTAGCGGCTTTTAATATAGTATTCTTATAGCAGATTGAAAACAATAGCTTAAGAGGAGGCTTGTTATGTTCGTCAAGAGATCGGTTAATATTGCTGTAATTGCTACGGTGGCTATTCTAACGATAGTCGGAGTCGTTGGCGCGCAGAAGTTCACTTACACATCTGGTGTAAATGTTCAGAACCTGAGTGCTGATCCTGGTGAGTTGCTTGTGACTTATTACAACGCCGGTGTTGCTGATGGCTCGGGCGGCACCCAGAATATGGTCACGGATCCCATTGCGATCGATGGCTTTGGGGTTAAGAATTTCTTCCCGATCCATGCCCCCGCAGGTTTCAGCGGTTCGGTTGTTATTTCGTCAAGCAAGCCTGTTGCGGCAGTGACGAACATCACAAACACTTCCTTAACCGTCTTGGGAGCTTATAATGGGCGCGCTGCTGGCAGCCCCAATGTCTATCTCCCACTGCTCCATAAAGCGAACTCCGGCTTCGATTCTTGGTACAGCATTCAGAATACCGGTTCAGTTGCTGCAACTGTCCAAATTGATTATTCTTCTACAGGGATCGGGGTTGATAGCACTGTCATTGTTGCCCCTAATGCCTCGGTAAATGTTTATCAGAAAGACGAAACCATCCACGGGACTTTCAAAACCTTTGCAGCTTCTCTTACGAGCACCCAACCGATCGTGGTTGTTGTCTTGCAGGAAAGCACTTCGAATATTCTGGCATACACTGGTTTCTCTTCAGGTTCCAAGCTGCCCGTAATGCCAACCATTAACCAGAATAATGCTCAATACATCACCGGTACTCAGGTGTATAATCTTGGCGCTGAATCCACTGATGTGACCATTTCATACACTGCCGGGCAATACGGGACAGATTGCACCGAGACTCGGACGGTTCCTGCTAAGACAATGGTTATCTTTACGACCGATGTCTTTATGAAGGATACGCCGGGAATTTCTGAGACCTGCGTAAATGGTCAAAGGTTCTTAGGTTCAGCTAAAGTGACAACTAACTCGACGAACCAAGATCTGGCAGTACTTGTAAACCAACTCAAAATCCCAGGTGTGAATGGCTCGGCTTACAGCGCTTTCGACCCTGCAACCGCTACCAACTCGGTGTTCATGCCCACAATTTTTGATAGGAATGCTGGTTGGTATACAGCCTTCAATGTGATCAATGTCGGCACCGGAACTACCTATGTTAAATGCACCTTCGCCGGTGTAGCTACAACACAAGATACGGGTGTTGATGGTCTTGGTGAAGGAAAGAGTGTAACAATCACTCAATATGGTGTTCTACAGGATCGGTATGTTGGATCCGCCGTTTGTAGGACATATACGGACAACACCTATACAACCGAGGATACTACTGACAAGATCTTGACCGTAGTGAATGAACTTGGTACAGGTTCACCTGACAACCTGTTGACTTATGAGGGTATCAATCCCTAATAAACTAACGTTTTTACGATACAATAAAGGGGTACCGTCCAGGTACCCCTTTATTGTATTAAACTCTCAGGAGATTGCTCAATGAAAAAATATTTTCTTATTGCACTAATATTTCTGTTGACATCATGCTCCCCAGGCGTGAGCACCTCAGCAACTTCGGCTGTTACAGAAAACTTAGCAAGTACCCCAGTAGACAACATAGAGAATGCTTACCCTGTTATTATCGAGACTGCTTACCCAATAGAGATGCCAAATCCGGACACTTCCATTCAGACTGAACCAAGTGCAAGCGGCACTGGAACACTTACGGGTACTATATTGTTGAATGGAAGACCAGTTGTCAATGTGAATTTGTTCTTGGCTCAAACACTTACCAATAGCGAAGGTGCTGAGATAGTTGCAGAAATGGATGTGGTGACTTCACCGCGTTCATTCACCAATTCGGCCGGCGAATTTATAATCACCAATATTAAACCGGGCCGTTATGCTCTGATCCTCGATATTGCTGTAAAGTCTTTCTTGCTGACATTTCCAGACAATCAAGAGACTATTCTGATGACTATTGAGCCTGATTTAATTATCGAATTGGGCGTTTTGGATTTCACTGAACTTCCGATTCCTGATTCTTATGTTAAGTAGTCATTAACTTAAAGGAGATTGTCTCTAACCCCCCTCCTTAAACTCCACCAACCAACCTCCCCCGCAGGCCGGCACCGAAAGCCCTTCCGCTTTCTCGCCGGCCTCGCCGACTCTCACGCTATATTCCACACCCGGTGTCATGGTGAAATCTGCATACCCCGCGCCCATCTCGGGAGCAAAGCCGGTGTAGAACACGCTCTGCCCGCCCGTCCACGTCACCGTGACCCGCGCGCCCGCCAGCGGCTGACCATTGATGTCCAGCACCTGTACCGCCAGAGTGTTCGGCAACAGGCTGTTGTCGCAAATCTCCTGCCTGCCCACCTCGCGGAAGGGGTTGGTCTCAACTCGCAACGGCGTAGCGGTCGGGCGGGGAGTGAAGGTTGGGCGCGGTGTAATGGTGGCGGTGGGCGTGAAGACCGGAGTGGCGGTCAGGACAGCCTGGGAAACTTCTTCGGTTGCCGCCAGAGTCTCCTCGGTGGTGGCTTCCAGGGTGGCTTGGGTGGCGGTAGACGTGGGCAGCGGGCCGGTGCCGCGCGGCTCCACCAGCGGGCCGCCCGTTAACGCAGAAGCCAGCAGCGCCAGGCTGCGCACCTCGGCTGGCGAGCCGTTTTCAGCCAGCACCCGCTGCGCCTGGGCAGCCAGGATGCGGGCCGGGTCTTCATCGTTGAGCAGCGCCAGGCGCATTTTAGCCCGCTCCAGGTTGCCGTCCCCCTGGTAGGAAATGGCGATCAAGCGGCGATACTCACTGCGAGCGGATTCGGTCAGCGCTGAAGGTTCAGCATCGGTATAGCGGACTGGGAACCAGACCACTGAAAATAGCGCTCCCAGCAATACGCCAATGAGCAAACCCGTCAGCAGGTACCAGTGCCCGCGCCGTTCGTTCATGGCGCCTCCGTGGACAAGGGTCCGGCGCCCTGCACCGCCTGTGACAGGTTGGAGAGCACTTCCAGGTCACTGGGGGCATAGCCCAAATCGCGGGCTGACACCAGCGTGCGCACCATCACCTGGGCCGGGCTGTCATTACTGATCAGGCTCAGGCGGCGCAACGCCAGCGGCAGGTTGCCGTCCTGACGATATGCTTCCGCTACCATCAGCACATAATCGGCCTTATAGTCATCCCGTAAGGTGGTCGCATCCAGGTTGCTGTAAGGAGCCGGGTTGATCACCCAACCATATAGCATCCCAATGGCCAGGCCGGCTAAAATGCTTGCAACAAAAAAAACGAGTCTCAGGTTGCGCATTTATTTCTTCATCATGGGAATGTTCACGCCGCGCTGTAAAGCGGCGCTGATGGCTTCGGGGTAACCAGCGTCGACGTGCCGGGCCACCCCCATGCCCGGATCAGTGGTCAACACCCGCTGCAAGCGCCTGGCGGCTGCTTCGGTGCCATCGGCCACAATGACCATACCGGCGTGCTGGCTGAAACCAATGCCCACCCCGCCACCGTGATGGAAGGATACCCATGTGGCGCCGCTCGCGGTGTTAATCAGGGCGTTTAGGATGGGCCAATCGCTGACGGCGTCGGTGCCGTCGAGCATTCCTTCTGTTTCACGGTTAGGCGAGGCCACCGATCCGGCGTCCAGGTGATCGCGCCCGATGACGATGGGCGCCTTCACCTCGCCGCGCGCTACCATCTCATTAAAGCGCAATCCCGCCCTGGCGCGCTCGCCGTAGCCCAGCCAGCAGATCCGAGAGGGCAGCCCCTGGAAAGGCACCTTTTCGCGGGCCATCTTCAGCCAGCGCTGCAAATGCTCGTCTTCGGGGAACAGTTCCTTCACCGCTTCATCGGTGCGGTAAATGTCTTCGGGGTCGCCGGAAAGCGCCACCCAGCGGAAGGGGCCCTTGCCCTCGCAAAACAGCGGGCGGATGTAAGCCGGAACGAAGCCAGGGAAGTTGAAGGCGTCTTTGACGCCGTAATCATAAGCGCGCTGGCGCAAGTTGTTGCCGTAATCGAACACCTCTGCACCTTTGCGCTGAAATTCCAGCATGGCCTCGATGTGCCGTGCCATCGATTGCATAGAGCGCTTCTCGTACTCCTGCGGGTCTTTGATTCGCAGCTCGTCCGCCTGTTCCACGCTCAACCCTGCTGGCACGTACATGTGCACATCATGGGCCGGGGTCTGGTCGGTGACCACATCCGGAATGACGCCCCGCAGGGCCAGCTCGGGGTAGATCTCGGCGGCGTTGCCGATGAGGCCGATGGAGCGGGGCAAACCTTGATCCTTGGCTTCTTCAACCAGGGTCATGGCCTCTTCCAGGGTATCTACCACCACGTCCACGTAGCCGATCTCGCGGCGGCGGTGCGCACGAGCCGGGTCCACTTCCACCACCAGCCCCACACCCTCGTTCATGGTAATGGCCAATGGTTGCGCCCCGCCCATGCCGCCCAGACCCGCGGTGAGCACAAACTTGCCCTTCAGCGAACTCCAGCCGCGCTGCTGGGCCAAAGCCGCCAGGGTCTCATAGGTGCCCTGCAGAATGCCCTGGGTGCCAATATAGATCCACGAGCCGGCGGTCATCTGACCGTACATGATCAGGCCTTTCCGGGCCAGATCGTCAAAATGCTCCTGCGTGGCCCAATGCGGCACCAGGTTCGAGTTAGCGATGAGTACGCGCGGCGCATCGGGATGGCTCTTGAACACCGCCACCGGCTTGCCAGATTGCACCAGCAAAGTTTCGTCATCTTCCAGGTTGCGAAGGCAATCCAAAATGGCGTCAAACGCCTCCCAACTGCGCGCTGCCTGCCCACGCCCGCCATATACCACCAGATCCTCGGGGCGCTCAGCCACTTCGGGGTCCAGGTTGTTTTGAATCATCCGGTAAACGGCCTCGGTCAGCCAGGATTTACAGGTCAACTGTGTGCCGCGTGGGGCGCGCACCGTGCGCGGATTGGACATAAGCACCTCCTTCCTGAACTCCTCCGGTTAGCGTGTTCTATTGATCACTTTTCCGCCACAGCCCATAAATTTAAGCCTAATTCGAAATAACCAAAACTCAGCCGTGTCATTTCAAAACCCGCAGAGCCAAAATACCAACCGATCAATGGTAAAGTATACGCATAAACGTGCTCATGAATTTCTTCTGCGCTCACAAGCCCTACGCCGGCCATCCATTTTAATAGGGTGTCGCTCCAAGCAGCTGGTGTTGTTAATATAACACGTCCAGCAGGCATAAGAACTCGGTTAATTTCCTTAAATAAAATTTGCAAGGCGGTAGGGTCAAGGTGTTCGACAACAGCAAGCAAGGTTATGATTGAGAAATAATTGTCCTCAAAAGGAAGTTTGGGGGCATGATTTAAGTCCAGCGTATGCCACTTGACATCCCCAACTTCAGACTTGGGTGAAAGTTGATCAACGGCAAATTTTTCTTTAAAAGAGGTGTGCGAAAGAAAGTAAGGGTAAGATCCACAGCCGATGTCCAAAATGCGTCCCTGTCGACATTCTGCGGGTATCAAGCGGTTCGCTTGTTGGGCCCGCTTCCGGGCTAGAAAAGGTTCTAATAAGCCGCGGCCACGAGTTACGGTATCGTTCATGAAAACCTACCAGGGATGATGTTGGTCAAATTATATCATTAAGAAAAACCCCGGCTCTCTAGGAATCGCCGGGCAGGTACCAGATTTCACCACGCCGATTCCACCTGAACCAAAACCCCTAAGGGCCTTTTGAGACTCTTAGACCTATCCAAAAAATCATTGGAGAGATATGCGATTTTGAGGTTATTGCGGGTGCTTCGCACCTGCAATAACCTCAAAATTACTTCCCTTCCGAATTCTCGGATAGGTATTTAGGGATTGGTGGCGGTTGGAATTATTGATGAAGGCTACTTCGTGGCCAGTTCGGCAGCCAGTTGCGCCTGGCGGGCCAGATCGGTGGCGGCTGCCAGGATGCGCAGAGCCTCTTCTGGATTATGGAAACCCATGCTGTTCTCGGCGGCGATAAAATCCCAGCGCAGTTGAGCCGAGCGGTGCAGCGCGCGCGCGTCTTCCAGCTTGGCCGCATCCACGTTGGCATTCTCTGCCGCCGCTTTGATGGCGTTAATAGCATCCATCAGCGCTCTCTCGGTTGCCATCATGGTCTGATGCACGCTTTCTTGAATGATGTTCACCCGCCCGACCACATAATCCACGTCGGTATGGCAGGTGCCGCAGGAAGCCGCCGGGTTGACCAGCGGACTTTGAACATTATGCGTCGAGAACTTGGCCGCCCCATCCCGGGTATAAGGCATGTGGCAGTCGGCGCAGGAAACGCCCGCATTGTAATGGGTGCTGCCCGCTGTGTAAGTCTCATATTCCGGGTGCTGCATCTTGATCATGGGCGCGCCAGAGTCGGGGTGAGTCCAGTCGGTGAAGCCGATTTCGGTGTAGTAGGCTTCGATATCTTCAATGCTCGTGCCGCCGGCCCAGGGGAAGGTCAGATATTTGCCCTCGCCCGCGAAGTAGTACTCTACATGGCAGTTGGCGCACACCAGCGAGCGCATTTCCTGGCGGGTGAAGGTAGTCCAATCCTTACCCTGTGCCTCCAGGGCTTCTTTCAAGGCAGGGTTAGTTACTACCAGCTTCATGGTGCCGGCCTCATGGCAGTTGGCGCAGCCAATGGGTTGGTCGATGAGCTGGCCCAGTTCGCTGAAGGGCGTTTTGTCATATTCCGCCATGCCCATTACGTTCCACAGCTTCGGGTTGGTCGCCGATTTACAGGAATAGCAAGTTCCAGGAGTTGTTTCATTAACACGCTTGGTCTCGCGCACATCCTCCAGCGCCCACATGTGACCCCGGTCATCGGTGTAACCCTTAGAGAAGGGGTATCCCGCGAATAGCGTCACCAGCATGGGGTCTTCGGCCAGCTTGTCCACCGCAATTGACCCACCATAGGTGGTTTTAGTGGCGTTTTCTTTGGTCTTCAGGAGGGTGGTGTACTGGTTGGGGAAGTTCAAGCCCCACTTGGCGCTGTCCGGTTCCAGGGCGGCGATTTCAATCATGGGTTTCACACCGCGGTCGGGAGCGGGTTGGTTGCTGATGAATACCAGCACCGCCACCAGCAGCGCAGCCAGGACGACGATGATGCCGGTCAAAATGAGAATGGTGGGAGAGTATTTTTTCAACATAAAGTAACCTCTCTATTTGGTTTTGTCCTGATAAGGCAGAATCGAGATACCGCGCTGGCCGTGGGCCACATCACGATGGCATTCAAAGCAGTAACGTTCCGAATCCATCTGCCCGTCCGCCACGTTCTGAACAGTTTCTGCATGGCAGCGCAAGCAGTTTTCCTGAATAATTTCCTTGGTGTGGGGTTTGGCACGCAGCGGCTCGGGCAGGTGGCCGATGGTAAACGCTGAAACGTGATTGAAGCCCGACTGCGCTTTGACCAGATATTTGGGGATGAATTCGTGCGGGGTGTGGCAGTCGTTGCAGGTGGTCCAGGAACGGTGTCCGCCGTGGAACCAGCCTTCATAGACCGCATCCATCACATGGCAGTTATTACACGTGGTCGGGTCGTCGCCCAGATAAACAGTGAAGTTGCTGACATAGAGGAACGTACCCAGCACAACAACCAACGCAACCACCCCAACGATGATGGGAAGTTTCATGCCCCTCCTTTTGCCAATTTAGCGAAATTTCTGCGAATTACAAGCGCAATCTATTATCCATGAATGTGAAATTTTAATCTTTGATTAATGTCAATTTGAACAACCTAAAAAAAACCCTAAGGGTCTTAAAGACCCTTAGGGTTTGAGATAGTGACCACGAACAATCTCTTTTAAACCACCGGCTGTTTCGTATACTCCGCGCCGCGCTGCAAGGCCTGCGAGTTGAGTGGTAGCAGGCGGTGATGTCGGGCGGGCAGGTGCGCCTTCAGTGCTTTCTCAATCGACTCCAGGGGTAGCACGGGTAAATTACCCAGCAATGCCCCCAGTAGCACCATGTTGGTCATGCGTTTGTCGCCCAGGCTTTCCGCAATCTCGCTGGCAGGCACATTGACCACGATGATGCCCTGGCGTTCCACCTCTCGGGGGGCCATGGAGGCGTTCACCACCAGCACCCCGCCAGCCCGCACGGACGACACGTATTTATCCACCGAAGGCAGGTTCATGGCGATCACCGCTTGCGGGTTTTTCACCAGCGGCGAGCCGATCTCTTCATCCGAGATAATGACCGTGCAATTGGCCGTTCCGCCGCGCATTTCAGGACCGTAAGATGGAATCCAGGTGACTTCTCTCCCTTCGTCCATCGCGGCGTAAGAAAGAAGCTGGCCCGCAAAAAGCACGCCCTGACCGCCAAAACCCGCCACAATAATTTCGGTTTGCATGCGCAGCCTCCTAAATGCGAATCTGTTTGACGGCCTCAGAGATCTTGTAATCTCCGAGCGGGTAATAAGGCACCATCTTTTCCGCTACCCAGGCGAGGGCTTGGTTGGGGTCAACGCCCCAGTTCGTCGGACAACTGGACAACATCTCGATCATTGAAAACCCCAGCCCACGTAATTGTGTCTCAAATGCCATGCGGATAGCCTTTTTGGCCAGACGGATGTTTTTTGCGTCGTGCAAACTGCGCCGAACAATGTAACTGGAACCGTCCAGCGTGGAGAGCAGCTCTGAAGCGCGAATAGGAAAACCGGCATTCTCCACGTCCCGCCCGGTAGGGCTGGAGGTGGTCTTCTGGCCCGGCAACGTGGTGGGGGCCATTTGCCCGCCGGTCATGCCGTAGTTGGCATTGTTGAGGAAAAACACGGTGATGTTCTCCCCACGGGCAGCAGCATGAACAATCTCACCCATACCAATGGAGGCCATGTCGCCGTCGCCTTGATAGGTCATCACCATCTTGTCGGGCAGCACGCGCTTGACGCCGGTAGCCATGGCTGGGGCGCGCCCATGTGGAGCCTGCACCCAGTCGAAATTCAAGTAATTGTAGGCAAAGACCGAGCAGCCCACCGAAGCCACCCCGATCATCTTTTCGCGCAGGCCCATCTCGTCTATTACTTCGGCAATCAAACGGTGAGCCACGCCGTGGGTACATCCAGGACAATAGTGGGTAGCGGCATCTGTCAGGGACTCGGGACGTGAATATACAATCTCTTCAAGCATAGGTTCTATGGTAGCCATGCTTTAATCTCCTTTAATTGGCGCCAGTCATGCGCGCCAGCCAGCGGTTGCGCGGGTGGCCCTCCAGGGTCAGCGGGCCTTTGGCCAGGCGGCGAATCTCTTCGAGGATTTCATCCGGGAAGGGTACTATTCCACCCACGCGCCCGTAAAACTCGACCGGCCGGCGGTGGGCCACTGCCAGGCGCACATCTTCCAGCATCTGCCCGGTGCTCATTTCCGTTACCAGGAACGCCTCCACCCGGTCGGCCAGTTTGGAGATCATATTGCTAGGGAAGGGGTTGAGCGAAATGGGCCGCAGCAGCCCTACCGGGATGCCCTCGGCGCGCGCGGCGCGCACCGCCGAAAGCGCCACCCGACCCGCCGACCCGTAGCCAACCACTACAAAGCGGGCATCTTCCATGTAATATTCTTTTACCCGCACCTCATTCGCTTCCACGGTCTGCCAGCGTTGGAGCATATGCAGGTTGGTCACCTCTTGGTCTGGCGGATTGAGATGAATGGAGCTTAGGATGTTGGGCTTGCGGCCTACCGCGCCGGTTGCTGCCCAGGCCGGGAAGGTCTCGCGCACGGGCATCATGGGGGGCAGCTCGGCAGGTTCCATCATCTGGCCCAGGCTGCCGTCCAGCAGCAGTACAGCCATCGTACGGTATTTTTCGGCCAGGTCGAAGCATTCCACGGTCAGATCAATGGCTTCCTGTACGCTGGAAGGCGCCAGTACAATCAAGTTGTAGTCGCCATGCCCACCACCATGTACGATCTGGTTGTAGTCGGATTGGGCGGGGGAAATGTTGCCCAACCCCGGCCCGCCGCGCATCACATCCACCAGCACCGCGGGCACCTCGGTACCCACGATGTAGGAAATTCCCTCCATCATCAGGCTTACTCCTGGTCCGGAAGAAGAGGTCATCACGCGCGCTCCGGCGCAAGCAGCGCCGTAGACCATGTTAATGGCGCCCAGCTCACTCTCTGCCTGGACGAAGGCGCGACCCAATTCGGGCATGCGCCGCGACATCCATTCCAGTAATTCGGTCTGTGGGGTAATTGGGTACCCGAAATACGCATGCAGCCCTGCTCGAATGGCAGCTTCAGCGATGGCTTCATTGCCTTTGATCAATTCGCGTGCCATAGGGTCCTCCTAGGCTTCGCCGCCGGCTGCGCGGGCGCGCAGTACCTGGCGGTAGACGGTGATGGCGGCTTCTGGGCAAACGATGGCACAAATTCCACAACCGGTGCAGGCATCATTCGCCAGCTCAGCAGGGTGGTATCCTTTGGCGGTCAATCGCTCGCCGGACAACCGGAGTGCATCTTGCGGGCAAGCTGCCACGCACAAATTGCACCCCTTGCAATACAGCTCGCTTACAACCACGCGTCCCTTTACGGGCATTCAGGCCTCCTGTGATAAACAGATAACCAGGGTCTTATAAGTGGTATTATTACACACTTTTTTCGTCTCGCTGCATACTCGACCTGTAGAGACAGATAAGGGGTGCAAGTCGCATATACATGCGTCCCACACCCCCGAGCGGCCTCTTATGCCGGTATGCTTTAGAGACTCCACAAATCTATTATGCACGAAAGCGAAGCGTGAACAATAGTGACAACCGTCCAAAACCGGCTAAACATTCGGCACGTCGATTGTCTGACATCCCCTTCTGATCGCTTATGGAAATGCCAGTTGACAAACGTAGTGGGTTAATATATAATACAAATAACTCTGTATTGCAAAGATAAATGCAGAGCAAAGGAAAGTATATGCTTAACCAATTAAATCTCAAAGAAATCGAGAAAAAAGCTTTTCGCGCCACCTACCAAGATGGACTATTGGATATTAACATGGGGGGAATCGTCGCCTGCATGGCATACATGCAAACGCTCACCGATTCTGAAGAAACACCAATCCTTGGGATGGTTGTATTTGTCGCCGGGATGATTGCAAGCAGCCTCATCTTCTGGCTGGGCAAAAAGTACATCACCCTGCCGCGGATGGGGCAGGCAACCTTTGGGACTAAACGCCGCCGGCGCAGCCGCACCCTTGCTGTCATCCTCGGTATCATCGTGGCTTTGCAGGCAGTGGTGGTCATTTTTTCCGCCGTTGTATGGGGTAACCCGGAATTGCAGTCGCGGTTGGCTTTTCTGGAAGGAGAACACAGGGCGATGGATTTGTTGGTGGCGTCCATTGGCGCCATGTTTGTCGGCCCCAGCGTGGCCCTCATTGCCTACTTCTCAGATTTCCTTCGTGGATATTACATTTCCTTGTTGATGGCGGTTGGGGTTTTCTTGATGATTTTTCTTAACCAGCCGGTCTATTTGATGGTTTGTGCCGCGCTGATTATTCTGCCGGGCATCGCGCTATTCATCCGCTTCGTGCTTACGCATCCCCTCCCACCCGCCGAGGCGCGCCGTGGATAAGCCTATCTCCTCCAATGATCTCTCTGCCCTGGTGGATGTTGACCGGCTGGTGCACGAGCCTGCCCGCTTGATGATCCTGGCCAATCTATACGTGGTGGAAAGCGCGGACTTTGTCTTTTTGATGAATCAGGTGAGGCTGACCTGGGGCAATCTCTCAGCTCATTTAACCAAACTAGAAGAGGCCGAATATCTTGAAATGGAAAAAACCTTTAAAGGCAAGCGGCCCAACACCCAACTGCGCCTGACGGAGAAGGGTCGAGAAGCATTCAAAAACTACACCCAAAAGATGAAGCAGGTGTTCAACGAAATTACGCCGTAGCGTACTGGCCCTGTATCCCGTGCTATATCAAGCGCGATCTCTTCGTAGCGGCACGGGGATTGCGCAATTCATCCCATGCACAAAAGCACCCCGTGCCGTATCCAAATCGGGTAGGCGGAAATAAATGTTAGTCTTGTCCTACCTGACGCTAGCAACACACACCAAATCCGCTCTACCGCAGCGCTATTCCCAAATAGTAGGGCCAGATAACCAGCCCCAGAACGCTTTGCCAGAAATTCAACTGTGTGAAGGCGATGGTGAACAACCAGCCCATGAACCAGAAGATGCCGGAGCCCGTGTCGACCCGGATGGGGGCCTGTTTGGAATTTGATTTTGCTTCCATTTTCGTATCCTTTCTACATACTTATACGTAACACAGAGGGAATAGGTGCGAAAAACGTGTTTCGAAAAATCGGGGAATCCACTGAAGTCCGGACAAAAGTTCGGACAATCTGGGAAAAGGAAGAGCCTCGAAGAAGATAAACTTGGTTTTCCACGACCATCATTAT